>CAYTBC010000166.1:0-9965 GCA_964435765.1 uncultured Desulfosarcina sp.
GGCGTTGCGAAAGCTCGGAATATCCAGATATTCCTGCGTTTTCGCGCCTTGCCAGCCGGGCGCCTCAACGCCTAAAACTGTGAATTAATTTTTTCGTGAACCCTAACGTTAGAGAGTCTTCAATCAATTTCAAACGATATCATTTCTTCACAATATGTCGAATGCGGGCGGAATTTATCATAATTTCTGCTGAAGCGTAACTTTGGATGCAGTTGACGAATCAATTCATTCGTAGGATATTCTGTAAGAAGTCGACAAACGCATCTTGTGTCCAGGTTCAATATTTGACAGGCTTCAAGAGTAGGACAGAAATTTTTTGAATGAATGACAATCTTTGTTTCACCCCTCTTTACAATGGGTGCATCATTGACGGTAATGCCGAGTTTGCGTAAAAATAAATTATACGCATCGTCAATAATTGAAGAGGTTACGGTCATAGCTGCTTTATAATTGTTGTTGAACACATGGGACAGGGTTCGTGGGTTGATACAAGAAGGCATCCTAACAAGTTCTTTCCAAATTTGGCGGATGCCGCCTTAATGGCTTTCAACTCTGCATGTGCTGTCGGGTCTCCATCTGTGCTGTCCGTATCATGGGTCTGCACGATGATCCGGCCACCATATTCTATAACGGCACCAAAACCGCTATTGCCTTCCCGCAGCGAAACCGTCGCTTCATCAATAGCAATCTCCATCAGCGTTTCAAGGTCAGTTCTATTTAAATTCATGATCATTTTATTTCGCAATCACCCTAAAATCGCACAAATTCTTGCTATCCAGCGTATCCGATATGCTTGAGACGGTTGCGTTTTCTGGTCAGATGCTGGTCAGAGCGGCGATCCCGCACTGCGGGGATGCTGGATACTTGATGCTGGATATACAGGAATGAACCGCAGTAAAATCCGGAAACATCCAGCATGCCGGGCCGAAGCTCTGAAAGAGCGAAGACTGGAAACCAGTATTCAGGATCAATCCACAATGCCAATGGATTTCGTCAAAACAGCCCGAGTCCAATGCAACATTTTATGCAACTATAAGGTTAATGGTCTACGCCACCGTTGCCCGTACATAGCAGAAAACCGCACCCGTTTTTCCGGCTGATGATCCATCCTTTAGGGTGAGATACCTTTTCTGCATCTCTTCCGGGGTAAGATGCTCAATAAGGGCAAAGCCTCTCTTCGAGAGAAAGGATTCTATCTGTTTTCTGTTGATGCTGAACTGAATGCGCTCTCCGGGAGAGTGGGTTTTCATGAATTGACGCTGTTCTTTTACACCGTATGCCTCGTCCATACCAGGAAAAGTGCTGTAATAGTCAAAACAGACGGTGCTACCGAAAGGCGAATTTTTCCGGATGAAACTGAGCATGCCATCGATCGCCTCAACTGGCAGATAATAAGTTACCCCTTCCCAGATGTAGAACGTCTTTTGTTCTTTGTCGTAGCCCGCTGAGAACAGAGCATCCTTCAAGCTGTTATGGGTGAAGTCGGTAGGGACAAATGCGAGGCCTTCCGGAATGGGTATACCCTCTTGTTTGAGAAGACTCCTTTTGTGTTCCTGAGTGGGAGGCGCGTCGATTTCGAAGATGCGGGTATTCTTGATTAGAGCGGTAAAGCGATATGGTCGTGAGTCGTAGCCTGCCCCAAGAAATACGATCTGAGGGATATGACCTCTGAGGGCTTCTTCTACCAAGCCGTCGAACCAGGCCGTGCGGGCGATGTGGCCCAGATACATGCCGGGAGAGAGAAACTCAGTCACAAACCACTTCCTTTTGGCCGTATCCCTCATGGTCGCCTTCCACTCTTCGGGAACGAATACTTCGGCAAGGTAATCGCGGCCCCTGATCTCTTCACGTTCTTCGAGCGTCGCGAGGAAGCGCAGGCTAGCGACCCCGCGCGCGGTATCGGAGGGTTTCTGTTCCACTGTTTTCTCGGCCGCCGTCACCTCGCTTATGACACCAAACACATTACCAAAAGGGTCCTTCAACGTGGCCGATCTCATCCCGGCCATCGTTGTTAAATCGGTGTAGGGGGTCGCCCCCAGCTCGCACAAGCGCCGGTGAGATAAAACGGCATCATCCACGGCCCAGTAAACGATGGCCCCATCCTTTCCGGATGATGAAGGTGCACGCGGCGCAAGACCCAAGACAGATGTGCCCACGGGGAATGCTACGCCTACTGGCGAATCGAACACCGGCTCTTTACCGAGGACCTGTCGGTACCATTCCTTCGCCTTTTCCAAATCGGATACGCCATAGATTATCCTCCCCGGACTCTTGAACATATTCTTCTCCTGTTTGATTTACCAGCCGCTGCGGATACATTCGAGCCTCTTCAGAGTTTATATTTCCTCAGTGTCTAAACTTCCACTCAAATGGATATCCAAACGATTCATGCCGTTTTGTTCTACTTTAAACATAAGACTTCTCCAGTTAAGGTCAAAAATCACCCGCTGCTTTACACCCTTTTTATCATGAATACAAAACATTGCTGCACGCTCCGGCCCAATTGAGGACTTTATTTCCGTAAGCCGGCGGCACTCCGGCATATTTTGTGAGTTACCTGCACGGAGAAGGTATCGTTAAACAAAGTTGCGGAGGGTGAGTCTGGATATCGATTCTGCCTCCGGCTCGTAGAGCATAGTCCTGGGAGAGAAACAAGTGACCTTGGCGACGATGGCGCCGGTTGAAACTCACCGCATATCCGCTCAAGAGTCTGCGCATTGCCGTGGCGTTAGGAGCGGCACCTGTTCTCAATAATAAGTGAAGGTGAATGGTGAATAGCTCCAGGGGCGTACGTCTTCGCTGAAGCTACGCCGCACAGGTCTATACGGACTTTTCGAGGCATGTCAACCGGATATCCGTGGAACGTCCCCTATTCCTGATTGAATGAGAGTCTGTTTCAGATCCTCGTGGTTTGGGAAAGGGCGGTTCGGTCTGCCAAAACTTCGCCGCCCCTTCCCCCTTTAATGCAGAGCGTGTGGGTTTTAGTACCCCTCGATTTGATTGGGAAAGTAATCCTCAAGATCGCCTTCCCGATAAACGTCGACGGTCGTACAGTGCAGTGAACCGCCGAAAGCTACTACCTTGTCATAGGGCACAGGTATCACTTCAAGACCCAGCTTGGTGAGTTGCTCCATATAGCGCTCTTCGTGGGCCTCCACGCAAATTGTGTTGGGCCCCAGCGAGAGGGTGTTCATGAAGATTGGGTTAGGTCCTTTCCGTGGAGTTCCAAAAGAGTCAAGCACTTCATTGTAATGATGGGTTGGGGGAGCCGTCTCAACTATTTCCCAATCGTTCTTCTTGAGGAGTTCTACGGCATCCGGGGTCAGGAAAGGTCGAGTAGGGTTGTGCATCATCAGCCCGGGACGAACGGGGCAAATGATGACGTCAGCGTGAAACGCGTAATACGTGTCTTGGGTGGTGCCGAACTGCACTTCATGCACCCGGATCCCTTTGGATCCGAAATAGCGCTTGAGCCAATCAATACCGGCATTGTTAGTCACACAACTATGGTACCAGAAGATGTCTTTTCCCATTCGCATGCAGCAAGCAGCGTCCCACATCGGTTCCACATCGGTCAGGTTGAAGAGATTTTTTTCTAGTCGTTTTTGCTTTTCTTCATTTGACCACACATTGTAGTAGTTGTACCAGTAATTCTTTTCGTACGAAGCATCTGTCATGCGAGGCTTGGGTGCTGCAGTCCACAAAAATGCCGGATCTTCCTTGAAGTAGCGCTGAAAGATGGGGCGAAGGTTCAAGTGTTCGAACCAGCGCTGTCGCTGTGCGCCGGCACCCTCAATTATCTCGTTGCCAACTGTCATGAAAAGGTCACGAGGGCAGTTCGTGCCGCGGACATTGGGCATGGTCCAATCTGGTGTCCCATTGCCCCGACCTTCCAGGTAGGCTGGGTGCACTTCTACACGGTCCACCGTAATACCACGGTTATCCAAAATTTTCACGAAGTTATCCATCTGCTCGTTCGCTTCATCAACCATTTCCTGGGGATAAGGCCCATAGGTGCTGAGCGGATAACCACCGTCTGGTTGATGCGAGTATGCAGCGGGTTCAGGTGCAGCCACATGGCTGCCTTCAGGTCGACCTAAAATTAATCTCTTTAGGGGATCCCATTCGTTCCAGGCATTCACGATTTTGGTCATGATATCTTCCTCCAGATCTATTTGTATTTATCTCTTCGTCAGGCATCCTCACAAGGCCGGATCACTTCACGTTAAATCCCTGCGGTGTTAGATCAAGATGGTTGAAATACAGATATGTACATTTTTTGCTATTTTACATTTCACAAAACTTAACGATTTGCAATAGTTAAAAAATGGTTATAAAATAGTCATAAAAGATGCAAATAAGTTAATATAAATTTTTCGATCGACGGATATCAATTAAATCCGAATTCGTAAACCGTAAATCCGAGGAACGTCCCTCATAGCCATGACAAGCTTTCAGGGCCTTTTCGGAAAACCGCAATTTTCACGCCGTCTGCTCCAGACGAATGTTAATTTGAATTATCGTCAGATTTTGTTACCATTGCAACCGCCGCAAAAAATACTGTTGAAATTAATACTAAAAGAGAACCCCCAATTAGAACAAAAAGAAGAGACCGCGCGTATAATTCGCCAATTATCGCCTTATCCAAAATTTCTTCTAGACCGACTATAATAAAGAACACAACGCCATACAATACAACGGGAAGAAACGAATATCCTGCAAAAAGGCCGATAGCTTTGGGTTTCGTCACCTTTCCTTGCTTCAGGCTTTTAAATTGCCAGGAGAAAACACCTGCGACGATAATAAATAGAAACAAAAAACCCATACTTAGACAATCTCCTTATCCTTTACGAAAAACTTTTTCATGCAACCTAACCGGGCATAAGTGGCGGGCGGTTAATGCCTCGGAAGGTGCAAAAGGGTACCTCAGTTAAAGCCAGCAGAGATTTACTAAAACCGCCGGATATATCCCGTCCATCTTCATGCCGTCGCTCGACACAATCCAAGCCCATCATAATAATCTTGAATTATCGTTTGCGTTCTTACCTTGTCCTGATCATCAATAATGAGACTTATTTCGAGATAAGGGCCGAAAAAATAGTTCAATAATCTGTGATGATATCCGCGCAAATAGCTCTTTATGCCCACGGCTTCCAAATGGTTTTGAATCATATTAGCATCATATATGTCATGAAATTCGGCAATCTTTATCGGCTTATGGACGTTGTTTTGATAGAAATTGAAACCGCAAATGAGGTCTAAACTAATCGCAACAATGACCGGTATGGAACTGCCACCGATGTAAAAGGGAACATTCGCGTTGACTATTAATGTCGAGGGTACTATCACCATTATACATAGAAAGATTGTCCACGGCAGGTTGTAAATAAATTGTCTTCTAAGCATAAAGCTCGCAGCGGACGTATCAATATCCGAAATGTGCCAACCTCTTATCCGCATTTTGTTCACTCTTTTGCGGGGGTGAAGAAATGCCCAGCCAAACAGGAAACTGAATATGAAAACACAAAAAATTGAAATCAGATTGTACCCTAAAGAGCCAGGATGCAGGTTGTTTGCAAGGCTGCTTCCAATGCCAAAAAAATGGGAAAGCGTTACCGGCAGCATAATTATAGTGGTCGCATAGGTCAATGCAGCCATAGAGGAAGGGGATAGATTGAGTTGGAAATAGCCCACCGGTGTGTTGTCTTTTTCGTGATAACAGCGAATCGAGATTTTGGTTTTCAACAAAACATATGTAAAAGATATTAGGGCGCACAACACAATTAACACGATAATATAAGAGGAAAAGTCATAATACTCGAACCGTTCAAAATGCATGGGAACCCGGCCAATGAAATCTCCACAGATGCCGCTAAATATAATGATCGAAATCCCATGGCCAATACCGAACTTGGAAATCAATTCGCAAATGGCCACAAGCAGGTAGAAACTGCCCACCATCACACAAACCAAAATCAGATGTTCGAAGGCACTAGAAACATTTAAAATTGACTTTCCATTAGACAAATCCCAGCTTTTGAGGCTCGATACCAAACTGTTTGCCTGGTAGATAGCCAAGGCCAGTGCCAGAACCAAAGAAATGCGTTTTAACTTTAAACGGCCTTCAAAATCTCCGGACCGCATTTTTTTTAATAGGGGGATACAAAGAGAAAAGATTTCCACAAGGATATAGGCCGAAACGTAAGGCATGATGCCAAGCATTAATATTGAGAAGTGCCTATCAGCTATGTTATATGGTATAGAAATACCAAATTGCCCCCTGCTCCCATCGGAATCCAAAAAGGGAATGGGCACCAACAGGCCCAATCGGTAAACGGTGATTAAGATAATCGTAATAAGAAGCGGCCTTAAGAATACGGGTTTAGTCTTAAAATCGGAGATGGTTTTTACCCCTTTTCAAAATGCGGTCTCACTGCCGCATCACTTTTGAATGATTCTGCTGCTAACGGTAATTAGTTTTGGTATCTTTATTTATGCGGCCGAACGTGGAAGTGAGCTGCGGTCCAAATGAATGCAAAGTTCGCACGGCTTTTACGCTAAAATGCGGTCTTCATGCCTCCAGCTCAACTGTTTGGTTCGGCGCCTAATTCGGGTCCTTTTAAGACAATTGTTCGGCACCATTTCTTTTTACCCAATCAACTTTGATAGCCTCAACAAGTTGTGATGGATCAAATTCAAAACCAAAGCTGACCGAATGGTTGAATCGTAGATTTTCATTTTGAATACTATAGCCAGTTGTACCCATAATTCCCATGTGACCTCGAGAATTGACTGAGAACACTTTTATATGCAACTCGCCGGGAGAAATTGATTCTAATGTAGTTTCGCCTTTCCGAACTGCCTCAAGGCGAATTAAGTTCCTACAAAATGACTGTATCGAACCATAAGATACCCAAAGATCATTATGGCCTGAAAAACCATTTGATGATATTTCTACAGTGACGTGGGCATCACCACGCGATGGCAAATCCCCATCCTCTTGATTTGCTATATCTATCTCAACAAAATTTTTGAGATCCTGAAATCTTATCATCTTTTCATAAAGTGCCGAACGCTAGTTTCCGTGGGCGCGAAAGCGATCCGCTGGAAACATTCGTTATGTGTCTAGTCCTAAGCAAGTTTCTGACATTTAACATGAGACTTGGTTTCTTGAACAATCTTTAAAATGCCAAATTTTTCAATCTTTTGAATTGTATCTGTTCGGGATTGGTGACCATCCTCAATAATTATTGTTCCATCCTTTTTTACCAACCTGCTTAATTCCTTTAGAAGTTCGTTTGGTTGCTCTATCATGTGAAACATGTCCAGAGCGTAAACTACATCAGCTATTTCGGCCCTTATAGACGTTGTATATTTTTCCGCGAGATTAGCTTCGACGTTTGATAGTTTTTGTTTTTTTATTTTCTCTTTCACTTTGGCAATAGCAAGTGGGTGTATATCCACAGCTATGACTTTGCCCGCTTTTCCAACAGCATTTGAAGCGAATTCAATATATCGCGCAGGACCACAACCGTAATCAATAACAGTTTGACCAGATTTTAATTCTAGGGTTTCAAAGTTCTTACGAGAATACTGTCCAAATATATCCATCAATTTCATAATCAAAGTCATAGCTTTAAACGCTATGTTTGGAATTGATTCCCTGTTCTTTCTTGAAAGAAAATCACCTATTTTATATCTTTCCATAGTATTCTTTCGTTTTTTTTCTTACATAACCAGTGATTGAGCCCCAAAGCCAAGATGTTCTTTCATTGTCTCAATAAACGTTTTGCTCCCGACTGCAATGCTTTGAGTCCACTTTTTTCCTTTATCAGATTTGGTAGTTTGGATTTCGCTGCCCACCCATTTGTAGTGAGCTTCTTTTAAATCATCATAATTTTCAAATCCCGGCAACCCCATCAGCCGATCAAAATCAATGATGCCTTTTCTTTTTCTATGATTCTGGATTTCATTATAATTTAACACGCTCAAACCGCTGTATCTTTTCTTGGCCTGATACAGCCACTCAATCCATCTGCGCCGATCTCTTGGAAATTTTAACAGAAATTCTCTCTTATGGCACCGGTGGGTTATTTACCCCGTTAAACCTTTTCTTACTTTGTTTAACTGGGGTATGCCAGACATAACCGGGTATATAATGCCTTTTAGCACGAGCCATTTTCCGTCAATTTTCCTAATAGGGCAGTTTTGAGGAAAATCGGTCGATTAAGACCGTTTCAAAGTCCTTTTTAAGGAATTTCGTCTGCAATGTCATATACTTAGCGTGACCCCAGAGACAGAGACGCTACTATTTCCATCGTCGATACCACGGTCGCTTTGTTTTGTCTTGAACTGCTGAGTTTTCAAGGCGGGGAACAGTCTTTGTTCCCTCAATGAAGCCATAGGCGGCTATGTTGAATCCAACCTCCAAGCCGATCTGTGGTGCACATTCCGTAATGAGCCATGCCGTTGTGAGTGCGCACGCGCAGGCGGCATCTTCCAGAGTGAGATTATGTTGTTCGCGGATTAGTCGCAAGTCCGCGTCGAGCAGTTCTTGCGATTGTGTTACGTTCAATCGTGGTGTTTTTCCGCGGTTGCCGACATCAGCAAGCTTTTCCTTGTCTTGTGGTAAGCCGTATTCTTGCATCATCATGATTACGATATTGAGCAGCATCGGTCCCTTTTCGTTTGCCTGTTCGGATAAGACTGCGGCACTCACCAGCATCTTGCTCGTGTCCAAGCCGAAGGATCGAAACAGCATAGTACCTGCCATTCGCGCCGCAACTGCAATAGCGGTCTCTGAATGAACCGCACGGCTTTTGCCTCCAAGCCGATTCGCAACAACCTCCGAGATTGTACCCGCAGCATCAAAATGCTTTTTTTCTATTCGGTCCATAGTCTTTCATGCCCAACGCTACGTGTCAGAGGCGGCAAGTTGCTCGCCGTCCCCTGAACACGTTTGGGCTCTACTAAATTACATTTTCAAGAATTTCAACCACGCTCTGAACGCAAGGTGCGCAAATTTTATTCAATAGATCATTTTCTTTAAACTGTTTTTGTCCCTCTTCTGTTGTTAATTCACAATCGTTAATCAGTTTGCGACAAATATAGCTTCCATGTCTTTCAGCAAAACGTTCCATGAGTTCTTTTGTTTTCTTGTAGGTTAACTCAGTAGCTGTAGGGTCGGCCTTTTCTCCTCTTCCATATTTCGTTCCTATTACAACAATCCCACCAGTCACAGCTCCGCAGACCTCCTCTTTTCGTCCCATCCCTGCCCCAAATCCACATACCATTCTTAATGCAAGATCTTTGTCAAATTCGAGAACCTCACAAAATGAATAGAACACGGCCTGCGCACAATTATAGCCTTCTGATAATTTTGCAGTTGCAATTTCACTTTTGGTATTCAAACTATCTCCTTTATGCCCAACGGGAAGGTGAGTGGCCGGGCGTGTCTGAAAACCGAAGTCGGTAAACTCGCTGCCGCTCTTCAAAATTCCAATTTTCGCAAACCGCCAGCATTAGCACGGTCCTCTCGGCCGCCTTGTTCGTCGATGGCGATTTCATTTGTTAACGAAAAGCTTTCTGAAAAGCTCTTCCGCCTTTTTGAATCCCTCTTCAGTCATTACAACGGATTTCGCCTTGCTAACGGGATTTGAAATCAAGCCCTTTTCATGCAGGCGGTTCATAGTATCCCAGTCAAATCCTTTCCACGCTCTTGCACCGTAACCCTCTTGTCGGTCGTGAGCAACCAAATACAAAAGGGCTAAAGTGAATTCATCAACCTTGTCTTTATCGTATTCCATTCAAGAATTCCCTCTTCGCGTTGGCAGGCGAACGTCACCAGTGAGCAGCGGCGCGAGTTTAAACTAATCTTGCATGGCCCTTACGTAAAACCGCAATCTTCACACCGTCTGCTTCCGGGTAAAGGCACCGGTTACCCGGCGCCCTCCCCACAGACCCGT
>CAYTBC010000167.1:0-9930 GCA_964435765.1 uncultured Desulfosarcina sp.
AGCATCTTGCCCAATTTGATCAGGGTGATGATGACCGCCGAAGTTTCAAAATAGACGTGGGCCCCCAAAAAAGGCAGGAGCAGGACCGCCAACGAATAAAAATAGGCCACTGAAGATCCCATGGCCACCAGCACATCCATGTTGGCACTCTTGTTTTTCAGGCTCTTGAGTCCGCCGACATAGTAGTCCCAGCCGGTGTAAAATTGGACCGGAGTGGCCAGGGCCCAAAACAGCCAGTTCATCCACGGGGCATGGCTCCAGGGTCCGATCAAACCGAAATCGCGGCTCATACTCAAAACAAAAAGCGGCAGGGCAAACAAAACCCCCGCCGCGAACTTGCGGGTCTGATCCCTGATTTCCGCATCCCGCGCCTTTTGCTCGGCATCCTCTTCGTTCGAGCCCTCCTCCGGCGCAATAGCGCCGTAGCCTGCCTTTTCGATGGCCCCGACGATGTCTTCAACGTCCAGCGCGCCGGGAATATAATCCACCAGCACCCGTTCGGAGGCAAAATTCACCGAAGCCTGGAGCACGCCCGGCACCTTTTTGTTCAACGCCCGTTCAATATTGGCGGCACAATTGGCGCAGGTCATACCGGTAACCGGCATTTCAACCCGGGTGGTGGGCACGCCGAAACCGGACTTATGGATTTTTTCGACCACATCCTGCAGCTGAAGCTGCCGCGGATCATAGGAGACGGCTGCGCTTTCAGCCGCAAAGTTGACGCTGGCATCGGCGACGCCTTCAAGCTTTTTGACGGCCCGTTCGATGCTGGCAGCGCAATTGGCGCATGTCATGCCGGTAATGGGGAGTGTTAATTTTTGCTCGGTCATTGCTCTATTTAGATGCTCTCGTAATTACATCTTGTGTTTCTGGAATGAAACCCGGTGGGAGCAAAAATGTTTTTAAACGGCATTAGAGATCCCGCTTCAGAATAATTACTGTAAAGCATTCTCCAACTGGTTCAATTAACTGGGCACAGGTTTATTGCCAACGATGAGCACCTTATGTCATGCTCATTACTTAAATGACGCGTATTTGTAGGACGCAACGCTAGGCCACCGGATAATTGATCTCTTTTAAAGTTTCTTTGATTTTTTCCAGGGTGGCCGGAGCCTCCCATTCGACGTCGACGGTTTTGGCTTCCGGGCTGCCCTGCACCGATTTAATGCCCTCCATCTCGCTCAATTCATTCTTGATGGCCATGACGCAGTGGCCGCAGGAAATTTTCGGGATTGATAAAGTCTCTTTTGACATGTTTGCCTTCCTTTTGAAATGGATTGTGAGCGTTTTATCCGCCCATTTTAATACTCACGCGTTGTCTCTAATAATTAGTACCGAATTTCGATCTGTCAAATATAATGAATTCGTAAAAAGATACGAATTCATTAGTTTTTGCAATTATTGGAGAAATGGTGATCAGCCGGGGTAACGGCGGGTGAATTCATCAAAATCAGCAGTTTTTAGGATTTGACCCAACCGTTCTCCATGCCGGCTTTGCTGCTTGTAGAATCGGATGCAGTCTTTAACAATGGCGAGCACCGTCTGTTCGCTGTAGATACCCGGCAGTTCTCTGGCCAGCTGCGGATGCCGTCCGAGTTTGCCGCCCAATTGCACGCGGAACCCCTGCACGCCTTCGACCAGGGTGCCGGAGGGACAAGCCTGCATGCACTTGCCGCAAGACAGGCACCGGTCCATGTCGATTTGCGGGCATTCGTGCTGGCTGTTTAAAGTAATCGCATCTTCCCGGCAGGCCTCGACGCAGGCTTCACAAAAGGTGCAGGCTTCGGTCGTCGTTTGCGGAGCGCAGGCGCCGATAATGCCGATGTCCTTTATCTGGGGCTGCGAGCAGGCATTGGGGCAGTCGGCCAGAGTCACCCTGAATTCATGGTGAAATTTAAGTTCCCCTTTGACATGCTCCTTAAGAAATCCCAGGATGTCTTCTTCTTTTAAAAGGGTTTCGATTTTTTCCAGAAGAGGGTCGCTGACGATCGCACGGTTCGGGCATCCGCCGGGACCGAAGCAGGTCTCAACCTGGTAGCCTTTTACTTCCGAAGCCATGTTTTTCAGATAGCGCGCCTGAGTCGTCTTGACGTCGGCTAGCGAAACCTCTTTTTTGCCGGCCTCCCGGGCCTCTTTTTCGACCCGTGTCTTGACGCGCTTGCGCACGAAAAAGGGCACTTTTTTCATGGCCGCTTCTGCTTCTTGAGTCCATCGCATTTCAGATCACCGGGTATCGCAAAATTTTTAGTTGAAAAAATCAAGGTTTTCAAACGCTGCTCAGTCGCCGCCAGGGCCTCCTCCGCCAGCCGGCCGACCGAAGTTTGAACCAACTGTCCGCCGCGATAGAGCGTCAATCCGGCGGGGTCGCCGGTAAGCCGCTCGAATTGCGCGATTGTCTTGCGCCCGGCGATGGGTCCTGCCGCCCAGACAGCCAGACCTCTGAGGGCCGGATCCTGCGAGTCCATATAAGCAGCCAGAAACCCGGCTGCGCCCTGCGCAAACCGCGGCCGCGTGTGGGCCAGCCTGCCGATCCCCCACAGCACGCCCTGCTGCAGGGCCTCATGTTCCAGATAGTTTCCAGCAGGTTGGATGTAAGAAATGAGGATGCGGCCAAATTCCGCCGCCAGGCTTTCATTTTGCGCCATGGTTTCCGCCATCGACTCGGGACAGCCCCAGCCGATCCCGCCCGATTCGTCGTTCAATTGCCAGATAAAACGGCGCATAATGACTCTGGCCGACTCCGGATCGGTGGCGGCCAGATCGGATACAACTGTGCCCATTGCCGTAACGGCCCGCCATTTCACGATTGCGTCGGTGCTGCACAAGAAGGAAAAAAGCGGGTTGACGGCCTGTCTGCGCGGCAGTTGACGGATTTCGGAGAGTCCCAGCTCAAAATCTTCGGTCTGCAGAAACAGCAGAATCTTTTCTTTTAACTGCCGGCCTCTTATTTTCTTGGGGTTGCGTGGTGGCATTAAAACGTAATGATCTCAAACCCCGCATCCCGGTAGCGGGCCATTCCGGGGTGTCCCAGCATATCCTCCAAAAGCGTCAATCCCTGGGCCTTGGCTTCAGATATCGTTTCCATTTTATTGGCGCAGGCTTTGCAGACCCCCTCGACCAGTCCTTTGGCCTTGGCTCTTTTCCAGAGTTGGTGCAGGGGATGACCTTTTTTTTCAAGTTCCGGTATCAGCTTGACGGCGGCGCCCTCAACAATGATTTTAGCTTCATGTCCTTTATCGGACATATCAAGCGCATTTAAGAGAACATGAATGAAACACATGGGGTCATCGTTAAACACAAAAAGCGCAAATTTTTTCATTATCACTCCTCCTGCCAGAGGATGCAGTCGGCCGGGCAATTCTTGATCGCCTCATTGACCTCTTTTTCCGGAAGGCTTTCCAAGTCCTTGACTTCGATGTAGCCGGCATCGTTTAACCGGAATACTTCGGGGCAGGCCTCCACGCAGACTCCGCATACGATGCAATCACTTAATTCTACAACCGGTATTTTCATATGAATCGATTTAGCCTTTCACGGCTCTGCCGACTTTGCGGCCCAGTTCATAGCAGTTTTTCAGCGCGTCCGGGTCGGGAACATATTGAACCCGCAGGCCCGGATCGATGATATCAAATTTCATGGCTTCGAGTTCCTGGTTGATTATTTTAACCGCCTCGCCGCTCCAGCCGTATGAACCAAAGGCCGCGCCGATTTTGTTTAACGGCTTCAAACCTTTCATGTACGTCAGAAAGTCCGCCAGAGTAGGAAACAGCTGATTGTTCAAGGTCGGCGAGCCGACGACGACGGCCTTGGCATCGAAAACTTCGGTCATCACCTCACTGCGGTGCCATTTTCTCAGATGAAGCGGCACGGCGGGTATGCCTTCTTTGATGATACCGGCCACAATGCTTTCGGCCATTTTCTCGGTGCTGTGCCACATCGTGTCGTAAATCACCACCGCCTTCTGCTGGGGTTCCTGGCGGACCCATCGCACGTAGGCATCCACGATTTTGGCCGGATCCTTTCTCCAGATAATTCCGTGGTCCGGACATATCATCTTGAATTCAAGGCCAAGGCTCAAGACGTTATCCAGCAGTTTTTGTATGTGCGTCGAATACAAAAGCAGGATGTTGGCAAAGTACTTTTTGGCATGATGCATAACCTTGTCGCCGGCTTCGTCATCAAACTTCTCAGGTCCGGCATAGTGCTGTCCGAATCCATCGCTCGAAAACAGGATTTTGTCTTCTTTGAGGTAGGTGAACATACTGTCCGGCCAGTGGATCATGCGGGTTTCCAGAAACGTCAGGGTCCGGCTTCCCAGGCTGAGTTCCTCTCCGTTGGCGACGGGCCTGTAATTCCACTTTTGCCGGAAATGCTGCGCGAGGTTCTTGTGACCCATTTTTGAACAAAATATGGGTTTGTCTTCGCCTATTTTGTGCATGACCCGGGCCAGGCTGCCGGAGTGGTCCATTTCCGTGTGATTGCTGATCACAAAATCGATTTTTTTAGGATCGATGACACTGGAGATATTTTCGATCAATCGATCTGAAAAATTATTTCTGACCGTGTCCACCAGAACGGTCTTGTCATCCACGATCAAAAACGCATTGTAGGTTGTGCCAAGATCGGTGGAATAGCCGTGGAAATCCCTGATATTCCAATCGGTGACGCCGACATCAAAAACATTTTCCGCAATTTGTATCGGTTCCATTTTCAATCCTCAGTCTAAATTGTGGGTTGGATTAAAAGTTCATCTGACGTCAAATACCTTTAAAATTTAGGCTGACCTGTGTTGCTCACATCCCGCACAGTCTGTGGCCGAAGGGTAAAATATAAACATCTTTCATTTTAAGGCAACACGGATGAGATGAGCGATTGCCAATTAAAGGCCGACCCATTGGGTGTTCCCCTTAAAAAGATTGATGCCCTTCTTGTCAGAAAATTGAATCTCTGCCAGAAAAGGGCATCAAGTTACCTTTAAATGTTCAAGTCCTGAGGCTGCTATTATTCCTTCTCGAAATCATCCTTGGGTGCACCGCAAACCGGGCATTCCCAGTCATCCGGCACATCTTCCCATTTGGTGCCTGCCGCCACGCCATTATCCGGGTCACCTTGTTCCGGGTCGTACACATAGCCGCAAATCGTGCAAACATACCTGTCCATGATTTTCCTCCTTTTGCCTAGTTTTCAACGCTGGTTAAATTTTTTGAATTAAATTAATGTCAAGGTTTGGCCCCGACCGGCAAATTCGTTACCGGGTGCTTCTATTAGCAGATCAGTCCGGATTTTCAAGCCTAATTCAGGTTATTTCTCCGATCAAGTCCTGGACTTTTTTTTCAATCTCATTGCGGACATTGCGCATAAATTCTAGCGGTTTTCCGGCCGGATCCGGCAGCTCCCAGTCAAGCCGCCGCGCGCCGGGGACCAGCGGACACGCTTCCTCGCACCCCATGGTGACGATAACGTCAGGCTTGTCGTGCACGATGGCGTGTTCAATGGATTGCGGCACCCGAAATCCCATGTCGATTCCTTTTTCATGCATGACCGTGACCATATCCGGATTAACCTGCTCGGCGGGTTGACTGCCGGCGTTGATAACTTCAAGCTTGTCGCCCGCCGTAAATTGGGCAAAGGCGCCGGCCATCTGGCTGCGGCAGGCGTTTTCCCGGCATGCAAACAGCACTTTTTTGCGACCGCGAAACGGCGCTAAAATGCCGTTGGCCGCCTTTTCAACATCTTCCAAATGGTTGGGGAGGGAGGCCATATCATGAGGGCCCTCAATGCCCCGATAAGTAAGGCTGCCTTCAAAGCTGGCCCCGATGGCGTCAAAAAAGTACTGGGTTGTCAGGTGAAGGCCTTCAAACAGGTTTTTGCCTTTGGTGGCCCCCACTGCAAGCAGGAAGCCGCGACGCATATTTGCCCCGGGATCCTTGAGTTTAAGTTTGTATTTCCTGGCCCAGAAGGTTTGACAGCGATCGACAACGGCCTTGAGTTGGGAGGTCATGTTGTAAAAAAAGATAGGGGTCGCCACAATCACCACATCAGCCTGACGCAACAAAGGATAAATTTCATCCCTGACATCATCATCGATCGGGCAAAACCCCTTTTTTTCACAAACAGTGTATTCCTTGCAGGGGATGATGTTTTTTTTGGTGACGTCAATTGTCGTCGTACGGGCACCGGATTTTCGCGCCGCCTCCATAAATGTCGACAGCAGATAATTTGTATTGCCTTTTTTCCTGGGGCTACCCTGTAAACCGAGAACCAGCATCGCTATTCATCTCACAATCTTTAAGAGTTATGGTTTTATGCGCAGCGTCGGCAAAAATTGCTTATCCGCCTTTTGAATCGCCGGGCGGTAAAAGCGCTGAAAACCAAACCTGATGTCGTAGTTTTCAGGGCGGAATCATTAGGGTAGAAGCTTAACGCGGAGATATGCTCTTGCCCTCGCCTTCAATCGTGCAGTTGGCAAAGTCTATGGGTTGATTGCATCCACTGCAAATGTGGGTCTTATCGAATTCATCTGAAAAAATTTCTTTTTCTTTTCCGCATTCGGCGCATTTGCAAGTCACAACCTTCAGATTTTTAAAATCGGCATAACCCGGGCAATGCTGGGGGGTCGAAACATTATCAGCCATGATGTCCTCCACAGTGTAAAATTATTGAATTTTAATATTACAAATCAACCCAAGTTTAAAATGTCCCAGCCACCTAAAAACGGGCGGACTAGAATCAGCTAAAATTGCGGTATTCTATCATTTTGAACAGACAGGATACTCTAATTTTAGGCCACTTGGGCATTTGCAGCTCATGATTTAGGTTTAAAAAAATTCCGCGAGAGCCAGTTTATCCGGTCGTAGTCCGGGAAGCAGGCTATGATCCTCAACCGAGTCTTTTGGCTAGTTCCCTTCCGTAATCCTGGGCCATCTGCATGCCGCCGCCGAGGGAACTCGACTTTAACCGCAGGGTGTCGCCGACCAGCTCCATTTTCAGGATGTGCTTCATGGTATTGAATATGCGGTCATTGGCTTCGCCGCTCCATCCATAGGCGCCGAACGCCCCTCCGACTTTTCCTGCCAGATCGGCCTTCTCGGCCAGAAACAAAAAGGTCTTCATTCCCTGAAGCATCTCGCCATGGTAGGTGGCCGACCCGAAAACATAGCCGTCATAGCCGTCCAAATCGGCCTCATTTTTGATGTCTTTGACACTGACGACTTTAGCTTCGTGACCGGCAAAACGAACGCCTTCAGCGATCAGGTCGGCGATATTCTGAGTTTCGCCGGTCCGGGTGGCATAAACGATGAGAACTTTGGCCATAGCATTTTCTCCCCTGCTCTCGTATTTTCATTCGATCGTCAAATTAGGTCAGGTTTGCCCATTAGGCTTCCATGCGCTCAGATCATTTTTTTTTCTGGCCGATTCTGTCATCGGTACCCTCATAGGCGCAGTCCGGCGTGTAGCAGGTATTGTCAAGAAATTCGCATTTTTCTCTGCATGACGGGCACTCGTTGGGGTGCGCATCCGCTTCAAAGGTATACCCGCAATTTGAGCATTTCCAGCTTTGCATAAAATCACCTCCTTAATTAATCCGCCCTGAAAAATGGCACATCCAGAGTTGTCGATTGTTTTCAAAATTGAAGAAACTTGTTGGACTTGAGCGCCGGCGGCTTAATTATTAATTATGCCTTCCACAGGCCGTGCAGATTGCAGTATTCACGGACGGTGACATTTTTCGCAGCGGTCTTAAAAAAAGCTTCCGGCGCCTGCCCTGGATTCAAAAACTTGCGGTCGGCTACGCCGTCTGCAATGATTTGAATCCATTCGATGTAGTGTTTTTCTTCCATGGGATGGGCGACCGCACCGACTTTGACCTTTACACCGCCTTCAACCTTTTCGATGACCGGTACGTGCTTTTCTTTGGCTGCATCCACCGTGTTTTCGACCAACAGTTTCATGGGTTCCCCGCAACAGACCAGCTCGCCCTCGCCGCCATGGATAACCTCAACGATGTTGCCACAGGCCTCACATTTGTAAACTTCCAATTTCTCCGCCATTGTTGTCCTCCCTTCTAGTTAGTTGAACAGTCGATTTGTTGATTTACTCTAAGGCGTTGTTCCCAAGCCTACGATATTCGCTTTTGAATCCTCGTATGAGACGGCCGGCAACCTTTAGCTGGAACTTTTAATTACCAATTTTCTCCCAACAGTTCAAAGTGGGCCTGGGGATGGTCGCAGGCCGGGCACAATTTCGGTGCCGATTTGCCCTCGTACAGGTAGCCGCAATTGCGGCATCGCCATACAACCGATGCGTCTCTCTGAAATATCCGGCCGGCCTCGATATTGGCTGCCAGGGCCAAGAATTGTTTTTCATGCTGCTTTTCGGCAACGGCAATAGCGCGCAGGACGGTCGCGACTTCCTTAAAACCCTCATCTTCGGCAACTTTGGCAAATCTGGGATACATTTCGGTATGCTCGTCGTTTTCACCGCCGCCGGCGGCCTTTAAATTGTCGACGGTTGCGCCGATGGTTCCGGCCGGAAAAGTGCCGGAGATCATGACTTCGCCGCCTTCGAGAAATTTAAATAATCGTTTGGCGTGTTCCTTCTCCTGGTCGGCTGTTTCGGCAAATATGTTCGATATCTGAACATAGCCTTCTTTTTTGGCCTTAGCGGCGAAATAGGTATAGCGGTTGCGGGCCTGGGATTCACCGGCAAATGCCGTTAAAAGATTCTTTTCGGTCTGGGTTCCTTTCAGACTTGCCATTTTTTTCCTCCAACTTTTCGAGACTTAGAAGTTAAATTCGTGCATTTTGTGTAAAAAATTGCGCGAATGTTCAACTGTAAACATGCATAGTTCAATTCTATGGATCTTCGGGCCACCAGCCTTTTCTGATGTGATTCAGCCGCTCTTCCTCAGCCAGTCTTTTCAGCTTGAAAGCAGAATCTCGCAGGATGCCGTAAAGAATACCGCAGCCGTTGTCTTCCCGGTCAGCGTCTCCCTCATCAGCGAGATGAATCATCTCGTCGACAAGTTTCAACGTTTTGATGATGTGCTGGTTGCACGGTTTCACGCTCTCACACTCTCTGGTAAAGGTTAAATTTGACGGACTCACGGCAAAGCCATAATTGCCGGTTTTTCACACGATTGGGTCAGTTCAATTTTTGTGCCAGAAATTGAGGCGTGGCATCGCTTTCACGAAGAGTCGCTTATTCTAAGAGTCCATAGGCCGGTTCCCCTGCTTGGATTATTGCGCCTAAAGAAATTGACAGATGGATATTCGATACATGCCAGTGTGATGATAATAAAAATTTTCCCCAGTTTGTAAGGTAATCGCTGAATATCATAATAAAAAAAGATTTGCAAGACAGTCTCAGATTAATTTTTGGAACATATATGTCTCTTAATACAAGCCGATGAGGACAGAAGACGGGGGACAGAAGGCAGAAGTCGGAGGGCAGAGTTTTGAATTCCGAATTGGAAGGGCAGATGATTGAAGATATATATTTGGTTTCAGATGTCAGCGGCGCCGCTGGCAGCCGCAGTTTCCAGTTTGATCGGAAAAGAAATCCCCTCTAACTCCCCTTTGGAAAAGGGGAGGACGACTTTTTTTGGAAACGGAAAACAGTTTATAGATGTTGTGGGAGCGGTTTCCAACCGCGATTAAATCGGCAGGTCCAACCGGCCAGCGGCTTTGCTGGCACCTGAACAGTGAAACCCGGCCTTACACTATACGCCCTGCGCCTGTTTTTAGGCTGCCTGAATCTGCCGGCGCTCCAGGACCTTGCCCCTCGTGCTGATAACCACCTCTTCCAGCGGGATTTTGGCGCCGGAAAGCGCCATGCCTTTTTTTACGATCATGGGAAGGGCCGAACAGCAGGGTACTTCCATGACCACCGCGGTGATGCTTTTAATGCCGGAAACTTTGCAAATCTGGG
>CAYTBC010000168.1:0-9817 GCA_964435765.1 uncultured Desulfosarcina sp.
CATCTTTTTCGTTCTTGATATATTTTGCAACACCCATTTTTAACCTCACATTGAATCGTGTGTTAAAGACTGTAAATTTGATACTATCTTTTCGCAGTTGAGCTCATTAAGTTCATAGCTGACATCTGATAGCAAAAGGACTAATCTTTTTTACTATGTGCTATGAGCTGTAAGCTGTGAGCTATCAACTCTTGCTTCCAACTATCTCACGATTTCCTTGATTTCTTTGATAATTTCGGCAAACGACGTGCCGCCGGGGAATACGCCTTTGACCCCCAGCGCCTTTAGCTTGGCAATGTCCTGCTTGGGAATGACACCCCCCACCGCAACCGGGATATCTTCTATCCCCTCGGATTTCATCATCTCCAACAGCTTTTGGCAAATAGGCAGATGCGCCCCCGACATGATGCTGAGACCGATAACATCCACAGCCTCCTGGACAGCCGTTCTGACGATTTGCTCGATGGTCTGATGAAGGCCGGTGTAAATGACCTCCATACCGGCATCGCGCAAGGCCAGGGCAATGACTTTGGCCCCGCGATCATGTCCGTCCAAACCCGGTTTGCCGACAAGAATTTTTATTTTCTTTCCCGTCATATGCTTATAGTCTCCAAACTACTTTCATGGCTTTTTATCGGGCCGCATTTTTTTCAAAAACCTTCAGCACGACATCCCGCCCCCTTAAAATGTGTTCCCTAACCAGCTTCTCCACCCGGTCAGCATCCCGTTTGCGCATGTACTTCAACATTTGGATATGGTCTTCGTTGCTGATGTGCGCAAATTGGCCGTCTCTTAATATCATGTGTCTATACCGGAAAATTTGGTCTCTGAGGCCATTGATCATGTCGACCAGCTTGGGGCTTTTGCTCAGATCGTAGAGCAACTCGTGAAATTCCGTATTGATCCCCGGCAAGGCGTCCATCCGGTGTTTGTCCAGGCAATGCTTAAATTCCTCGATTTTTTTTTCGAGGGTGTTGAGCTCATCGGAACTGTGCTTAAGGGTCGCCAGGCTGGCGGCGTAGCCTTCCAGCACACTTCGAATGCCGAAAGTCTCTTCGATGTCATCCCGGTTCAAAGCAAGGACCGTAAACCCGCCCCGCGGCTGCCGTTCAATCAGCCTTTCACGCTCCAGTTTATGAATCGCTTCCCTGACCGGCGTGCGGCTGATTCCCAGCATATCGGCGATATGGCTTTCCACGAGCCACTCGCCCGGTGAGATTTGACCTTGGATAATGGCCTGTTTCAGGTTGTCGAAGACGTGCTGCCCGAGCGGCTTGCGCTCCTGCAGTACCTGCAATGGCCCGGGATCAAACCCCTTTAGTTCAGCCTTTTTCCTCATATGATTCCTTTTTGCTTGAAACTCGCAAGCTCTTGATCCGAGTAGCCGAGTTTTTCGCCATAAATCTGCCGGTTGTGCTCTCCAAACCGAGGCGGAAATGAAAGCCGCCGATTCGCAGCTTCCAGAAACGGGGTCATGTTCGGGGGCGGTGCCAGCGTAATGCGGGTCCCCGTGACCGGATCCTCTGCATATAGAAGCTTTCTGGCAACCAGCGAATCGCTGATCACTTCAGTAACCGTTTGTATTTTGCTGATGGGAACTGTGATGGAAGTAAACAATTCGATCAGTTCTTCCGAAGTATATTTGCGCGTAATCGCATCCAGCGCCGCATTGAGGTTGGTGACGTCGCCGATGCGGCCGGCATTTTTTGCATACTCCGGCTTGTCCAGTGATTTGAACATTTCCTGGGATACCATTGTTTTCCACTGACGGTCGTTGCCGACCGCCAGGTACACATACCCGTTGCGGGTCTGATAGACGGAGACCGGACAGAAAAACTCATGGGTGTTGCCGCGGCGGGTAATGGTTTTGCCGAAGCTGCCGGTCAGGGTAATGGGAACCGTCAGCCAAGATACCGACGACTCGAACATGGCCATATTGATGCAGCTGCCTTCACCGGTGGCCTGACGTTTAAACAGCGCCTTCATTACCAGACCGTAAGCGTGTTCACTGGTGCCCATGTCCGGCAGTGGTATGCCCAGAACCTGCGGGTCGCCCTCCCCTTCGCCGGTGAGCTCCATTAAACCCGAGCGGGCCTGTAAAATGGGATCGTAAGCCGCCTCGTTGCTGTCAGGCCCGAAACCTGTAATGCCCAGCCAGATAATGTCCGGTTTCAAAGATTTCAGCGTGTCGTAGTCAATGCCCAGCTTTTGGTAGTTCCGCGGCAGTTGGTTGGTGGCGAATATATCGACGTTGAATTCCTTTATAAGAGATTGGAAAATTTTCTGGCCCTCGGATTCGGCCAGATTTAAGGTCAGATCTTTTTTTCCTGAGTTGATGCACAGGTAGTAGGCGTTCATGCGCTCTTCGGACAGAACATTATCCCCGATCATCCGGTTCGGATCGCCGTAAACCGGATGTTCCAGCCGGATGACATTCATGCCGTCCTGGGCCAAGCGGAATGTCAAGTATGGTAAAACAGTTGCCTGTTCGAGGGACAACACGGTAAGATTTTTAAATAATTCCATTTAAATTCTCCACTAATCGGTTAATCTGGAATTTCTTGGATCTTGATCGGGCAGGCACATTTCCCGGCCTCTGCAAAGCCGGTCCGTTTACGGCATATTGTATACGGTATACAAAGTACAAATGTCAAGCAATGTTTTCCCAGCGGGGGCTTTTTTACCATCAATGAAGGTGCAAGCTAAACGCGTCAACTATGACGGCATCGGCTGGTACCCAATGGAGATATCTATGGTTGCAAGCTTAGCTTATTTCTTGACACGCATTATTTTGTGTAATATACATGTGTAATCTTATGTGTAAAAAAATGGAGGTTTCTTATGGCGACAAATTTAGCTATAAATAAGGAACTATTGCAAGAGGCATTAGCGGTAGGTGGACTCAAAACCAAAAAGGAAACCGTCAATATCGCCTTAAAAGAGTTTATCAATAGACGGAAGCAGATTGAAATCCTTAGCCTTTTTGGTACGATGGAACCGGATTCGGATTACGATTACAAAAAGGAAAGATATCGTTGAAAGTCATAGTTGACACGCCCATTTGGTCTTATGCTTTGCGATCTCATAAGGACAAATATCAAGCTGAGATCAATGAGATTACCGCTCTTATCAGGGATCAAAGAGCGTTAATTATCGGTCCAATCAGACAGGAAATACTCTCAAGTTACAGCGATGTTAAGAAATTTAAAAAACTCAAAGAAAAGCTTTCTTATTTCGAAAACTGCCCTATTTTAGATTCCGATTATGAATTGGCGGCTGAACTTTCCAACAAATGCAGGAAAAATGGTATTCAAGGATCTCATATTGATTTTTTGATATGTGCCGTTGCGAAGAGGTTGGAGGCCCCAATCTTTACGACCGATAATGATTTCACCCATTACCAGCGCATTATTTCGATTAAATTACATAAAATGAAAAACGACTGATCAGAATATTACGACGCGGTATATAGTTATTGCCGAGAGCCCCGGTTATCTCTGATCTGCCATTTTCCAGTGAATCGGGTAGCATTTGATTACGCCGTCATGCAAAATGCGCGCGTAAATGCGCATAAAAACTGACCTTGTTCCTTGAAAATCGAATAAATGTGAAATGCGGACCACCGCAGGGGCGCTGTCGGTATAAGGGCCCGGCGGGTGATACGACCCATGTGATTTGGGCAGCCGCTGCCTATAATATGGATAAAGCCACTTAATTGCAGGCGGCTAAAAAAGCAAAAGCGGCTCAGCATAGAATAAAATGCGCAGCATAAAGGAATTAATCCGCCGGACCTTCGATCCAACACCTTTCTTCAATTTTCAAAGAAAAATTCACAACCCGGAAAGTGCTATTTTTCAGGGCGGATTAATCAGGCCAGGCGCTTAATGTAAAAGGAGGTTTCTTTACCTTCGGTTTCCGTTTTTATAATTTCATTGCCGCTGGTTTTGGCCCAGGCCGGAAAATCGGTTAACGCGCCCGGATCGCTGGTGATTGCCCGCAGCACCTGACCCACTTCAACTTCTTTAATCCCCTTGCTGACCTTGACGACCGGCATGGGACATGCCAGCCCTTTCAAATCCAATTCTTTTGCAACACTGAATTCTGCACTCATGATTTTAGCCTCCTTTTCTTGTCTGAATTACTTCGGGGAATACATACTGGCGGCACACTCATTTTTTCCCAGGTCCATGACTTCCTGATCCTCATCGTCGACATCCAGCAGACCGGCATTAACTTTTCGGATTTGGGCATACTCATCGGGTTGTTTGCGCATATTTTCCCGGATAAATTTTACGAATTCGGCTTCTTCCCGGATGCCGTAGATACCCGCATTTTTCTGCTTGATGTTGCCGAAGGTATCCAAAAACATTTGTGCAGCATTCGCCTCACTCCACTCGATGTAATGGCCCGGCAGGATAATAAGTCCGTCATCCAGACCGGCAATCCTGGTCTTCAGCGTGTTGAAGAGCAGCTTTGACCATTCTTCGGCTTTACCCCCGAGATCGGGCCGCCCGATGGATAGAATGAATATGGTGTCGCCGGAGACCAGGTACTGATTGTCGATCAGGTAACAGGTGCTTCCGGGTGTGTGCCCCGGCGTATGGATCGCTTTGATTTCCGGCCCGCCTTTTGAAAATTTAAAAACCTCATGATCCTTAAGAGCCGTGTAATCAAAGGCTGCACCTTGAAAATCATTCTGATGGGCGACAATCCGGGCGCCGGTATTCAATGCGAGCTGCCGGCTGCCGGAAATATAATCGGCCTGCAAATGGGTTTCAAAAGTTTTTACGAGCTTACAGCCATTTTCCCCGGCAAAGTTTTGATAAAATTCTATGTTGCGGGATGGGTCAAAGACCGCCATTTCATCTCCATAAATCAAACCGTAGCTGCAGGAGGCCTTGCCGGGGCGAATAAACTGATAAAGCTTATACCCATCGGGGGACTCAATCAACTTGGGTGCCAGCATGTTGCCCCAGGTTTTGATGCCGCCTTCCAGGTAACGAACATCTTTCCAGCCGTTATTAACCAGAATCTCAGCCACATATTTGGCGGATCCTTCCTTGGCACATACGATGCGGATGCTCTCATCCTTCGGAACCCGGACCTTTGCGACTGATTCGTCTTCCATTTCGATAAATTCGATGTAGGGTATATTGACCATCTTTGAAAGAAAAGGTCCTTCAACTTTAAATCGGCCGAATTCCTCGTTATTGCGCACATCCAGCAGGGTAAAATCATTTCCTTTCCGAGTCACCCATTCAAACAAGTCTTCCGCCCTGTAAGATTGCAACTCCATAAAGTTCCTCCTTTCACTTTTTAGGCGCTGAGTAGCACCGAGTTGACAATTTTTTCTCCATTAATTTAAAATCAATTCTTTGGAGCCAGCTTTTTAAATTCCGTTACGAAATTTTTTTTGATCCCTGCCGCCGAATACTTAATCGAATAACGTCCGCTGCCGAACTTTTTGCTCACCAAGTTGATGCCGTTAAATCAAAAAAAATATAATTTTGTTATAGATAGAGAGCAAATGATATTGATTGCAGGCGAGGCTTCCACAGAAAACCTATCCACTGGCAATTTGGGTTTTGTAGATAGCCGGAAGATAATATCGGCTATCTGCCTTTGAATTGCGGCTTTCGTTTTTCTAAAAACGCCAGTTGGCCTTCCTTTAAATCTTCACTGAGAAAGGCGGCTTCCGTGATGGATTCAGCTTCCGCCGCCCGGCCGACATCCAACAGCACGGTTGAGTCCAGCAAAAGATTTAGGATGCGTTTGGTGCCTTTCAGCGATAGAGGTGCATTGGCGGCAATATCACCGGCCATCTGATAGGTAAACGCATCCAGTTCTTCGCCCGGGACGAGATAATCCATCAATCCAAGTTCCTTGAGCCGCTCCCCATGATACGTGCGGCCGGTGAAAAACATCTCCCGGGTGCTTCCGAGCCCTACGGTCTGGATAAACCGCTTCAAACCCGGCCAGGGGTATACCAGTCCAAGTTTGGCCGGCGGCATTCCCATGCGTGCATTCCGACCGCCGATGCGGATGTCGCAGCAGACCGCCAACTCGCACCCGGCACCAATCGCCACACCATTGATCATGGCAATAACAGGGTACGGGTAGTTGATGAGAGTCTGAAAAAGCGACTCAACCGGGTTTAACGTTTTCAGCTTGGCATGGACATCGTCACCGAGTCTGGTGGGCAAGGCGCGGATGTCATATCCCGAACAAAAAGCCTGGTCGCCGGATCCTCGAATAACAAGGGTCCGAACGGAATCGTCCGCGGAGAGTTCTTGGAGTATCTGCAGCAGGAGGTCGACGAGTTCGGGAGAAAGGGAATTTTTTTTCTCCGGCCTGTTCAGGATTAAAGTGACGATATTGCTTTTTCTTTCGACCAATAACGGCCTGTCGTCCACGAGAGTCTCCACTAGTACTTGAATTTTACGCGTATTTATACGAACAATTTTTCATGGCGAAATAATAAGTCTACTATAATGCAGCGGCGGGAAGTATTCAATACGCAGATAGGAAAAAGGATTAATTAACATTTGACAGCCATTATTGTGTACAGTATACAATAACCCGATGAAAAAACGGATTTATTATGGGTTTAATTTTTATATCCGCAAAGGATGGTGAGCATGACACAAGCCAAAACACACCAGGGCGAAAGGGAGCGACTTGATGACCTGGCAAAACGAGCGGAAACGGGCGGCGGCCTGAAGGCCATCGAGCGCCACCACCAAAAAGGCAAATTAACCGCACGGGAGAGACTCGCGCTGCTTTTCGATTCCGGCAGTTTTGTCGAGGTCAACAAGCTGGCCGAGAGTCAATCGGTGGACTTTGGCATGCAGGAAAAAAAAGTTCCCGGCGACGGCGTCGTTACCGGCTATGGCACCATAGAAGGACGCCTGGTTTTTGCCTACGCCCAGGATGTGACGGTTCTGGGCGGCTCGGTCGGGACGATCCACGGCCAAAAAATTTGCCGGATCATGGATGAAGCCATCAAGGTTAAAGCCCCGCTGGTGGCCTTAAACGATTCCGGCGGCGGGCGGCTGCACGAAGGATTTTTTGCATCCCGGGGCGTCGCCGGTATGTTTTTCCGCAATACAGCCGCCTCCGGTCTGATCCCTCAGATTACCGGCATGATGGGCTCCAGTGCCGGCGTAGCGGTCTATTCACCGGCGTTGACCGATTTTATTGTCATGGTGAAAGGCCAAAGCCACATGGTCATCACCGGCCCGGCCATTATCCGGGAGGTTACCGGTGAAGATATCAGTCTCGAAGAGCTCGGCGGCGCCAAGGTACACAGCGAGATCACCGGCCAGGCGCACTTTGTGGCCGAAAACGATCAGGAATGCATCGAAATCATCAAAAAGATCCTCAGCTACCTGCCATCCAATAACGACGAGCATCCCCCGGCGGTGAAATCCAACGACGACCCCGAACGCGTCGACGACAGCCTGGAAGAGATCGTTCCGTCTGATTTCAAAAAAGCATACGATATGCGCCGGGTGATCCTGCGGGTGGTCGACAGTGAGAGCTTTTATGAAATTCTGCCCCGCTATGCCACCAACATCATTATCGGTTTTGCCCGCCTGGACGGAAACACTGTCGGCATTGTGGCCAATCAACCCCGCATCAAGGCCGGGTGTCTGGATGTGAATGCATCCGACAAAGCCGCACGGTTCATCAGGTTCTGCGATGCCTTTAACATCCCCTTGATCAACTTCGTAGATGTTCCCGGCTACTTTCCGGGGGTCACCCAGGAGCATGCCGGCATCATCCGCCACGGCGCCAAGATGCTGTATGCCTACTCGGAGGCCACCGTGCCCAAAATTACCCTGGCGCTGCGCAAGGAATACGGCGGCGCAGTAATGGGCATGTGCTGCGTGGGCATGGGTGTGGATCTGATGCTGGCCTGGCCCATTGCCCGGCTGGTGGTGCTGGATACCACCGCGGCGGTCAATCTTATTTTCCGCAAGGAGATCCAGGCCGCTCAAAATCCGGATGCCTTTCGGCAGCAAAAAATCGAGGAATATGACTACAAATATTCCAATCCTTATCACGCGGCCTCCAACATGCTGGTGGACTCCGTTATCAAGCCGCGCGAAACCAGACCCCAACTGATCAAAGCCTTAAAAATGCTCAGAAACAAGCAAAGGCCTGCGCCGAATAAAAGGCATGGGAATATTCCGCTTTGAGCATAGCCATGATATTTAACAGCATGATGACTTGAAATTAGACATAGATAGGGAACAATTATAAAATTCGAAGCACGAAACCCGAAATCATAGACAAATTCGAAGGATCAAATTTCCAAATTCAAAACGGTGCAAACCAGAAGCCTCCCGACTATTGGATAGACCTATTTGTTGTTAAGGTTTGGAACATTTGAAAATTCGAATTTAGAATTTGTTTCGAATTTCGTGCTTTGAATTTCGGATTAAAAAATGCCGCATTATATAGTTACGCTATGACATGACTGTACGAGTTATATTGGCAACCCTGTCGAAAGGATTAAAAAATGGATTTCAATCTGACCAAAGAGCAGCAGATCATTCAAAAGGCTGCGCGCGAATTTGCTAAAGGTGAGTTTACCCCAGTGGCCCGTGATCTGGATATTAACGAAGCGTATCCGACCCAAATCGTTAAAAAAGCGCGGAAACTGGATCTGATCGGACTTTTCATCCCTGAGGAATACGGCGGACCGGGGTTGGGGTTTCTGGAACAGGCTATGGTACTTGAGGAGTTCTGGAAAATTGATCCGGGAATCGGTCAGCAGCTCAGCTCCGTGACGTTTGGCGCCGAAGAGCTGCTTCTTTTCGGCACCGAGGAACAGAAGAAAAAATGGCTGCCGCCCCTGTTTGAAGGTGAAGCGGTTATGGGCTTTGCCATCACCGAACCGGATGCCGGCAGCGACACGGCGGCTGCGACGACCACCGCCGTTAAAGACGGTGACGACTATATCATCAACGGCAGCAAGGTCATGATCGGCAACGGCACCGTAGGCACCTTCATGCTGGTCTACTGTCTGACCAGCCCCGACGAGGAAAGAAAAACCGCCCGCCACAGCATCCTGATCGTCGAAACCGATCGCGCCGGGTATAAAGCCGATCCCATGCACGGTAAAATGGGCCTGCGCGCTTCCGACACTTCCGCCGTCTATTTTAACAACGTCAGGGTCCCCAAAGAAAATTTGCTGGGTGCCGAGGGCAACGGATTTATTCAATTAATGAAATTTTTCGATCATTCCCGGTCCTATGTCGCCGGCCACGGCGTCGGCCTGGCCCAGGGGGCCCTGGACATGGCCGTTAAACATGTCAAAGGCCGCAGGCAGTTCGGCCGTCCCATCGGCTCTTTCCAGGCCACCCAGTTCAAAATTGCCGAGATGGCCACCAAGGTCGAGACGGCCCGAACCATGGTCTACAAATCCGCCTGGCTGCTGGATCAGGGCAAACCCGACACCAAGCTGACGGCCATGGCCAAGCTGTATGCCTGCCATGTGGCGGTTGAAGTAGTGGATGAAGCCCTGCAGCTTCACGGCGGTTACGGCTACTTCAATGACTACGACATCGAACGGTTCTATCGCGCCGCCAAAGTGCTGGAAATCTATGAAGGCACCAAGGAAGTAGAAAAAATCGTAATATCCAGGGAGATATTGGGCAGGTTGTAAACAAACACCTGTCACTAGCCCATTGTCTGGCGCCGGCTGTTACTAATGCGGCAATAATTATTTAGACATTCTTTATTAAGATTTAATATTCACCGCAGAGCCGCAAAGTGCGCAGAGAATATTTATTTTATGTTTGCCGTTGAG
>CAYTBC010000169.1:0-9782 GCA_964435765.1 uncultured Desulfosarcina sp.
TGTTCGATGTTCATTAGTTTCTTTTCTGATTAGATCGGCCGCCCTCCCAAGGCGGGTAAACTCTTCAGGCCGGCGGCTGGGCTGCCTGCCCTCCGTAGCCTGAAAGGCGAAGGGGGGACACCTGAACACTGAAACCTTTCTCCCGATACAAGTTTTCCCCCGATGCCTCCCCGCGGTTAGTACGCCGTCCGGTTGCGTCCGCCTCTTTTGGCCTGATAAAGCTTCTTATCCGCCTCTTTGATCACTTTCTGGGGGTTTGTCGTCTTCCCGTCCGGGCTTGCCAGGCCGATGCTGACAGTCACCTTGACCTGTTTGCGGGTAAAACCGCTTCCTTTGCCGCGGTTGCCCGCATTTTTTCGGCGGCGCTCGCGTCCGCGAACAATAAATGGCGTCGCTTCAACCGCTTTTCTGAAATTTTCAACATGCAAGACGGCATCTTCGGCGCTCCGGCCGGTAAAGATCGCTGTAAACTCCTCCCCCCCGTAGCGAAACGTCTTCGCCCCGCCGGAAATTTTTCCAAGCCGGGCACCGATCATCTGCAGCACCTGGTCGCCGGTTTTGTGGCCGTAGGAGTCATTGAACTTTTTAAAGCGATCCACGTCGATCATTGCAATGGTGTATCTTCGGCCCAGATTGAGCAGGGTCTCGTTGAGGCTTCTACGCCCGGGCAGACGGGTCAACTCGTCGATATAAGCCATGGAAAAGGAGGCTTCGATGCTGGAGACGACCAGAATCAATCCGGCGGCCATAAAATAAAAAATAACGGCCGGCCCGGGGTTCCCGGCGGTTGCCCCCAGCAAAGCGGCAATCATTGCAAAGAAAAAACCGCCGATGCGGATATCGCCGCTTTTCAAAAAATGTATCAGCACAAAAATCAGCGACAGCCCGAAGGCCACGACCGCTGCTGTGGGAATTCGCTCAAGTTTGAAGACCGAGTGATCCGCAAGCATGAAATCCAGCCGCCGGGAAAAATCGGCCAGTTTAGCGGCAGCCGCCGGTGACAGAGACCCCAATTTCCCCGCTGCCTGCAAGGCGATATACCCCTTGGGATGACAGAGGGTTAAAACTACGGCAACCTGGACAATTAATAAGAGCGCGGCCAGAATACCGGCCGAAGTCAACAGTCTGCGCCGGATCAGGACGCTGCAAAGGGACAGGTTCAACGGCAATAAAAATGCCAGCGCAGCCGCAGAGGACTGAGCTGCAAGTACTTCCCGGGACAGATCGGGGGATCGGAAATAACATAAACCGTAATAGGCCAAGGCAAGCGCTATGGTACCCAGTATCATCCCGGCATTGGCATAGCGCCACCCCATGACAAAACCCAGCGCGAAAATGACGTAAGGGACAAGCGGCATGATCACCATCACCGCCCGGAGTTCTCTGACCTCATGGGTTTGCCTCACCAGATCCGGCCATTTAATGATGGTAGCCGATGAAAGTAGAATCAGAACCATGGGTACGAACAGCGGATATAAGGTGCGCTTTAGAGAAAACAATTTTTCTTATAACCTCAAGTCACTCAATCCGGATCCGCCGGAGAACCAAAAATCAAGGGGTTAGAAGAGTTGAAGCCGCTGACGGTACACATCGGTGACCATATTCGGATCATCGGTTATGACGATGTTGTCTTTGATCCAGGCCGGCGCCCGACCGCGTTTAACCATTTCGTTAATTTGTCCGGCGATGCCGGCCCAGAAATCCCCTTTGCCCTCGGTGTCGAATAAAATTACCGGAACCGGATCTAAAATAGCCAATTTCATGTTGCACAGGGTAATGCCCAGCTCTTCGAGGGAACCGAGGCCGCCGATATTAAAGATTGGGAACGAGGCGATCTCGAACCACTTCTGCCGGCTGTGGCGGCAGGTGGCCTGAAAAACCTGGCAAAAATCGACATCGGTGGTCATTGACTGATCGGTGATATCCAAGAAATTGGCGCCGGAAAGAATCCCGCGCTTGCGGGCCAGGGTGTTGGCCTGTTCCATGACCCCGCTTCCGCCTCCGGTAACGATACCGATGCGCCGGCCCCAAAAATCGATCAGTGCGTCCATCAGGGCGCCGAGTCGCGCTTCCCCGTTGGCGGAGAGCTGCTGGTTGGATCCATAAAACGCAAACAGCATGGATTTGTGAAAATCAGCCAGTCGTTCAGGCGCCACAAAATATCCCATACCGTCCCGCCGGGTGTGTTTCATGAGGCGGTTATTTAAACCCGACACCCAGTATACTTCAAGGCCGAAGGCGTGGTATTCTTCAAGGCGATGGTGATCCTGCTGTGATAAAAACGGCCCGTGTTCGCAGGACGGTTCGTAAAAATAGAGTGCTTTTAATTTGCCTTCACAGGTCAGATTGATGATATCGCGATGCTCGATGATATTGGGAAAATATTTTACCGCCATCACGGCCGGCGTTTTTTCGAAGGCTCCCTGGATCTTGGAGGTGGCATACAGATGGGTGCACTCGCTGTCCGGCGAAAAATCGCGCCGGGCCAGCGCACACATGGCTTTGGTCACCCGGCAGGCCTGACCGGGGCCGTTTAAAAAGATCCCGGCCTTTTTTAACGCATCTCTTTTACCCTGAATAATCGCAACCGGCTTATCGATAAAATGGCAGGTGGAATTGGCCCCGGAGGTGAATCGTTTTTCGAATTCGCGCATCTGCCGGTAGGTAAAATACTGGCCGTTGCCGGCGGTCTTCTGCTTGCGCCGGCCGTTTGGAGATTTGGCCGCATTGTAGACCCGCGCCGATATCAACGGGTTGACGATGGGGTGATTGCTTTGATTGACGATCTCCAGATAAATTCGGATGCCCCGTGTTTTGATGGGATCCAGCACGGTTGCGGGCAGATTTCGGCCCATGGCAAAACCGCTCTGCAAGACGACAAAGTGCTCGTTAAGATACATGGAGCAGGTCGTTACGACCCCCTCACCCGCAGCAATGGTTACCGAAGATACCGCCTGACGGACCTGATAACGGTTGAGAAGTTCGCGGCCATCTTCCCGCAAAAGGATCCGACCCAAGGTCTTTTTATCCAGAAGCTCCTTAAATCGGCAAACGACTTTGTGAGGCGCAATCACAATGCTGCCGTCGCTTGAAATGGTAGTCGACGCCGGCAGTTTAAGCTCGGCCCGTTCGATCGCTTCCAGAACCTCATCGGAGCTCAGCAGCGCCTCCGGGTCACAGAACACCAGCCGCCCGACCGGCAACCCCAAGGTAAAAAAATCCTTTAACTCAGCCAACCCCGGATAGCCCGGTATTACGGCTGAAGCGATCAGACTCAGCGTTATTCTGTCGCCCTGCAGACCATCCGCTCCGGGCAGATCGCACTTGAGCTGGACGCCAAGGCGGGCAATTCGGGAGCGTTCGCTGAATACGATGTGCTCGGGCTGTTCCTTGAGCTGCTCGATCAGTTCCGGGCTGAGCCCAAAGGTCGCCTCAAACGTAATCGCCTGGGCATTTACGGCCTTGACCCGGGTAATCAGGCCGTCTTCAGACTGCAAAAGTCCACGGAACAAATGGTTGTTGGTGCGCGTGCTTGCCATATTTACTTAACTCCGCATTAAACTTTTAAGAGGGTAATATAGAATGGAGAAATTAAATATTACCATTTATTTTGAATTTACAAATACCAGAAACAGCCCGATGAAGACGTCCCAGTCCAGCAGAAATGTATTCACGCGATGATTTCAGGAAAACTTGAAAACAATTATGACCTGAATTTTGCACGCAAAAACCATCCGGGAAGTTTGAGGTCAAGTTGGCGCAATTACCCGGCAGCGGCAATGGGTGCTTAAAAAATTCAGGTGTTGAGTCACGGCATTGCAGCACCGCTTACGGTGAACGTACGGCCAGGCGCGAATCGATGCCGCGCGCTAAAATCCAAGCGTGGGTTCAGACGCCCGGGTTTTCCAATAGGTTCTCGATGATTTTCATCAGAGATTTGCCTGTGGAATGATCTTCTTTGAAATGGTCTAATTTCATCTGCTTAACCATTATATTGTCAAGTACCCACCCGAACCCCAGTTTATCAAAGAATATTATCGTTTCCTTTTCCATTTCCCAGTTTACCTCCGTTGACAATCCCGATCTCCCTTCCGATTTTTTATTGCGCTTTCCTATTTCCAAATTTCTTCGGCGCTAACTGTATATCGTCATCCTGGCGCTTTTCCTTTAGCGATAGTTCCCGGAGTTGGGGGACACGCCTGCCCCGGGGCCACCCATATTCGGGCGTGTCAGACCCAGACGGCCAACTTTCAATTGACACCGGAGCTCGTCTCATTTAATATTTTTTCAATTCGAGGATGCGCTCGCATGATAATCTCCCAGGACCATCAAATAACCGTGCCACAGCAGACCGCCCATCCATGCGGACTTTTTCTCATGGACTTCGACGGCACGTTGCTGCGTTCGGACCGAACTTTCTCCCCCGTCGACCTTGATGCCTTACGGATGCTCGGCGACCGGGGTATCGTGCGCGCGATCGCCACCGGCCGGTCCTTGTTTTCATTTAACTCCGTCGCCGCTTCGGACCTGCCGTTGGATTTCGTGATTTTTTCAACAGGGGCGGGCGTGCTGCAATATGCCGGCGGTGATATCGTGCGCAAAGTCAGCCTCGAACCCCATGAAGTTATAAGGGCGAACGAGATTCTGAAGGCCCGCCGGCTCGATTATATGATTCATCGCGTGATCCCGGATAATCACAGATTCGTCTATTTTCGGTCCAATCGAAAAAATTTGGATTTCGAAAGACGTCTGCAGCTTTACAGCCGGTATGCCGAGCCCATGAACGAATTCTCAAATGGTTTGGGCCCTGCAACCCAACTGCTGGCAGTGGTGCCGGCCCGGCAAAGCCGCGCCGTTCTTGATGAGATTCGCAACGAGCTGGCCGATTTTAATGTAATTCAAACCACCTCACCCCTGGATGGAGAATCCACCTGGATTGAAATCTTTCCGGACACCGTTTCCAAGAGCCTGACCGCGGCCTGGCTGGCTGAAGAACTGCATATTGATAAGCGGCGAAGCGTCTCGGTTGGCAATGACTACAACGATCTGGACCTGCTCGAGTGGACCGACAAAAGCTATGTGGTCGCAAATGCGCCGGAAGATCTTAAAAATCGTTTTATTGCGGTGGCATCCAACAACGACGGCGGTGTCGCCGACGCGGCCAGGAGCTGGCTGGAACATGTGTTCAGTGCCGCATGAATGGATAATTGCGTTGATTGGGTTAGCTGGATAATATTTTAGGCACAAGGCGTAAGGCGCACGGCGCACGGTATCAAGGTAGAGGGTGGAAGGAATGAGGTGTAGGGTTTAAGGCTCAATGCCTTTATCGCCCGCAACCCGCAACTCGCAACTCGCAACCGAAGACAGTGGTCAGAGGACAGAACCTGAAAGGCCTCCAACATCAGTACCGTGCACCGTGCGCCTTACACCGTGCGCCATTTTCTATCCCGTAACCCATACCTCGTCACTCGCAACCCGCAACGGGCAACCAAATAATTCCGCCTTCCAACTTCCCACTTCCGCTCATCCCGCCGCTTCCCGCACTGCTTCTTCGAATATGGACAGGCAGACATCAATCTCAGCTGCCGTGACGGTCAGGGACGGACAAAACCGGATGCTGTTCGCGCCGCACCCCAACAGCAGCAAGCCCTTTTCAAAGGTATTTTTTATGATGCGGTCGCGCCAATCCGTCGCCGGGGCCTTGGTCGCGCGATCCTTTACCAGTTCAACCGCCACCATTAACCCTTTGCCGCGCACGTCGCCCATGCATTCGTAGGTTTTCTGAAGCGCCGCCAGGCCCCTTAAAAGCCGTTCACCCTGGCCGGCGGCGTTTTTCATCAAATTATTCTCCAACAGCTCGATGGTCACCAGGGCGGCCTGGCAGGAGAGGGGATTGCCGCCAAATGTAGATGCATGCGAGCCGGCCTCCCAGTTCATGATTTTAGCCGGGGCGATCATGGCCCCGAGGGGCAATCCGGAGGCAATGCCTTTCGCCAGCGCGATAATATCGGCCGCCACTCCGAAATGTTGCATCGCAAACATCTTGCCGGTGCGCCCCATACCGGACTGAACTTCGTCCGCGACATACAGGATACCGTATTTTTGGGCTATCTTGTGCAATTCTTTGTGAAATTCCGGCGGGGGTACGATATAACCGCCCTCTCCCTGAATCGGCTCCACGAAAATTGCGGCAACTTCTTCGGCCGGAACAGTCGTGCGAAAAAGGGTGTCCTCAACCCATTTCACACAATACAGGCCGCATTGGGGATAAGTCAGATTGTAAGCACAACGGTAACAATAAGCGTAAGGGATGTGGGTGATCCCGGGCACCAACGGGTTGTAATGTTTTTTCTGGACGGTTTTGCTGGCGGTCAGGGACAGCGCCCCCATGGTGCGTCCGTGAAAAGCGCCGAAGAAAGCAATGTTCAGTTCGCGTTTGGTGTGCCAGCGAGCCAGCTTGAAGGCGGCTTCCACGGCTTCGGCACCGGAATTGCCGAAATATACTCTTTTGGTACCCCGCCCGGGAACCAGTGAGGCCAGTTTTTCGGCCAGGATTATCTGCGGTGTATAATAAAAATCCGTGCCCGACATGTGGAGCAGCCGTTTGGCCTGGGCCTGAATCGCTTTGACAACCTGCGGGTGGCAATGGCCGGTGGCATTGACGGCAATGCCCGCGGTAAAATCAAGAAAAAGGTTGCCGTCGACGTCATGAACCCAGAGGCCCTTGGCCTTGTCGACCACGAGCGGATAAACTCGGGTGTAGGAAGGGGAGACGTAGGACTTGTCCAGTTTGATCAATCTTGCGGCCTGCGGACCGGGTAGCGACGTTATGATTTGAGGCTTTTTCATAGAAGTTCCTTTCGGGCCTATAATTATAATCGCAGTAGGTTGCTAAACATTTGAAGCAGCCCCGACTGGGTTAAATGACCATATTACTTTCTAATTACAGTAATTTATCGGGAATTTAGTTGAACGTCAAGATTTGAATTTTCATTTTGAAGTTTTTTAAAGATCTAAGCAAGTTTCATCTGCGATCAAACTTGCCGCCCTCCATTGGGCTAAACCCTGAACCTCTGAGCCTTTGAATTCTGAACCCTGAACCTTTGAAACCGCATGTAAAACTTATGTAAAAGCTTTTGCTGCCTGTTGACAGTCAAACCAGTATCTTTATAGACTGTTAAGTAGAAAAACTTTTGCGGAAGCTTGTGGTTTTCAAAATTGAGGAGATGCCCAATGAAAATTACCAAAGCCTTGATCATTTTATTCATAATGATGGCTGCGACGGCCTCATGTGGCTGGGGCGCACAGCAGGAGCATTCGCAACTGCGCAAACAAGCCCTTAAGGCGTTCAACGACGGTAATTGGAAAGATGCCTATCAGTTGTATCAAAAATTATGTCTTGCGGTAGCCAACGATCCGAAATTGGTGGGAAGCGATCTTTTGCAGGCCTGGTATTGCCTGCGGAACCTGAATCGCCTGAACGAATTGGATGCCTTGCGCGAAAATGTGATCGCCAGACACCTTGATAACTGGCGCCTGCTGCAGGCAGCCGCCGACAGCTACAATCAGAATAATCATTGGGGATATATGGTGGCCGGCGAATTTCAACGCGGTGCACATCGCGGCGGGGGCCGTTACGTCAACGCCATTCAGCGTGACCGCGTCAGAGCGCTGCAGTTGATGAACCGGGCCTTGAAATTGACGGCCGTCGAGCCGGGCCGCACAGAAGTCGCCGATTTATATCTGGAATTTGCCCGTATCATATTTCAATCCAGCGGTGAAAACCAGTCCTGGCGTCTTCAATATCTGACCGATCTCGAAACGCTGCCCGATTACGAAGCCGGCCAGGGCTATGAATACGGCACCGGTACCCAGGGAGCGCCGGTGGACCCGCAAGGCCGTCCCGTTTTTCACAAAACTCCGGCGAATTTTGAATCGGCGCAATCAGACGGTGAACGCTGGCGCTGGTTGCTGGCCCAGGCCGTCGGCTTGAACCCTGATCTTGCTGCCTACACAAAGTATACCTTTGCATCCTTTCTGCACCAGCAATTCGGTGTTCAGACCCTGGCGTCCTATCGTCAGTACCTGGCCGTCGCGCGATCCACGCCGGTCACGCAATCAGGTCAAGAAGCACTGCGCCCTTATGAGGTGCACACTTTAGCGGACAACGAGACGCTGGCCAGGTTGGCCGACGGGGTCAAACGGTTTGAACTGCCCGAGGAATATAATTATATCAGATTATTCGGCGAAATTGCCCGTCTTCCGGACCGAGGCTATGCGGCCGAGGCTTTAAGGAGCCTGGCCCACATCTATGAAAACCGCCGTTTATATGACCGGGCCGTCGAATTCTGGGATCAATATAAAAAATACAATGCCGCGGAAGCCCGACAGCAAATCGATCAAATTACCGGAAGCTGGGGCGTATTTGAACCTGCCGGCACCCAGCCTGCGGGCAGCAAGCCCAGCGTGGAATATCGGTTCCGCAACGGCATCAAGGTAAATTTTAAGGCTTACCGCATCCGGGTCAAACTATTGCTTGATGATGTCAAAGCCTATATCCGCTCCAATCCGCGGAAGCTGGACTGGAACAGGCTCCGGATCGACGACATCGGCTGGCGTCTGGTCCATGAAAATCAGACCCGCTACATTGGCGCCAAGGCAGCTGACTGGGATCTCAAACTGGAGCCGGATGAAAGACACTGGGACCAGCGTGTCACCGTCAACCTTCCCGAACCCCTGGATCAGGCCGGAGCCTATTTGCTGACCGGCGACATCAGCAACGGCAATACGGCCCGCATCCTTGTCTGGGTCAGCGACACGATCCTCATAAAAAAGCCCCTCGACAAACAGGTGCTCTATTATGCCGCCGATGCCGTCAACGGCAGACCCCTGGACGGCGCCGACGTTGAATTTTTCGGCTACTACCCCAAGCAAGTGACGGGCCAAAATCGCTATCAGATCCTTTACAGGGATTTTTTTCGCCGAACAGACAACGACGGCCGGATCATCCTGGCGCCTTCTGAAATGGAACAAAATTATCAATGGCTGGCGATCGTCAGCAGCGACAAACGTCTGGCGTTTTTGGGCTTTTCCAATATCTGGTATCCGAACTATTACGATCGTGAATACAACCAAACCAAAACTTTCGTCATGACTGATCGCCCGGTCTACCGCCCCCAACAAAAAGTCCGATTTAAACTCTGGGTGCGGCATGCCCAATATGATCAGGCGGATACATCCACCTTTGCCGGCCGAACTTTTGCGGTGGCGATTTACAACCCCCAAAATGAACAGGTCTATTCCCGCAGCATCCGGGCCGATGACTATGGCGGTCTGGAAGGCGAATTCGATATCGCACCGGATGCTCCGCTCGGTATGTACCGCATCACCCATGGCTCGGGGACTGTTTACGGCGGCAATACTTTCCGGGTGGAAGAATATAAAAAACCCGAATTTGAAGTTAAAGTAGAAGCGCCGACCGAACCGGTGATGCTGGGCGAAAAAATTGCAGCGGTTATCCGGGCCGACTACTATTTCGGCTCACCGGTGACCGATGCCACCGTAAAATACAAGGTATATCGCACCGAGTACGACGACCGCTGGTATCCTGCATTTTACTGGGATTGGTTTTACGGCCCCGGCTACTGGTGGTACGGCTATGATTATGCCTGGTACCCCGGCTGGCGGCTGTGGGGCTGCCGCCAGCCGATCTTCAGCTGGCAGCAGGATTGGCAGCAGCAACCGCCGGAAGTGGTGGCCGACGGTGAGGTCCGCATCGGCCA
>CAYTBC010000170.1:0-9661 GCA_964435765.1 uncultured Desulfosarcina sp.
ACCCATCTGGGCGGCGAGGATTTTGATCGGCTGCTGATTGATTACCTGGCGGATGAATTCAAAAAAGAACAGGGTATCGACCTCAGAAACGACAAAATGGCACTCCAGCGCCTGAAGGAAGCCGCTGAAAAGGCCAAGATTGAATTGTCCACTTCCAGACAGACGGATGTCAATCTGCCGTTTATCACGGCCGATGCCAACGGCCCCAAGCACCTGGCCATTAAAATTACAAGGGCGCGGCTGGAAAGCCTGGTGGAAGATTTGCTGGTCAGGCTGGAAGCTCCCTGCCGCACGGCTTTAAACGATGCCGGCCTGTCGTCTGCCGATATTAACGAAGTCATCCTGGTCGGCGGTATGACCCGCATGCCGGCGGTGCAGGAACGCGTGAAACAAATTTTCAGCAAGGAGCCCAATAAAAGCGTCAATCCGGATGAAGTCGTGGCCATGGGTGCGGCCATCCAGGGGGCGGTTTTAAAAGGGGATATGGCAGATGTTCTTTTGCTCGACGTCACGCCCCTGTCTCTGGGAATCGAAACCCTGGGCGGCGTCATGACCCGGCTGATTGATAAAAATACCACCATACCCGCCAAAAAAAGCCAGGTATTCACTACAGCCGAGGATAATCAACCGGCGGTATCGGTTCACGTCCTCCAGGGTGAACGTGAAATGGCAGCGGACAATAAGACCCTGGGGCGTTTTGAACTCACCGGAATATCTCCGGCTCCCAGGGGGCTGCCCCAAATCGAAGTCACCTTTGATATCGATGCCAATGGGATTGTGGAAGTATCGGCCCGGGATCAGGCCACCGGCAAAAATCAGTCGATCCGCATCACCCACTCATCCGGTTTGAGTCAGGAAGAAATCAACCGGTTGATCAAAGATGCCGAGCTGCATGCCGCCGACGATCGCGTTAAAAAAGAGCTTATTGATGCGCGCAATGCCGCCGACACATTGATTTATTCGACTCAAAAAACCATAACCGGACTCGGCGACAAACTGAACTCCGGCACTCGCACCGAGGTTGAAGCTGTCATCGGCGAGCTGAAGCGGGCCATGGAGGACGAGAATATTTCCGAAATCAAGCGCCTGACCGAGACGTTAACCCATGCCGCCCATCGGCTGGCCGAATCGATGTACCAGGATGCCGGCCCTTCCGCCGGGCAGCAAAGCAGCACGAGGTCGAGACGACATGCCGATTTTTCAGGTTCGGACCAGGATGACGAGGTGGTGGATGCAGAATTTGAGGAGGTGCGCTGATTCGAAATATTTTATAAAAATTTCCCAGGTCTAAAAAAATAAAAATGGCGATGCTTTCTGTTTGAAAGCATCGCCACCTGACTCCTGATTTATCATTTTACTTTTTCTATCAACCGTGATAATAAAAGTTTTCTGTTATATTACTTAAAGTAATTATAACTATTTATAATGGTTGATTGTTTGGCCTGGCTGATTATCACGATCGGGCCGGGTACTAAACAGCTGCGACGCTAAAGTCGAACCTATAAATCTTAAAACGGGTGCGCAAAATGGAAAACAATCGAAATAACTCCCAGTGGGACGACGATGATTTACCGCAGCCTTCACCCCGGGATTTAAGAGGGCGCCAATCCGTGCGGGCGACCTTTAAATTGTCTGCGAAAGCCATAGAAGCCATGAGTATCGTTTCGGTTCATTTGGGAATCAAACAAAAATCTCTTTTCGATCATCTCATTGAAGATGCGCAGTCCTTAAAGCATATTGCACGCGAGTTGGAATCCGAGAAATTTCAAAGATTACGGCGGATCCAGAAAACATTCGTGATCAGTCGCAAAACACTTTCCTGCCTCGATGAGACCTCGAAACAGTTCCAGGCGCCCCGGGATGCGTTGGTCGAATATTCCATTCAACGGCTGCTGCCGGTGATTGCTCAGGAACGAGCCAGACATCAAAGCCGCAAGGAAATACTCAAAGATTTAAACCGTTATCTGGGGGACGGCCTGAAAATTCTTCAAAAATCCGGGAAACTCCTGGGTGAGGATGATCCGGTATTTCTTAAACTTGAATTGTCCATGAAGACGCTGCTGAATGCTCAGCGCAATATCGCGGCATTCGTGGAGAAGGGCGAGCTGATTGAAGACTTTTAACCCGCTGCTTATCCGATGTTGCCCCAATCCGTGATTCAGCGGGGTTCCAGCAGCATGACACCCCTTTCCGAATTGATGTCCAGACGAAAGCGATGAAGGTAGTTGAGACCCAGTAGCCCCCAGCCGGGTTGATTCGGTATGTCCAAAACCAGCGCTGTAACGTCATTTACTTCCCAGCCGTCTATGGTCACCGATGTAAGATTTACCTCGGGTGCGTATGCCACACCACCTGCTGTGTAGACCTTTCGCATAGGGCTGCCGCTGTCAATTGCCAATCCCAGACGATTGGCGGCGGACAGCGGAATGGTCACCATGGATGCTCCCGTGTCAACGATAAACTTTTGTTCAAATCTGCGATTAAGGGTGGCAGTGGCAGGTATGTGCTGTGTGCCGGGAGTGAAATTGATGATGATTTTTCCTTCCTGCGCTTTTAAGTCGGCAATTTGGTTCTGCAGGTTTTGAACTTTATCATTTAATGACGGCGGATATTCTTTCATCGCCAGAATTTCTTCTGCTTCAGCCCAGTTGTTCTCTGCCAGGGCCAGTTGAACGCCCATTAAATGAATATTTAAATCATCCGGCAGTTTGCTGCTGGCGAGTCGATATGTTCTCCAGGCCCCCTGCAGATTTCCCTGGCTAAACAGCGTCGTCAGCCAGTTTTGGTAAAGCTCCGCAAGGAGCTGCGTCAACAGTCCCCAATCCCGCTCACTGATCGACGGCAGGGCGTCGATCACATTGTCAGCCAGTTCGAGGGCTTCTTCAAAACCAAAACTTTGCGCGGTCGTCCGGGTCACCATTGACAACAAGCCTACGTCCGCAGCTTCAGCCAGAATTTGGGCGTCGAAAATACCGGCCACCTGTCTTCCCAAACCGGCTTGAACGGCATTTTCAATCAGCTTTTTCATGCTGCCGATCACAGAGGCTGCCTGCAAATGATCCGGCGTCTCTTTGCTGGTAAGCTTGGGGTCGAATCGAAAAGCGCCGGCAAGGGCTTCCAGTCGCTCCAAGCTCGAGTAATCCGTCCCCATGGCCAGGGCCCGCGCAAATTCCTCTTCCCGGCTGTTGGCGAATGTGATTCGATAAAAATCGTCGACGCGAATCTGCGGCTGCAGAAACTTCCCCTCATCGCCGTTCCAGACAAAAGCACCTGCAGCCGTTTGGCCGAAAGTCCATCCCACGACCCGGCCTTGTTGAACCAAAATACCATTCTCATTAAAATCTTCCGACAAGCGGCCTTCGATAAAATACCCCTGTTCGTTCGGGTTCACGAGTTTTACCGGTTCGGGCGAATCTAAAGAAGTCAATGAAAGCCAGGTTAACGGCGCATCGGCTGACCATGGATAAAGTTCAGGCCCGTCAATTCTAAAGTCTTCCATAATGCGCCAGAGCCCGATCCGATCGTAGTCCTTGTAAATTCCACCGACAATGCTCACTTCCAAATCCGGCCCCATCTTAAGAACCCATTCTGAGCCGCCCAGACAAACCCGCTTTGGCAAGGCAATCCAACCGCCGCCAACCACCGGCACCATAACTTCACTGATAACCTTTCCACTGATGTCTTTAATGACGACCATCCCTACCGGTATTTTGAATTTTGACGGCGTGCTGAGCGGAATGACTTCATTTTTTGGGGGTGGTATATCTTTGTCAGCGGATTTTTGCCTGGCTTCTCCGGGAACCGTTGCGGTTACCGGTGGAATTTTAGCGAGTGGTTTATACGGCTGAGGTCCGGAAAATCGATTTTGAAAATAATACCAGAACCCGGCCAAACCGATGAGCAGCATGATAATCCATAACCATCTTGAACTGCTGCTGGACGATGTTCGCAGCCTGGTTCCGCAATTCAGACAGAAATTGGATTCGAGAGGATTGGCCGTCTCACACTTCGGGCAAGATAAAAAATCGTCACTCTCGGGTAAAATTACTTTAAGGTCATTGTCAGTCATGAGGTTCTTAAATCAACTCGGCGCCCGCTATAATTTAACATCATATCTACCTTCAGGCGGTTGGCTTTAGGCAGTCTCTGACCTGCATAAACGTATCCGGAGACGCGACCAACAGGTGGTCGTCGATTCTATGTCCGTTGAGGTATTCATTCAGATGAAAATCACAGCCGTCAAATTTGCAGATTTTACCCCCGGCTGCCTCTAAAATCACCCGCACGGCCGCCAATCCCTGGAAGGATTCATTGGCGATTACCGCAGCATCGGCCCGCCCCATGGCGACGTAGCAGATATGGGCGGATGCACACCCCAGATTCCGGATTTTGCCGGGAAAGTTTGAGCGATAGTGCTGATGGAAGCGGGAAAACGTGAATAGCAAACTTTCATCATTGATATTCTGCCCTTCCTCAATTTTAATTTTCTGTTTACCCCAATAGGCATCCTGGCCGGCCCTGGCATGAAACAGGTCTCCGGTGGAGGGCATGTAAAATACACCCAGAATGGGCCAAAAGTTATCAATCAACGCCAGCGACATACCCCAAATCGGGATTCCGGCCTGAAAATTTGCCACTCCCTCCATCGGGTCAAAGATCCACAGGTATCTTTTTCCTTCATGGGAATAGTTTTCGTTTACCTGATCAAATTTAAACACCTGGTGCTGCGGGTAGTTATCATCAAGCTTTTCTTGAAAAAGGTCGGTTAAACGGAGTTCCGCTTCAATGACCATACTCTGGTCGAACTTGACCTGAGGCTTACCTTTGCCGTAGAAAGCAAGCGCCTTTTTCCCTGCCTCTTTGACGAATTCCGTGGCAAATTCACTGAGTTCTTCGATCCCGTGACCTTTGTTACCCATTTTCCCTCCTTAAGTCGGTTGAGTGTGAGGTGTTTGTGTTTTGCAGCAATGAATTTTACCGCAATGACGTCCAACCCGCAAAGGTGAATTGTTAACCTAATTATCGGCGTCTTGGCGAAAGACCTTTTGGTTCCAATTCATCCGAGTTTGGTTAATGGAGAAAATTTACAGCCATCGCCCTGGCTGCTTCCCTGTTCTGCAAAAAAATCGAGCATGCCGCGTATCCTTGCAAAATACCGTGCCAACCCACAGCCGGTGCTTTAAAATCCTCATAGTTTACACTAATCATTTATTTTTTTAATTACAATCATCGTGACATCATCTTCAGGCGGGCGGCCTTCCAGAAACCGGTCGAGGGTGCTAAAGCAAATGGATAGAATTTCCGCGGCGCGGGCCGCTTGGTTTCGGCGAATGATGTTGTAAATAGGTTCTTTGCCGAACATTTCACCCCGGGAGTTGCACGCCTCCCAGATCCCGTCGGTTCCCAGAATAATGATCTGCCGCTTGGCCAGATTGTTTTTCTCGCATTGTTCGAAATTTGCATCTATCTGAACCCCAAGTGCCATGCCGGCCCCGCGCAATTCTTCAAACCGATCGCTGCCCGGGTCATAAAAAATGGCCGGATCGTGCCCGGCCCTGACCCAGCTTAATCGGTTTTGCTGCGCATCAATCGTCAAATAAAACATTGTCATGAATCCGCCGGATTCTTCGATATCCTGTGTAAGTTGGCGGTTGACGTCGGAAATGATTTGGACGATGCTGCCGGCACGCGCGGAGCGCTGACGAAGAAACGCCCGGGCGGTGGCCATCAGCAGGGCTGAGGAAATTCCGTGCCCGGAAACATCGCCCACAACCACGCTGAGCACACCGGCATCATGTTCGGCGCCGGTGATAAAGTCGTAATAGTCGCCGCCGGTCTCATCGCAGTAAACACTGCGGGAAGCAATATCGAGGCCTTGAACTTCGGGCGCTGTCCGCGGCAGGAGGGCTTGTTGAACTTCTTTGGCCAGATACAAGGATTGGCGCATCCGGTCGCGTTCGATCAAGCCCGCGGTCATTTCGTTCATGCCGTCACCCAACATTCCCAGTTCATCATTGGAAACCACCGTTATCTTCTGATTGAATTTTCCGTCCCGAACCTGGCTCACCATCAGCATCATTTCTTGAATCGGTTTCAAAATGGAATTGCCGACCAGAAAATTCAAACTGAATGCAATCACAATAAAAAGAATGCCCAAGACCACCGTGAATACAAGAATCTCCTTGCCAAATTGGCCGGCTGAAACCCTGGAGTCCTGTATTTCCCAAACAGCTAAGGCCAGTGTTCCCACCAGCAGCAGCATCGGTGCATTGGTTCCGACGCCGAGCAGAACCCTGATTCTTCTGAGAATAGAAATTCTCACGGCACCCTGCACGGCAGCCAGTTTGCCTTCAGGAAAAAATAAGGGCACCAGCTTCTTTCTGGCAAAGTCATCAATCAGGAAAAAGGAAATAAAGGATGCGATCAAACCGATCATGACAACCCTGAAAAAAACGTAAAAAAACCCCCTGATCGACAGGTTGATCGAAAAATACATAACCGGCATGAAGACGACCGCTGTCAAAACGACCCACAAGCCAAGATTTACCAGCGCAAGAATCAAAGGCAAATTCAGAAGTCTGCGCCTCGCCTGGACCTGAAGCTTGTCCTGCGGTGCCTGTCCCAGGCGGATTTTTTGCAGCAGGCCGGCAACCGGCCGCTGGATAAGGTATTGCAGGAAAACAGCCAATGAAGTTATAAGTACAATGATAAGCGGAATGGCTAACCAGCCGCCTTGCGCAAGCAATTCCCGCCAGGCTTTAAAAAGCGCCAACGGTGTAAAAACATTCAGCAGGGCGATAATGAAATTGCCGGATAGATTGGCTGCCAGATTGCGTAGATAAAGACCGATAAGACTGGGTTTGCCTATAATGGATCTGTCCATTGCCTAGTACCTTGGTCGGAGTTTGGGCCGGATAATTATTAGAGATAACTGTGACAATAACCGTCAGAAACACAGGGATCAAGAAAAAAAACGGACTCTTTGCACCCGATCTTAGCTTGACAAGCCGATGCCGATGCCATACAATATCGCAAAATTTTATTTTATTTACAGATAGTTATCCTATAAAAAGGAGGTGGCTAAATGAGCCCGCATGTTCCCAGCAGGGAAGAAGCCTTTGAACTTTTGAAAAAATACAATAAAAGCGACAGCCTGATAAAGCATGCCCTGGCAGTCGAAGGGGTCATGCGCTATTTTGCGCGCAAACGCGGCCAGGACGAAGACAAATGGGGCACGATCGGTCTGATCCATGATCTTGATTATGAGCAATTCCCCGAGCAGCACTGCAAAAAAACCGAAGCAATTCTGCGGGAAAATAACTGGCCGGAAGAATACATCCGGGCCGTAGTCAGCCACGGCTGGGGAATTTGCACCGATGTCACACCCGAGTCGGAGTTGGAAAAGGTACTTTATACCATCGACGAACTGACCGGACTGGTTGTGACCACTGCTCTGGTGCGTCCTTCAAAAAGCGTGTTGGATGTCCAAACCAAGTCGGTCAAGAAGAAATGGAAGGACAAGCGCTTCGCTGCCGGTGTCAATCGATCCATCATTGAAAAGGGGGCGGAAATGCTGGGAATGGATCTGCCGGATGTGATTACCGATACCATCATGGGCATGCGTGAGGTGGCCGAGGAGATCGGGTTAAAGGGAAACATTTGAGAGTTGGGAATGTAGAAGGTAGACATAAAAACGCCAAAATCAGGCGGTTTTAGGATTCCTTTAAGACCATGTGCCTTGCGCCGTTGGCCGTTAGTCTTGAGTCAATGGAATTCAACAACCAGCCTTCTATGTTTTCCTGAATCCGGCCCTGACCCAAAAAATGATCCAGCCCAGGATAACCGGTCCGGGTCCGATATACAAAAATGTAACAAGGTCGCTGCGCCAGGGCTGCAGGTAGGCGGCCATGATGGCCGGCCAGATGATGGACGCTCCGACGGCCAGACGCATCTTGCCGGAAAGCGCCACCGTCGGCTTGGGTGCAGTCGCTTTCTTTTCCTGGCCGCGGTTCATGATTCTGGGTAAAAACAGAATTCCCAGCAGAATAATGACCAGCACCAAAATTTCCTGAATACCTGAAAACATCTATCCTCCGTTAGCGTCCCCTGGTTACCACAAAATTTATCTGCCGACAAGCGATCAACCGCTTCAATGGGGTTACTTTCAGAAAAAAATATTTGGGAGTGATTATTTGCTTTAATCTTTAAATGTTATTCAAGATTTTATATTGACACACTAACTGAATTACCCTAAAAATTGAACCGATTCTGTTATTTCAATGTCGGGAGGTTGTGACCATGCGCAAACCCTCAGGTTTCACGCTGATTGAGTTGATGGTGGTAATCGGGATCATCGCTGTTTTTGCCACGATTGCAATACCGAACTATATTGGTTGGCTTCCCAAATACAGGCTGGGCAGCGCGGCAAGGGATTTGCTGTCGGCCATGCAGCATGCGCGGTTGACGGCCGTCAATAACAACGTCGATGTGCGGATGGTATTTTACCCGGATCAGAATAATTATAGGATCTTTTCCGATTATAACGGGGATAAGGTTCAAGACGCAGACGAACCCACGCTGAAAAGCGGCAATATGCCCGGCGGGGTAGATCTGAAGGAAACAAATTTTAGCAGCAATAGTTTCAATTTTGATGGCAGAGGGCTTGCGTCCGGTTCAGGCGGCACGATATCCCTTGAGAATACGTTGAAGAATCAAGCTCGAGTTCGAGTTAATCATACCGGCAACTCCAGAATTCTGGTGGAAGAATAGAACCTTCCGAGAAAAATCGGCCGGCTACCTAAGATCAAAAGAATCCATCGAATTTTGAATATGTTGAAAATTTCGCGCGTCAGAAGGTTGATGGCAACCGTTCGGGAATACTATCCATGAGAAATGATTCCGGCGGTCACACTCTGGTCGAACTTTTAATTGCGATGTCGATTGCAGCCATTTTAATAACGGCGATTTATCAGATCTACCAGATGCGTCAAAAATCCCATATTAAACAACAGCTGGAGGTTGAAATGCAGGAGAACCTCCGGGCAGCGGTGTCTCTGATAAAAAGAGAAATCAGAATGGCCGGCTATGATCCCGCCGCCAACGATGGCGAATCCGCGGATACGGGAATCGAAAAGGCCAGCCGCGATATGATAAGGTTTACTTTCGACTATGATGCCGATATGACGACCGACACCGATGAAAGGATCACCTACGGCTTTGCAAATTCATATGATGCAGACGGCGACGGAATCGCCGATTCAGGGGCCGGGCGACTTTACAGACAAACCGGCGATGGAATACTGATCGGCATAGCTGAAAATATCCAGGCCATCGGGTTTGCCTATGCATTTGACCATAATCATAACGGAGTCCTGGATACCGACGACGGCACCGCCGATGGCCAGATCGTGTGGGCTTACGATGCGGACCTTGCTGATGGAGATGACGCGCTTACCACGAATCTGGATGGCAATTTGTTGGCCGCCCCGGTGCCGCTATCCGATATCCGGGCAATCAGGGTTTGGATTCTGGCCCGAACCAGAGCACCGATCAGGGGATATTTTGAAAACCGAACCTATGTGGTGGGTGACCGAAATATTCCGTGCTCCGACAATTATCCGCGCCGTTTGCTCACGGCCACGGTGTATTGCAGAAATATGGG
>CAYTBC010000171.1:0-2052 GCA_964435765.1 uncultured Desulfosarcina sp.
TAATTTACCTTTGCGGGCTTTGCGGCTTTGCGAGAAATTTTTTTATCACAAAATGAACGAATTCAACTTCTAAGACTAATCATTGTAATTACATACACAGCGTTCTGTCTTTTTGGCCCGGTAAGGTAGGTTATCACCCAGCCATAATAAGCGAATACAGCATTAATAACGGCGCTGTGTATAAATAGAAAGAACCGCGAATGAAAAACAACTGCTCGGCAGAACCACACGGTGGTTTACTGGTAAATCTTCTGGTAGATGAGCAGCGTGCCGGGGTGCTCAAAAATATCGTGCTGAATCTGCCGGACATCACCTTAAATGACCGCCAATTGTGCGACCTGGAATTGCTTGCCACCGGTGCCTTTTCACCCCTGACAGGCTTTATGAATCGCTCCGACTATGAATCGGTGATAGACCGAATGCGGCTGCAAAGCAACGTATTGTGGCCGATACCCATTTGCCTGGATGTCAGCGAACTGCAGACCCGCAGTTTGGAAGCCGGCCAGTCCGTCGCCCTCAGAGACCCGGAGGGATATCTTCTGGCCGTCATGCATATAGAGGACATCTGGCAGGCCGATCCGGAAAAAGAAGCCGTCAAGGTATACGGCACCTCAGATCGCAGGCACCCTGGAACGCATTACCTGTACACACAGGCAGGACAATATTATCTCGGCGGCAAGCTGGAAGTACTAAGCCTTCCGCTTCATTTTGACTTCAAGCAATTGCGCCAGACACCGTCAGAAATTCGGGCGGCGTTCAAAAAACTGGACTGGAAACGGATGGTGGGATTTTTTACCCGCAACCCCATCCACCGCCCCCAGTTTGCCATGACCATCAATGCCATGCGGCAGGCCCGGGCCAACCTGTTGTTGCTGCCCATCGCCGGGATGACCAAACCCGGTGATTTTGACCATTACACCCGAGTCCGATGTTACCGCCAAGTTGCGCGGCACTATCCACCCGATTCCCACATGCTGAGCCTGCTGCCCTTGGCCATGCGCTGGTCGGGTCCGCGGGAAGCCCTGCTGCATGCCATCGTTTCGAAAAACTACGGCTGCACGCACTTTATCGCCGGTCGAGATCATGCCAGCCCCGGCCGGGATCACAACGGAAAGCCTTACTATGCCAGTGACGAAGCCGCCAGGCTGACGCAGGCGTATGCCGAAGAAATTGGTATGACGGTCGTCCCGTTCGCCGAAATGGTGTATCTGCCTTTTGAAGACGAGTACCGGTGTGCCGATCAGGTGCCGGAGGGTACACAGTTTATATCGCTCTCGGGCTCCGACATCCGCGATCGGATCCGCACCGGACGGCGCATCCCGGACTGGGCGACCTTTGCGGAAGTTATTGAAGAGCTGCAAAAAGCCTATCCGCCGCCCCGCAGGCAGGGGTTTACGGTTTTTTTTACCGGACTGTCCGGTGCCGGCAAATCGACGATCGCTAAAATCCTTTACGCGAGCTTACTTGAAATCGGAGACCGTCCGGTATCACTGCTGGACGGCGATATCGTGCGGCATAATTTATCCAGCGAGTTAAGTTTCTCCCGAGAACACCGGGACATCAACGTTAGGCGTATCGGTTTTGTGGCCAGCGAAATTACCAAAAACCGGGGCATCGCGATTTGCGCCCCCATCGCACCTTATGCCGCCACCCGGGCCGAAATCAGGCAAATTATCGAAAGCTATGGCGGCTTTGCCGAAGTTTACGTGTCCACACCGCTGGAGGTTTGTGAAAAACGGGACCGCAAGGGTATGTATGCCAAAGCCCGCGCCGGCCTCATCCAGGGATTTACCGGGGTTGACGATCCCTACGAATCTCCCCAATCACCCGAAGTCTGGATTGACACCACCAACATCACCCCGGATGAAGCCGCCCGGGAGATCATGCTGCACCTGCAGCAAAAGGGATACATTTGAAGGTGGAAGAGGGGAAAAGCATAGCGCAGAGAGCATGGCGCATAGGGTGGGAGGATTGTCCATTGCCTAAAAGGCTGCGGGGCGGCACGCTAAAGGGTGGGAGGCGCAGTACGGAATTATTAAAGGAATGGATTCT
>CAYTBC010000171.1:2152-3592 GCA_964435765.1 uncultured Desulfosarcina sp.
ATTATTTCCAACCTGAAATACATTTACTGTAATAAGGTGACATTTGTCTGCAAAAACCTTAAGCTTAATCGAAAAAACCGCATCAATTCTCATCATCGGGGAAGTCGAGGATGAAACCAGAAACCTGGCCGATGCCCTGGCAGCCGACTATCAAATCAGCGCCGCACCCAACGTGGCGGAGTCAGCCAGGCGCCGCCTGATAAAAGAGTCGTTTAGTGCCATTATCTTTGATCTGCTGGACGATGGCTCCGGCCTGGCTAAGATTCTTGAATCCCTGCAGCAACTGGCGCCGGACACGCCTGTCATTGTCATCGGCCATCAGAACGATGCCCAGTTGGTCGTAAGAGCAATCAAGGCCGGTGCGTTTGATTTCATCTCCAAACCCTATCCGCCGGAAAAAATAAAATTGTCGGTTCATCAAGCCCTTGAAAACCGCAGCCTAAAAAATGAAATCGATTACCTGCGCCGGGAACAGGATGTCGTCTATGACTACGATCGCATTATCGCGGTCAGCCCGGCCATGCAAAATGTTATCAAGACCATTAAGCGACTGGCCCGCACCGATTCAACGATCCTGATGACCGGTGAAACCGGAACCGGCAAAAGCTTTTTGTCCGGCAACATTCATTTCAACAGCCCGAGGCGCCAAAAACCGTTTATTAAGGTAAATTGCGCCAATATACCGGAGACGCTGCTCGAAAGCGAGCTTTTCGGCCATGAGAAAGGCTCTTTTACCGGGGCCGACAAAACCCGAACGGGACGGTTTGAACAGGCCGACGGCGGCACGATCTTTCTGGATGAGTTTTGTGAACTGAGCCTTGAGCTGCAGGCCAAACTGCTGCGGGCCATCGAAGACAAAGCATTTGAACGTCTGGGGGGCAACAAAACCATTCATGCCGACACCCGCATCATTGCGGCCACCAACCGCGACATAGAAGCCTTCGTACGTGAAGGTAATTTTCGTGAGGACCTCTACTACCGCATCAATGTACTGAGAATCCATTTGCCCCCGCTGCGCGAACGGGTCCAGTGCATCGAACCCCTGGCCCATTATCTTCTGATGAAATTAGGACGCTCCCTAAAGAAAAAGATAGAAGCATTTGCACCCGAGGTCATCGAAATGTTGCGCCAATACCCGTGGCCGGGCAATATCCGCCAGCTGTCCAACACCATCGAAAGAGCCATTTTGATGGAAGACGACACCGTCATCCGCCAGGAAAACATCTCGTTGCCTGAAATCGAGATATTGTCCCCGACCGGCAAACAACCGGCCGTCCTCAAACTGTCGGAGGAACAGGAAAAAGAGATGATCTCCCGGGCCCTGGCAAACAATCTATGGATCCAGAAGGACGCGGCGCGCCAGTTGGGCATTTCCCCGCGCGCTTTGAACTACCGCATCAATAAGCTCGGAATCACCCACGCCAGGTGGCGCAGGAATAA
>CAYTBC010000171.1:3692-9640 GCA_964435765.1 uncultured Desulfosarcina sp.
TACAAGTTCGAAATTGCTGTCTATAAATTCATACCTCAATGTATCCAAAACCATAAATTTAAGCCGAAAACTTCACGTCTTGAGGACAAAACCGGTCACCCAGCTCATGCCAATTATCCACAAAGACAACATCGTCTCATGATTTTAATCGTCTGAAAACCCATAATTTCAGAATATTATACAATCTCATGTTTTTCCCGACTTAGTAAACGCAATTCAGAAAATAACTGGCATCGGTCTTGCTCCTGAGGAGAGCGTTTGCGACGGCCCCGCAGACCATCCCGCTTTCGATGCGGTATAAATTCCCTGGAGGTGGACAGTGTCTTGATATTTTTAATTTTTTGCATTCATAAAGCCGCTATTTATAACTCATTCAGTCCTAATACCCGCCGTCTGTCATCTCAGTCTTATAGTTTTAAGGCTTTCCGGCCTTCCAGCCTCCCGGCTTCCCGGCTTCTCGCCTTCCCCTTTTGCTCTCTGCGCTATACGCTTTGCGCCTTGCGCCTTTTTCCTTTTATCTTTCTCCTTGTTGCTTCGGCAGCATTCGCAGCCAATGTTACCCTTGGCTGGGATCGTAATCCGGAAGGCGATATTGCCGGATACCGGTTATACTACGGCACCTCCAGCCGCCTTTATACCGCCAACCTGGATGTCGGCAACACCGATCAGCATACAGTCACCGGACTTGCGGCAGGGACCACTTATTATTTTGCTGCCACCGCCTATGATATCAGCGGTGCGGAGAGCGCCTATTCCGCGGAAGTGCTCCACACTACGGATATTATTACGCATACCATAACAGCCTTGGCCGGCAACAATGGAAGAATTTCCCCAGCCGGGTCACTGACGGTGAACGAAGGCACCAACAGGACCTTCAGTATCCATCCGGACCCGAGCTATCAGGTTCTCAATGTCAAAGTCGACGGTGTTTCCGCAGGCACGGTTTCTTCCTATACCTTTAGCAATATTACCGGCGATCACACCATTGAAGCCGCCTTTGCGTATGCCGCCCCGCCGCCCCTCGCCGACAGTGATGGGGACGGTGTGCCGGATGACCAGGATCATTTTCCATTCGATCCCAACGAGACCATCGACACGGACGGCGATGGCCTGGGAAACAACGCGGATCCAGACGACGACAATGATGGCATGCCCGACAGCTGGGAAATTTTGTATGGGCTCAATCCACTTGAAAATGACGGTTTACAGGACCCTGATGGGGATGGGATCATCAATTTGAATGAATACCTTGGCGGAACGACACCGGACACATTTGATGAAAGCGCGAAACCGGATACGCCCATCCTTTTATCTCCTATCGATGAGGAGATTGCGCCACTGGCGCCTGTCCTTCAAACGGACGCATTTAGTGATCCGGATGGCGCCGATTTTCACACCGCAACCCAGTGGCAGATTTTCCGGGCGGACGATCAGGTCTGTGTGCTGGACAAAACCAGCCGTCTTTCCCTGACGGCTCTAACCGTACCCAAACTTGTGCTGGACGAAGACACCGCCTATGCGTGGCGGGCAAGATTCATAGACAACCACGGACTGGCTTCTGAATGGTCTGAGAACGCGGGATTTACAACCGAATTAAATCCAGCTGATGCCGACGGCAACGGCATACCCGATGATCAGGAAGTTGGCGCTGCCCTTGACCTGGATGAAAACGGCACACCGGATTCCTATCAGAATGACATAAAATGTGTCAGCGTTGAAGGCGGGAGCGCCCAAATCGGCATCAGCATTCAAAATGCCGAACCTATTCAATCCATTGTGAGCTTGGAGTTGCAGGGCTCTGAAGAAATCCAATCACGCCAAGTTTCAGTGGAACCGCCGTCTAATCTGCCGTACGGTTTGATCAGCTTCAAACTGATTGTGGATGAACCCGGCGATGAGGTGGTGGCAACGCTGCACCTATCCCAGGCTGCACCGCCGGGAGCCCAATGGCTTAAATACGATCCGATCGAAGATGTCTGGCAGGATTACTCAGACTATACCGAATTCAGCATTGACCGCAAAAGGGTATTTTTAAGGCTGTTGGATGGCGGCTTTGGTGATGCCGACGGCATTGCAAACGGAATCATCGTCGATCCGCTGGCGCTGGGTGCGCCATCTTTAACCGCCACCGAGATTACCGGCGGCGGTGGTTCCGGTGCCGGCTGTTTTATTGGTGTTGTTGCCCCGGATACTTCCCTGGAAAAATCCCCTGATAGCTGGTATTGGATCGGAATGCTAATTTGGCCCCTGACGGTAATGGTATTGCTGCCGACCGTCCTGTGGGTTCGCCGTCAAATCAAAGGCCGATAATTAATCTAACATTGACAATCTAAGAAATAGAGCGCAGCGATTCCATCGCATGGGGCGCAGTCGATATAGGGGCCCGGCCCGTGATATGACCCACTTGATTTGGGCGGCCGCTGCCTGCAATTTGACCAAAGTCACCCGTTCGCATGCTGCAAGACAGACAAAACGGCTCAGCATAAAGTAATTAATCCGCCTGGGCTTCGATTTAAGAACTTTCTTCAGTTTCCAAATAACAGTTCACAACTCTACAACTGCTATTTTTCGGGGCGGATTAATTAAGTAATCCGGGTAATAATAGGTAATAATTTTCACATATTTTTGGTAATTTCCTTCCACAATTCACAGCCAGCGGTCGATCCCAAAACCCTCTCATCATATCGATATAATTTATAAAATTATAAATATTTGCTAATTGGTATATCTCTTGCTAATGACATTTGCAGACTACACCGGCAATCCGGCATTAATTACTGCGCATGAAAAATAGCGATGCCATGTTTGGATAAAACAGAGTCGTCCATTTTTACCAGATGACAACGATCAATGTTGTCCGGACGGATTAATGACCTTATTCAAGCAATGATGGGTTACAAAGGCAGCTGAAGGCCGATTGTACTTTTAACAATCGAATAATAGACAAAAATTTCATTTTGTTAATACCGGCCTTGTCTTTTTAATCGCATGTGGTTGAGGTGAAACTTAAAGAAAATGCGCAGCATTAAGTAATTAATCCGCTTTACCTTGGATTGAACAAGTTCCTTCAGTTGACAAAAAGCGGATACAACCCTGAACGATCTATTTTTCAGGGCGGAGTAATTAGGGATTCAGGGGGTTTATGCCCTCATCCACATAGCAACTGTACCTCCCAAAACGGAATCCGAAGGAGAACTTTGCCCTCCTTCGGATTCGCATTTTCCGGAAACGTTGAGACCTTTTGGCTGGGGGAAAATTTATAGATTCTATTTGTAAAAAAGGTTGAAGGGTTTAAAGTTTCCTGCCCCGGGATCCAGGGTTGAAAACCACCAATCCTTTGATACCATTTCCATGCCGCCTCCTCAAAGCAGTTCCCGATTTTGCCTGCTTCTTGAAAAAACCATCTTGACGGCATATGCAAGCATCAGTAGAACAAAAATGATCGCCAGTTCACGACCCCGGATTTCCCGCCACAGGCTCCACGACTGCTTTTCAGTCTGACCGGCCGCCGCAACTGAAATAAAACAGCTAAGATCATTCGGGATGAGGCCGCCAAACAGCTCATCGAGGGGCGAATCGCTCGAACTCCCGTTCGGATTCGTTTCCGATCCGAAAGCGAGGGGATCGACAATGATCCCATTTTCGATGCCGTCCGCATCGCCGAAACCACCGTCTTTGAGGGTCAAATAGACCTCTTTTCGGCTGGGGCTGAAATCGGTGTAATCGGCATAATCGATCCAGACCTCTCGAACTGGATCATATTTGAAACAATTGCCTTTATTAAAGGCCGGTTTGGAAAGATAGACGGTCACGACCGTCTCGTCACCGGGGTTGTTGACCAGGACTTTGAAATTGATCAATCCGAATTCGAAAAATTTGGGTTTTCCTTCCCTTGCGGAAACAAGCTGAGGATCGTTGGGATCTTGGGCTTCGAGGGAAACAATAGCCAGCGCATTTTCAGCATTTTGGATGCTGACACAAATCTGGGATTTTCCGTTTTCAACCTCCACGCACTTGATGTCGGCTTGGACTTTGTCCATCGTACCGTCAGCATCCAGATCCAGTGTATCGGATACTTCCTGAATATCCGGTACGCCGTCTTTATCTGTATCATATTGATCGTTTTGGGTGATGAATTCCCTTTCCGCAGACCAATCCGAGGCGGTGTCGCGGTTGTCGAAGTGCCTGACTTTCCAGATGTACTCGGCGTCTTCTTCCAAAATCTGCTTAGGAATAATTACTGTGGTCAATGAGGTTTCAGTGGTGACGTCGAAAACACAGACATCGTCAAATGCCCGTGTAATCACCCATTGGGTTTTGCTGTGGACATCATTATAATTGGGGTCGTAAAATTCTCCGGTTTCAAGCTGCGGCGTTAAACCAACCGTGGCGTAATTATCCGGAGCGAGCAACTGCGGAGTATCCGGTTTAAAATTGCCTTCATAATTATTGGGAGCAGTCCCCATATTATATTCATTGATGTTGGTGACTTGATCTCCATCCGGATCGGCGCCGGAATCATTTTTAAGAGGATCCAAGCCATACACCAGTTCCCAAGCATCGGGCATGCCGTCATTGTCGTCGTCGGTATCGGCGTTGTTACCCACGCCGTCGCCGTCCGTATCCAGTGACTCATCCGGGTCATAGGGAAAATCATCCTGGTCATCCGGCACACCGTCTCCGTCACTGTCCACCACCGCAGCCTTGGTGACTTCGACGACACAGGTGTCGTTATCACTCAGACCCCCGCCGTCCGTTACAGTTAATCTGAATGCCAGCGTCTCCCCGGCAATGGCAACATTCGGGGCCGTAAAGTTCGCCGTGGCTGAATGGGCGTTTGTCAACTGTACCGTCAATCCATCGGTTTGCGTCCAAGTATAGATGGCAATACTGCCACCCGGATCCGTCGAATGGCTGCCGTTAAGGGTTACAGTGGCACCTTCCGTGACAGTCTGATCGGAACCGGCGTCAGCGACGGGCGCCTGATTGACGGACACAAAACTGGCGGAAATCGTGTGGTTGGCGGTTACATTGCTGAAAGTGTATGCGGTGACGGCTCCGATGGAGCTGCCGTCCACCCGGACATCCAGCACCTTATAGCTCGCATTCGCGGTAATGGCGAAAGATTGATCGGCCCCATCGTTGACCGTCCTTGTGCCCGACGGTGTGATGCGGCCGTTTGCACCGGCGGAAGCCGTGATCGAATGGGTGTTTAAGGTAATCGTAATATTGTGACAACCCGACCAGCCTGAGGCGGCGCCATGGATATCCTGCACCTGAGCCTTGATACAATAAGTGCCCGGCGATGACCACGCATGGCTTTGGGAGGCGGCGCCCCAATTCGATATCACCCCATCGCCCCAATCGAAGCGGTATTCAATCGCGTCGCCGTCCGGATCAGAGGCCGAGGTGCTGAAGGAGTAGTTTGTTGCAACATACCCGCTGGCGGGACTGTTGGGCACAGCCGGCGTTGACGGGCTGTTATTGACCGCACCGACGGCATAGGCGAGTTCTTCAGAGTAGTCACTTTCATAATCGTCAGCGTTATAGGCCGTGACCGCAAAATAATAGGTGGTCCCGTCCTGAAGGTCCGCAAGCGTGTGCTGGACGGTTTTGCCGACATCGATGCTTTCGGAGTAGTTTCCGCTGGACGTACCATAGTAAAGAATGTAGCCGGCCAGATCGGTTTCACTGTTGGCATCCCAGGCCAGGGTGACGTCGGCAGCGTAAGCACCGGGCGTTAAAACCACCAGAATGGACATCAATGCGGCAAGGTAGAAAAATCCCCTCAGTAAATGACGAGATGATTTAGGATCTTGTGAGGATTTTATTTTCATTGGAGCACCTTTCAAATTCTTCATTGACCGTGCAATGCGCAGCAACTTTGAAAGGCGCTACGTTTGCCCGGCAACCCTGCTATCCTCTGCCGCATATAGCTTTGATGGACA
>CAYTBC010000172.1:0-9636 GCA_964435765.1 uncultured Desulfosarcina sp.
CCTTGCGGTTTTTACCGGCGTTGGCGCCGCTGCAAGCCGGGTTCTGGCCCCAGGCGAAAAATCCCTTGAAGGTGCCCTTGTACATTTCGTCAAACAGCGACAGCCAGGAGTAATCCTGGCCGTCGTCCACCTTGGGCAGCCAGTTGAAGCCGAAATCGTTGGCATTCGTGGCATTATCACCGAAAAACGACTTGAGCAGGCTAATCGAATATTTGGGATAATTCTGCCACCAGTTGGCACTGAGTGGGTCGTTGCTCTTAGGGGTCGACTTCTCATTGTAGACTGCCAGTGACACGTTGGATGCCCGGGGGGTTCTCAGATAACCGGGCCAGATGTGCCACAGCAGGCAGTGATCGGTGGAACCCTGGACGTTGGACTCCCCGCGCAGGGCATTGACGCCGCCGCCGGCAACCCCCATGTTGCCCAGCAGCAACTGGATGATCGCCATGGCGCGGATGTTTTGAACCCCTGTGGTGTGCTGGGTCCAGCCCATGGCATACATGATGGTTCCGGCCTTGCCCCTGGCACCCGTGGCGGCATAGGTCTTGTAAATTTCCAACAGACTCTCTTTGGGCGTGCCGGTGATTTCAGACACCAGCTCGGGGGTGTAGCGGGCATAGTGGTTTTTCAGCAGCTGAAACACAGATCGTTTGTCCTGCAGGGTGGGATCCATTTTCGGCACGCCGTTGGCGTCCATTTCAAAGGCCCATTTGCTTTGGTCGTACTTGCGGGTTTGCGCATTGTAGCCCGAAAACAGCCCGTCCTTAAAATCATAGGCCGGTCCGACGATAAAAGGCGCATTGGTGTAATTGGCGACGTATTCCTCGAAATAGAGGTCATTGTCCAGGATATACTTGATCATACCCCCCAGAAAAGCGATATCCGTTCCCGATCGAATGGGCGCGTAGATATCCGCTTTGGAGGAAGTGCGCGTGAAACGGGGGTCCATATTGATCAGCCGGGTCCCTTGCTGCTGGGCGGCAGTCACATATTTGAAGGAAATAGGGTGGTTTTCGGCAGCATTGCTGCCCATGATTAAAATGCAGTCACTGTTTTTGATGTCGATCCAGTGATTGGTCATCGCGCCGCGTCCGAACGACTCTGCCAGAGCCGCAACTGTGGCGCTGTGTCAGATACGAGCCTGGTGTTCGATGTACGTCACCCCGATGGCCCGGATCAGTGCCTGGTAAAGCCAGCACTCCTCGTTGTCCAGGGCGGCACTGCCCACCGAGGCGATGCCCCCGGTGCGGTTGACGAGCTGCCCCTTGGCGTTTTTGGCCTCAAATGTAGCCTCGCGCGTGGCTTTGACGCGGTTGGCGATTTGCGTCAACGCCCAGTCCCAGGAAACCTTTTGCCATTCTTTTGAATACGGCGCCCGGTACATCGGCTCGGTGATGCGCTCGCTGTTTTCCACCAACTGGGTCAGGGCCGCACCTTTCGAGCACAGCGAGCCCCGGTTGATCACATGGTCCGGGTCGCCTTCGATGTTGATGACCCGGCCGTCGCCTTTTCTGCTGGTATGTACGATGGCACCGCAGCCCACCGCACAATAGCAGCAGATAGTGGTGGTTTCCCTGGCATACTGAGTCTTGAGCATCTGGGCATGGGCTTTGACCGGGCGCAGGTCAAAGCCCAGACCGCTGACGGCAAGACCGGCGGCCGTGGCACCGGTAATCTGGATAAACTCCCGTCGATTTACCTTCATAATGCCTCCCTCCTTTGGGTTGGGTTTTGATTATTATAGTGCGATGATAAACGATTGGTCACCCTAAGCGGGCGCCGTCTTTGCATAGCAAAAATTTGAAGGCGGCCGTCTTGTTTTGTGTTTGCCAGGCGGCCTTCGTTTTGGCCGATGTGAATAAAAAATGATTCAATGCTTCTTTTATTAAAAAACAATTTGATTTGTTTTCAAGATGGGTAGAGGTTAGGGAAATCAGGTATCCGGCGCTTCCCAACGCTCCCCGATTTTCCTAATTAAATTCCTATACATAATCGCTTTGTTGAAAAAAATGGGGTGAATCCCCTATTTTTTTATCAGAAACAATGTATGCTACGAGGTTGCGGGTTCGGGTAGACTTCGAATCCGGGATTGAATTGTTTAGGTTCTTGAAATTTTAAAATTGGATATTGTTTGGAATTTGACTATTAGGATTTGGGATTTTAGTAAGAGAACCGATTGTGCATTAATCATTTCCACCTGAATCAGCTAAAGGTAACTTTGGCCTCTCCCTGGCGGTGTTTCGACTGTTGACATAAAAACAAAACTTGTTTAGGATACAGCCTTTTAGCTGATTAATGAAATTCTGACGATTTCCGCCTGATTGGTGACCACCGCGTAGGCAGCCGTTTTTTTTGACTTCGCGCACCCCCCCAATCAAAAGGCAGAGTGAAATAAAAATTACCGGAATAAGGAGACAATTCATGGAACGATACTTTTTTACGTCAGAGTCGGTGACCGAAGGCCACCCGGACAAGATTGCCGACGCCATATCCGACTCGATTCTGGACAGCATCATGGCCCAGGATAAAAATTGCCGGGTTGCCTGCGAAACCATGGTTACCACGGGATTGGCGTTTATTGCCGGTGAAATCACTACCGACTGTTACGTCCATATGCCCCAAATTGTCCGGGACACCATTCGCGAGATTGGATACTCTTCTTCCCGCATGGGTTTTGACTATCAAACCTGTTCGGTCATCACCAGTATCGATCGACAGTCTCCGGACATTGCCCAGGGCGTAAACAGGGGGGAAGGATTGTTTAAGGACCAGGGGGCGGGCGATCAAGGGTTGATGTTCGGATTCGCTTCTGATGAAACCCCCGAGCTGATGCCCATGCCGATTACTTATGCCCACAAACTTTGCCGCCGGCTGGCGACGGTTCGTAAAAACGGTTCTCTCGATTTTTTGCGGCCGGACGGAAAGTCCCAGGTCACCATCGAGTACGAAAACGGCACCCCCAAACGGGTGGATGCCGTTGTCGTCTCCGCTCAGCACAAAGAAGAGGTGACCTATGAAGATTTGCGGGAGGCGATTATCGAGGAGGTTATTCGGAAGGTGATTCCGCAGGATATGATCGACGGAGACACCCGCTACTTTGTCAATCCCACCGGTCGATTTGTTGTCGGCGGCCCCATGGGAGACTGCGGGCTGACCGGACGCAAGATTATTGTAGACACTTACGGCGGTCAGGGAAGCCATGGCGGGGGATGCTTTTCCGGCAAAGATCCTTCCAAGGTGGACCGCAGTGCGTCGTATATGGGAAGACACATCGCCAAGAATATCGTCGCCGCCGGCATCTCAAAAAAGTGCGAAATCCAAATCGCCTATGCCATCGGGGTGGCCGAACCCGTCTCGGTCATGGTCGATTTGATGGGCACCGGAGTGGTACCCAAGCAGCGGGTGGAAGAAATTGTCAAGGAAGTGTTCGATTTGAGACCCGGGGCCATTATCGAATACCTTGACCTTCTGCGCCCCATTTACCGCAAAACTTCGGCTTACGGTCACTTTGGCCGCAATGAACCCGAGTTTAACTGGGAAAAAACAGACAAAGCCGATATTATCCGGGATAAGGCGGGGTTGAAGGGCGAAAAACCCGATGACGCTTGCCGGTGTTAGCCCGGCCTGCCGAACGATGGCATTTAAATTTGGGAAGGGAGATTTTTTGAATGACAAAATACGATGTAAAGGACATTAAACTTGCCCGGGAAGGTGCGCTTCGGATTGAGTGGGCCAATCAGAATATGCCGGTTTTAAACCGTATTCGCGCGCGTTTTGAGACGGAAAAGCCGTTAAATGGGGTTCGCATCGGCGCCTGCCTGCATGTGACCACCGAAACGGCATCTCTGATGCAGACGCTCAAGGCCGGCGGTGCCCAGATTGCCCTGTGTGCATCCAACCCGTTGAGCACCCAGGATGATGTGGCCGCTTCATTGGCTAAAAACGACGACATCCCGGTATATGCGATCAAGGGCGAAAACCACAAAACCTATTATGAGCACATCAACGCGGTTCTCGACATCAAACCGCACTATTCAATGGATGACGGGGCCGATCTGGTTTCGGTCCTGCACACCAAACGCACCGAGCTGATTCATGGAGTTCAGGGCGGCACCGAGGAAACCACCACCGGAGTCATTCGGCTCAAGAGCATGGCCGCCGACGGCGTTCTGCGCTACCCGATCATTGCGGTCAATGATGCCCAGACCAAGCATTTTTTCGATAATCGCTACGGTACCGGCCAAAGTACCATCGACGGCATCATCCGGGCGACGAATCGGCTGCTGGCCGGGTCCACGTTTGTGGTCTGCGGCTACGGCTGGTGCGGCCGGGGAGTCGCCATGCGCGCTCGGGGGATGGGCGCCAGCGTCGTGGTAACCGAAATTGATCCGTTGCCCGCACTTGAAGCCGTCATGGACGGTTTTGCGGTGATGCCCATTCGCAAAGCCGCTCGAATCGGTGACTTCTTCTGCACCCTGACAGGCGACATCAATGTGATCCGCAAGGAACATTTTGCGATCATGAAAGACGGCGCCATCGTGGCCAACTCCGGTCATTTCAACGTCGAACTGGATCTCGCGGGTTTGAAGCAAATTGCAAAATCAACCCGTGTCATCCGGTCGTTTGTGGAGGAATTTGTCCTCGAAGACGGCCGCCGGATCAATGTTCTGGGAGAGGGGCGCTTGATCAACCTGGCGGCCGCCGAAGGTCACCCCTCCAGCGTCATGGATATGAGTTTTGCCAACCAGGCCCTGAGCATCGAATACATGGTGAAGCTTGATAAACCCCTGGAGAAAAACGTCTATCCGGTGCCCGAAAAAATCGACAAGCTGATCGCTAAAGAAAAGCTGGCCGCCATGGGCATTGCCATCGATAAACTGACGGCGGAGCAGAAGAAGTACTTAGCTTCCTGGCAGTTGGGAACGTAGCTTTTCAGAGGACAGATGACAGATGTCAGATGATCGAATTCGGAAGTGGGAATGCGGAATGGGGAAGTTGAGAAATGGCAAGAATCAACCCTGTCAACTCCATTAATTGGCAACAAGCCCCTTAGCTCAATTCACTCTGCTTTGCGCCCTAAGGTTTTCCTTTTTTCCGACCTCCACATGCAGACCGCGCCATCGTCCCGTCCTATCGGACGACGGCGGGTTCGCCTTCCGTTTTCATCTGTCGTCTGTCATCTGACTTCTGTCCTCTGACCTCGGTGCTGATTATTTTGACGGCTTGGTGATAAGTTCATATTCAAGGCGTGCGAATTTTGAGGAAGGAGACGTACGAAGAGTACGTCGGACTGACGAAAGATGAAGCACAACGCAGAAGATGAGCTTTTTGCAAAGCCGTCACATTGGATTGAGGACGATAATCACCCGGCACTCTCTTAGAAACAGCAGGTGCTCGGAAGCCCTGCGCAGCTTGTCCGCATCTGCATTGCTGATGATAAAGTCACAGCGGCCCGGCCAGATGCTTTTCAGGGCTTTGACCACAATGGGGTTGTCGGAAACCCTGGGATGGAATTTGGCCTGCCAGACATTCGTCGTATAGAGCACCATACCATGCTGGACTGCAAATTCGCGGCTGGCATAGGTCGGTCCGAATACTTCTTCCAGGTTTTCATCCAAAATACGGGGTGCAATTACGGGGAGGGCCTCGATACCCCTGGCATCGACCACCATCCCGGTATATATTTCCGTTGACCGTGAACGGCTTTTTGAACTCACGGGGTTTTTAAGCGGCAATACCTGCTTGATGGACTCGATCTGTCTGATTTCCGGGGGTAAGATGAGCTGGGCAAATGCGCCGTTGAGCTTGATCTGCGACCAGACTTCCACCGCGCCGTCGTAAAGATGCTTCCTGAGATCATCAACCTCAGGGGCTTCAAAGGTCATTTCCCGCAGTTGAAGCATAATGGAGGGGTAGTTCTCGACGACATCAATCACCCGGGTTTCGGAATTTATTCGGATGCCGACGATGGTTTCCAGCAGATTGTGACGGGCTTTGTTGATTGCTTCGGTGAGGGTCTGCGCGCGGTCTTGCTTGGCTCCGGCATAGTAGCTGTAGGTTGCTGGATCCCCGATCCCTTTCGCTGCAACCACACCTGCGGTCCAGTCAATGGTGCCGTTTTCCTTGAATTCGATCAGCGAGCGGGTTTCAGCAGTATATCCGGCCGCAGACGCGAAGGTCAGAATCATCAGCAAATATATGATAACCAGCTGTGCTTTCATCCCCTCTCCTTGACGCCGATGAACGCTTACAGCAACCGTTGTGGTTATAGTTGACCGTTGCATTCCATATATTGTAAGAGTATATATGGTAAGAGAAATTTTAAGTCAACAATAGTTAATCATATCGGATGGCCCCATGAAAGTTGCAAAGTGGTATAACAACAAGGATATTCGAATAGAGGAAGTGCCGACGCCAACGCCCGGCCCCAGCGAGATGCTGGTCAAAGTCATTGCATGCGGCATATGCGGCAGTGACATCGTTGAGTGGTACCGGCTGCCCCGGGCACCGCTCGTGCAGGGACATGAAATCGGCGCCGAGGTCGTTGCAGTCGGGGAAGCCTTGAACAAATATAAACCCGGCGACCGGGTTTTCATCGCCCCCAAAGTGCCGTGTATGCAATGCGATTATTGCCAAAAAGGGCACTACCCCGTTTGTTCAAGGATAAAGGAAAGACTGCCGGGCGGATTTGCCGAATATATTCTGGTACCGCAGCCACTGATCGAACACGGCACCTATCGGCTTCCGGACAACCTTACCTATGATCAAAGTACGTTCATAGAACCGCTGGCCTGTGTTGTCCGGGCCCAGCGGTTAGCCAGGCTGAACGAGAACCAGACGGTACTGGTGATGGGCAGCGGCATGTCCGGCCTATTGCATGTCAAGCTCGCCAAGGCCAAAAAATGCCGGATTCTGGCCACCGACATCAACCCCCGCAGACTGGAAATTGCGGCTGCTCTGGGCGCAGAGGTTACCCTCGATGCCGCCGAAAATGTGGCCGAACACTTGGTCGCCGAAAACGGCCGTAAAGTTGACCTCGTCATTTTGTGCACGTCGGCCTTGTCGGCCGTCGAGCAGGCCTGGCAGTGTGTCGACCATGGCGGTGCCATTGTCTTTTTCACGGTTCCCGGTCCCGACAAAAACGTCACCATTCCGATCAATGCCTTCTGGACCCGTGAAATCAGAGTGCTCACCTCTTATTATTGCGGACCGCCTGATATTGTCGAGGCCATCAATCTCATCGAAACCCGAACCGTCAAGGTGGATGATATGATCACCCACCAGCTTCCCCTGAAGGATATCGCCAAAGGGTTTCAGCTGGTCGTGGATGGACGCGAATCGATGAAGGTGATTATTAAACCGAATCTCTGATTTTAACAATGATCATGGGAGAATTCAATGCGTTTACAACATGCAGGAATTGCCTGCAGTCATGAAAATAATGCGGACAAATTTTACAAAGACCTTTTGGGCTTGAAGAAGTCGGAACCTAAAACTTTGCCTTCGGATCTTGCCAAAGCCATTTTCAATTTCGATGCCGAACTGCAAATTATCAACTACATGGGTAAAAATATTCATTTCGAGATTTTTATTGCCGATGGGGCCAAAGGCGGTTCCGGGGAAATTAACCACCTGTGCCTTGAAGTCTCTAATCTGGCTGTTTTTGTCGAAAAATGCCGCCGCCGGAGCGTCGATGTCACCCAAATTCCCAAAGGGGATAAGATCCTGACCTTTATCAGGGATTTTGACGGCAACCTGTTTGAAATAAAGGGGAAATAGAGCGCAGCGCGCTGCGGAAGGAGCGTCCCGCTTCGCGTGACTGTAGGAGCCGGCCCTGCGGCCAAAATGAGCGTTCCTTCGGAACTTGAGGTTGGAGGAGCGGGCCTCGAGGAGCGCTTCGCTTGAGGCAAAAGTTCTTACCATATACCCTGAGTCCGCCGCAGGCGAGACGCTCTTCAAGGCTCGCAGAGCCGCTCCTTGAGCGCAGCGATCAGAGTTTAAACTTGTTTAAACTCTTCCCCCCGACCACCGCAGCTTGGCTTTCAGCACATCAAAATAGTGCTGGCCTGGGAGGGTGATCATGTTGAGGGGATAGGGCCCCTTGCGGACCATGATGGTGTCCCGGTCACTGATATCCAGGCCTTTCTGCCCGTCAAACGTCAACATGATGTCCGATGCCCCTTTGGCCAGCTTCAATTTGATCTGGATTGACTCGGGGACGATCAACGGGCGATTTGTCAGGGTAAAGGGGCAGATGGGGGTAATGATGATACCGGGAACATCGGGATGGATGATCGGGCCGCCGGCTGCCAGGGAATAGGCGGTCGAGCCGGTCGGGGTTGCCACAATGAGCCCGTCGGATCGGAAGGTGGTTAAATAATGATCGTTGATATGAGTTTCGACGTCGGCCAAGCGGGCCAGGGCGCCTCTGTTTATCACAATATCGTTGAGCACGGTTTCGCTGATCACGGTTTGATCTTCCCGCACAACATCGACATTCAGGCGCATGCGGCGGTTGATGATAAAATCGTCGCTGATTATTTTTTCGGCGGCTTCAAACAGGTTTTCGGCGGCTGTTTCCGCCAGAAAACCGATTTCTCCGAATTTGATGCCCAGCACCGGAACGTTGAGTTCGCCGATCCAACGGGCGGCGCTTAAAAAGGTGCCGTCGCCGCCCAGCACAAAAAGACAAAACAGATCCGGCGGCGCGAACATTTTGCTGTCGGCCGCTGAATGCGGGCCCGGCGGTGAGCTTTCCTTTCTGACCACCGCTATCTTTTTGTTTTTCAACCAGGCTTCCAATTCATCGGCCTTTAGGCAGGCCTTTTCATCCTTTTTTACAAATATTCCAACTCTTCGCAAAGTGCACCCCCAATACACAGCGCCGCGATTAATTACGAATTCGCATCTTGAACCGCTGATCTGCAAAAGGCTGCAGCAGGTCGATGATGCTGAGCGCTGTGTATGTAAATATAATGAATGATCTTTTTAAAACACAGCGCCGCGATTAATTACGAATTCGCATCTTGAACCGCTGATCTGCAAAAGGCTGCAGCAGGTCGATGATGCTCGGCGCTGTGTATTCAAATTAATCTTCTTTTTCATATCAAACTTCTAACCCATCCGCCGTCAACGGTAATCGACGTGCCGGTCACATATGAGGCTCTTTCTGAAGCCAGAAACGCAACAACATTTCCGAATTCCTCCGGCTCCCCCAGCCGATTCATGGGGATGTCTTTTATCCAGATCTGGTAGGCTTCTTCTTCGGAAATACCTTTTCTCCCGGCCGTTTCTACGGCCAGATTCTTCAGCCGTTCCGTTCGGGTATAACCAGGCAATATGTTATTCACCGTTATACCGAAAGGCGCCACTTCGTTGGCCAGGGTTCGGGCGAAACCCGTAATTCCCGCTCTAATGCTATTCGAAAGGATCAGGTTTTCCACTGGCTGTTTCACGGCAATGGACGTAATGTTCAATATTCGTCCCCATCGTTGTGACTTCATTCCCGGCAAAACGCTTTTCGTCAGCATGACGGCGCTCATAAACATGGCTTCATAGGCCGCTTGCCAGTCATCGATTTCCAGTTCGTCGAATTTGCCGGGAGGAGGCCCACCGGTGTTGTTTACCAATATATCA
>CAYTBC010000173.1:0-9587 GCA_964435765.1 uncultured Desulfosarcina sp.
CCGCCACCCAGACCTGCATGCGGGTCAGATCCTTGGCGATCAGAAAGAGGCTGGGCGCGTTGAGGCTGGACACCACCGTCTGCCCGATGTTGACCCGGCGATCGATGATGACGCCCTTGACCGGCGATTTAATGGTGCAATAGCCCAGATTCCGGTCCGCGCGGCTCAGCATTGCCCTGGCCTGGGCCAAACCGGCCTTGGCCTGCAAGATAGCCGCCCGGCCCACGCCGACATTGGCCTTCGCGCTCTCGTAGGCCGACAGGTAGGCATCATAGCTGCTTTTTGAGAGGGCTTCGGAGGTGCCCAGCTTTTTCGCGCGCTGCCAATCCCGATCGGCCTGATTCAGCTTGGCCTTGTACTGCGCCAGATCCGCCTCGGCTCGCTGCAGGCCGGCCTGGGCGGATTGCACCTGGGCCTCGGCATTGGCTGCCTCGGCGGCGTAGAGGGAGTCGTCGATGCGGGCCAAAACAGTGCCTTCGGCGATCTGCGATCCGTAATCCACCACGTGTCCGTTGACGTCCGTGCCGAAGGACAGGATCTGCCCGGCAACCTGGGCGCCCACATCGATCACCTCTTCCGGTTCCACGGTACCGGTGGCACTGATGGTTTGGATCACTTCGCCGCGGGTAACCGGGACGGTTTGGTAAGCCACCGCGTCGTCTTCATTCAGGTTGCGGTACCAGGCCGCCGTCGCGCCGATCAGGACGATGCCGGCCAGCACGACGGTCATCCGTTTAAATAATCGCTTCATAACCGTATTCAACTTCTTATCGTCGTTGTCGTAAACGCAAACGAGTGAATCGCTAGTTGCGCCGCCGCCGCTCAATCTGCTGCTTGACCGCATGGATACCGGCCAGTGAAAACCGGGAGACGTGGTCGGCCAGTGTGGCGACGTCGTCCATCACGGGTTCCTGATTCAATGGCAGCGTTTCCGAGGCATTCAGCTTGCGCACGCGTTCACGCATCAGCGGACCGAAACACTGGGCCCGGATGCTCATCAGGCACAAGCGCACCTGTTGGTCACTGACCTCGGGTCCCAACAGCTCACGAATGATCAGATCAAATCCCCGAAACACCGGCTCCAGTACCTGCCGGATGACGCCGGTCAGCAGGCCGGTCGGATTGGCCATCTCTTTATGCACAATGTCCAGTTCGTGGCTTCGCGGGTCGACGACGCGGCGCATGATGGCCAATATGCGTCCGTGCAGCCGTTCCTCCACCGGCGCGTTGGCGGGCACCCCGCCGTCCGGCGGGAAGGTTTGCAGGGACCGTTCGAAGGCAAATCGCCAGCTTTCCACGTAAAGCGTTTCCTTGCTGCCGAAATGGTAGTTGGCTGCCGCCGTATTGGCCTTGGCGAGGCGGCAGATCTCGGCGATGGTGGCGCCGCGGAAGCCCCGAACGGCAAAGACCTCGCTTGCCGATATCAGCAGGTGTCGTCTGGTTTCCTGACCATCGATACGCGGTTTTCTCATATCCCCTTCCGTCGCCGGCGTCCATCCCGCAATCGCGTATGGAATTTAAATTAAATTCATATTTAATATAACGATTAGAATTAGTCAAGGAAAACCGCCGCTCCCGGCAAGCCGAATTCTACAACTGTACACGGAAAGGGGGGAGATCAGGTGGGATTTCTGGACGGGCGGAATGCCTTCTCAATCAGGTGTCAGTTCCCGCGATTGCCACCATTCCTGGCCGTAATTGACGAATAGTTGGTGGCCGGCGGCGACCTCCCTGATCGTATGGAATACAATCAGGTTGCGTTCCGTATCATGCCAGTATTCCGTATTGTGATCTTCGGCATGGTTGAACAGGCTTCCCCAGCCAAGCACCAGGGAATAATAATCCGATTCTCCATTTTCTTCCGCCGTTTCCATGTTGAATACGTAGTCATCGAGAATACCGGCGCATTCGTCGGCCTTTATGCGCAGATACGGGCATTCTTCAAGGGTGGTATCCGCGCGAAGAAAAGTTGTCGTGAAAATCCCATGGCCGAAATCACAGGGAAAAATGACGATGTTCGGGTGCCTGAAAAGGGGTTTGTGTTTCCTGTTCATGGTTCCAGTCGCATTGACCCGCCCTGGCGTCGGCGGATCGATTTTTCATCCGGCGCTGCGGCGCCGGCAGGGCTCGGGCCGACAATATCGTTTATCCTTTCACGGGTGTAACAACCTGCCCGGCCAAAGTCAATCCACGGCGGATCGCCGGCCCGGATGCTTGCCTTTCAAGGCGCGTCCTAACAGCTCTGATCGGAAATTTTCCCGTGCAGATGACGAATTCGCACGCTGAGCACCCGGCAGACATGCAGGGCGATCTGGGGATATTCGCGCACGATTTCCTGCAGTTCCTGTTTATGCAGGGTTAAAAATCGGGCCGCCGTTTTCACCTGGATGGTGGCCGATCGCCGGTCGTCGCCGAACAGGGCCATTTCACCGAAGTAGTCGCCGGCACCGATGCTGTCCAGCTCGATCTGCCGTTCCCCATCGATATCCTTGATCACGGCCACCTCTCCCTCCACGACCAGGAATAAAGTGTCGCCGTGATCACCTTCCTTGAAGACGGTTTCCCCTTCGCCGAAATGCACCTCCTCGGTGACCGAAGCCACCGCCGCCAGTTCGTTGACGGACAGGTCGGCAAAAATTTCGATATTTTTCAAATGCAGAATTTTATCGGTCAGGGGGATGGGGGGCGCGGTTTCCATGGTGGCCTCCTGCCCGGACGAAACGTCCGGATGGGTTAACAGTTCTTCTGCCGCACGGGACACGTTGGCGTTGTCATGGCCGGCAAGTTCCTGGATGCGGCCGGGCTCGTCGAGATCGATCGGCATCCGCCCCGCCAAGGTCAGCGTCAGCACCAGGGTGACCCAGTTGCGGCTGGCCAGCAGAATGTCGAAAAGCGAGGCTGTCGTCGATGCAAGCTCATTAGGGAACACGCGTCGGCCGATGGCGATCCGCTCCGCAATATTCATGTCGTCTAAAAGCGGCATCAGCAACCGGCTCAGACTTTTATCCAGGATGTCATCCATCGCCTCTATACTGTTGGCCCGCTGGCGTTTATCCGTTGAGAAGATGCTTCGGGCGATCATGCGCATCCGTCCCGAACGGTCCTGGGCTGCCAACACCCGCAGGGTCGTCTGCAGGGTGAACCAAATGCGCTGATCCAGGTGGATGGCCAGCAAGTGCTGCAGTTCTCCGCCGGCAAGCCGCCGGACGCCCTGGACCTGAATCATCAATTCATAACAGACCCGCGCCTGAAAGCGAACAAAGCGGAACACATCCAGATCCTTGATGGCCATGTCCGTCAGCAGCCCGAACAGCGCCTCTCTGACTTGCTTCTGGGGCAAGGAGAGGGATTTTACCAGCCGCAGGCTGTTCTGGTAGTCGGCGGTCCTGATCTTCTCGCTGGCCAGCCCGGCGATCTCCTCGGTGTCGTCCCCCAGCAGGGAAATCACGTTTTTCAGGGACGGCTCGTCATCGATCTGATAGATTTCCAGTACGGCCCGACGCATCGACGGATCCGGATCCTGGAGACGATTGACGATCAGGGGATTGAGATCCTTCACACCGATGACCCGCAGGCTGTTCAGCAGCAAAATCAGCATGGCGTCATTGTCCGGGCGGGCCAGCAGGGCCTTGAGCCGATCGGCAAAACGCATGTCGCGACTGGAACCGGCGGCGATGATGCCGGCACGGCGCCGGTGGCCATCGTCGGCGGCCAGCCAGCGCTCGATCACCGGCGCGAATCGGGCCGGCTCCACATTGAAAAGCGCTCCCACGGCAAGCGCCTTGACGTCAAGGGGCATTGATGATTTGCAAATCTGGCGGTTAAATCGGGCAAAGACATGCGGGGACATGCGGCGACCGGCATCGATCATCGCCACAACCAGTTCCGGCGCGGCCGTCGGCAGCAGACCGGTGAAGGTATCCACGGCGGCGGGAGCGGCGTTGTCCGTGAGCAGGTCGATCAGTCCCATACGCGTTTGCAAATCCGGCTCTTCCACGATGGCGGCCAACAGGTGGGTATCCAGATCATTGACGGCGATGGATTTGAGCAGCTGGCCATGCCACAAGCGGTTACCGCCCGCTGAGTGCCGGAAACGCCGGATGAGGCTTTCCTGAATTTGCCTGTCCCGGAACAGCTGGCTGAGTTCGTTGGCGCCCAGGGAGCGAAAATCGATGCGGTCATCGGCAATCAGGTCCAACAGAACGCCGGCATACCGGCGCTTGAGGACAAAGGGCGTGACGATCCACGCCAGCACAAAAGGCATGGCCACCAGGGAAAGATAGCGGGGGTGAAACAGGGGGTCGGACAGCAGAATCATTCCGGACCCGAGAAACAACCCGACACGCACCACCGTGCCTCGCAAAAAAGGACGAATCATGGACCGGTACGATTCCGGGAACAGGCCGGTTACCACGGCGGTGGCCGGGATGTTGATGGTGGTGCGGATAATGTTGGAGGACATGCGTGCATACATGGCCGCCACGACATCGAAGCGGAGAAGAAAGACGATGAACACCAGCATATAGTTGAAGGGGTGGAACATCAGGGCCACGGGCAGACCGAAACGATCATAGAGTTTGCCCACGAAAAGCAGGATCACCAGGCTGACGATATTGAGCGCCCCCCGGAAATAACCGAAAAAATCAATGAGTCCCGATTCGGTGGCGAATTGGGCATTGACGGCGAAATTGAACTGATAGTTCATAATGGGAATGACCACGTTGGGCATGAAGGTGAGCACCACCAGAATTTTCACCAGCACCGAAGACCGCATCAGGGGAAGTACCGTTTTAAATTCGTCGGTCATGGAGGAACGTGTTTTTCCCGCAGGGGTTTTATTTTGCTGAAACAGCAGGGTCGGATAGCGCCGTCCCATGGCCTGCACGACCCAGGCACCGGTAAGGGCGGTGACCATATAGACCAGCAGCAGGTTGTCCAGGCTCAACCAACGGGCGATGAAAGGGGTTGCAAAACTGCCCAGAATCTGGCCGATGACTCCGCCGGCGGTAATCAGCGGAAACAATCGCTTGGATTGGCGGGTGTTGAACAGATCGTTGGCCAGGTTCCAGAACAACAGCGCCAGCAGCACCTCGTACTGCGATTTGAGCATGAACAGGATGGGGTACACCAGGTCGAAGGCCAGGGGAATGATCGCCCGTATAAGTGCCACGGACAATCCGCAGAACACGAAGAGCCGGGCCAGCAGACGGGCGCCGGGCAATCGGGTCATGAATCCGGTCATGACCCCCATGATGAAGAAGGTCGCCACCGCGTTGATCATGTTTACAATGGGCATGTACTCGACGCCGTAGCGCTTCAAAAACGCCGTTTCGGCGTAGTTGTTCAGGAAAATTCCCGAACTTCGCACCAGGAACAGGAGGACGAGCGTCCATACAAACAGGCCGAGTTCCTCTTCACGGACGTTGAACCAGCGACCGATGGCGCGGTGGATGGCCAATGCGTATTTCCCTTTCAGGGGGCAAGGCCTTTGCCAGGGTCGCGAAAAATACTCATGGATCCTGCAGGCCGATTGGTTGTCCAAGAAAATATCGCCATTTCATCGGGGCGACGATTTACGCTATTGTCAGTCGGACAATGCCCGGACCAGCCGAAAGCCGGTGTTCTGCAGTCGGCTCATGGGATGGCCGTAGGCGCGATTGGCGCTGCGGCATGCATCGCCGGAACTGAACCAGCTGCCACCACGGCGAACCCGGTATTCGCCGGCGGTGGTCTGGCGGGGATCGACTACCGGAACAGCAGGGTATCGATTATATAAATCCAGGCACCATTCCCACACGTTTCCGTTCATGTCGTACAATCCCCAGGCATTGGCGGAATAATGTCTAACCGGCGCCGGCTGGCCGGGTTTCAGTCCCGCAGCGGTGTTGGTGGGGACGCACGCGTCATCATTCATGGGATTGTTGGCGTACATGGCCCGGGAACAGTCGATCCGCTCACCCCAGAAATATGCCGTTCGGCTACCGGCCCGGGCGGCGTACTCCCACTGGGCTTCGGTGGGCAGGCGGTAACGTTCTCCCGTCATTTGATTCAGCTTGCGGATGAATCGGTTGCAGTCGTACCAGGACACCGTGACGACCGGCATATCGCCGCTACCGCTTTTGCGGGCAAACCAGCGCCGCCCCATGACGGCGCGCCACTGATCCACGGTAACCTCGCCGGTCTGCATGTAAAAGGGCCGGCTGATGGTGACTTGATGCTGGATTTCCGAAGGATCGCGGTGTCTTTCCGCGACGGGACTTCCCATGATGAATGTGCCCGCGGGGATCAGGACAAATTCCATGCCCAGCGCATTGACGACTTTTTGTTCCTGGGCATGGCTCATGGCTGCCGGCCGGCTTACCAGCACCAGGATAAGCAGCGGCAGCAGCCGGCAGGCCGGTCCCATACGCCGGCCGCACCGGCCATGCAGCGGTTCCCGGCCTCGATCGGCTTTTGAAAATGTCGGCGCGGGGTGGGGGTTCTCCGGCATCATATCTCACCTCGGTGCATGGCGGACCGCCCGTTGAGGGCTGCGGCCCGCATGAATGGCAGGTGCTCAAACAGGCTGAATCCAGCGGTTCAACAACGCTTTGTCCTGCTGATCCATATAGGTGATGTGCAATCGGTAAACGGTCGGATGGCCGCTGTGTTCCACGCCGATCACCTTGGCGTAGATCGCTGAGAAGCAGTGCGCCTCCTGGCAAAAGGTAAATAAGAGCTTCACATTTGTCAATGGTGCCAGCGTTTCCGGGTAATGCACGAGAAAGGTCGAGGCGTTGACCTCGCGAGTTTCACCCCCGATGGGGCCGGCAACCACTTTCTTGCCGTCCAGATGCCACAACTGAAAGGGCAGACGCAGTTCCACCAGCGAACCGGGGGGTTGAGGAATAAAGTGGATATCGTACGGCGGGCCGATGCCCGTGACCGGATAGCAGACCAGCGGGCGCTTGAGTCCTTTCATCATCACCGTCATGGGCGGGTGGGCCGACACGAGCGGGTTGACCTGGGAATAGGTGGCTTCGCCCACCAGCACCTGCCCGCCGACCGTATTGGATTCGATGCGCGAGGCGATGTTGACCACGGTGCCGACGATGCCGTATTTGGTCCGTGCTTCGGAACCCAGGTTTCCCACCACCACCGGCCCTGTGTTGATCCCGATCCCCATCTCCAGCGCCGGCAGGCCGTCGGCCGCCATTTCCAGGTTCAACGCGGCCAGCGTCCGCTGCATGGCCAGGGCGCAGGCCACGGCCCTGAAGGGGTCATCCGCCTTCTCTTCGGGAATCCCGAACACGGTGAGAATGGCATCACCGATAAATTCATCGATGACGCCTTCATAATGCTCGATGACCCGCGTCATCGCCTCCAGGTAGCGATTGAGAATCTGAACCATCGCTTCAGGATCCCGGGAGTCGGAAAGGTCGGAATAGCCCCGCAGGTCGCTCATAAGCACGGTCACCGTCTGGCGGCGGCCGCCGATCCGCCGCCCCTCCGGCGATTCCAGAATCTCGTCGACGATTTTCCGCGAAAGGTATCGGCCGAAGGTGTCCTTGATCACATTTACCAGATGAAGGCGCTGGTTGGACACGTCCAGGATGGCTTCGAGCATTTTGGAACGGGTGGATTCCACTTCCCGGATCTCGACGGCGACATCGCGGTCCAGGGCGACGTCGTTAACCACCGGGTGGGTGACGTCCAGCCGGCGGTTGGCCTCGGCCAGCGCCTCCATGGGCCGAATGATCTTTTTTTCGAGAAACCGGCGCAAGCTCACGATCATGAACAGGAGAATCAGGCCCACCAGTAAAATGATCCGCAGGGCGTACCACAGCAATGCCGTGTGCCCGACATCCTCGGTGAGCATTTTGTAGGCCAGCGACCAAACCAGCAGAATCATCTCGATGATCAAAATACGCCAGAAAACACCGGCCAGCAGAATTTCGCGGATACCGCGCCGCTTGTGTCTTTTTTCGGATTTGGGATTCGTTGGCTTCGTTTCCATGCGGTTACGCCCCAGGGTGCCGGCAACAGCTTGATCCGGGCCGGATCCTCCGGCAATTAACACGAAACCGGTCCGGCGGACAAGTCCGGCCGGCAGCGGCCGAGGTCAAAACAAGAAACAGGAAACCCGGTGACCGGCGTCCAGGGTTTTCAGCGGCGGGGAACGGAGGTTGCACCGGTCGTCCATCGCCAGGCGGCAGCGCGGGTAGAACAGGCAGTGGTCGCCCGATGGAAGGGGACGTTCGGATTCAAGCAGGGTGTCGTCGATGGATGGCCGTCGGCAGCCAAAGCGGGGATGGGCGCGCAGCAGTGCTCTGGTGTATGGGTGACGGGGATTCATGATGGTCTCCCGGGCCGTACCCTCCTCCACCAGGCGTCCCTGATAAATGACGCCCACACGATCGCACAGGTTGCGGGCGGCCGCCAGGCTGTGCGTGATGAACAGCATGGTGACGCCGAAGCTTTTCCGCAGGCGACTCAGCAGCTGAAAAATCTGAAAGGAAATGGACGCATCCAGCATGGAGGTCGGTTCATCGGCAATCAGAAAGCGGGGCCTGAGGACCATCGCCCGGGCAATGGCCACCCGCTGGCGCTGTCCACCGGAAAGCTGGTGGGGATAACGGTCCAGGTAGGTCTCCGGCGGCCGCAACCCGGCGGTTTCCAGGGCGGTGCACACCGCTTCCAACCGCTCCGCCCTATTGCCGATGCGGTGGATGGTCAGCGGTTCACATACCGTATCGAAGATGGACAGATGCACGTTGAGGCTCTGGTATGGATCCTGGAATATCACCTGGACCTGCTTGGCAAAATTCCGCCGGCGCCCACCCGACAGGCCGACGATGGAGCGGCCGCCGAACGCGATGGATCCCTCGTCGGGCTTGTCCAGCCCCACGATCAGGCGGGTGGCGGTGGTTTTGCCGCTGCCGCTCTCGCCCACCAGGCCATAAATCTCCCCGGGATTGACCGCCAGGAAGAAGTGGTTCAGGGCCGCCACCGACTTGCCGGATCCGGCAAACAGCGACTGCCTGGATTGGTATACCTTGGTCACGTCGGACATGCTCAGAATCGGAGTCGGATGAGCATCGGCCATATCAGCGCTCCTTGCCCGCCCAGGAGCAGCGCACCTGATGGGTCGCCGACAGATTTACCCATCTGGCCCCATCGCTGCGGCAAGTCGCAGCGGCAATGGGGCAAAAATGGCTGATGGTGCATGTGTTTTCCGCCGCTGCCTGGCTGTCCGCCGGGATATCGGCCTCACCCGACAGATCGGCCGGTTGATCCGATAACGTCAGCTGACTGCCGACCAGCATGCGGGTGTAAGGATGGCCGGGGCAGTCCAATACTTCCTCCCGGCTGCCGTACTCCACCAGACGGCCGGCATGCATGACGCCGATACGGTTGCACACATCCGCCACCACGGCGATATCGTGGGAGATGAAGATCATGCCGATGTTCATCTCCCGTTGAAAGGTGGCGATGGCGTTTAGAATCTGGCTTTGCACGATCACATCCAGCGCCGTGGTGGGCTCGTCGGCGATGATCAGCGACGGATTGCAGGCCAGGGCCATGGCAATGATCACCCGCTGGCGCAT
>CAYTBC010000174.1:0-9543 GCA_964435765.1 uncultured Desulfosarcina sp.
CGTGTTTTCGTGGTGAAAAAGTTTTTGCATAAAATGCAAAGAATTCACAATTAAGGCCCTATTGCAGCGGACCTAAAAATGTAAGTTATAAATTTTATTCACAAAAAAATGGTTGATTAATCATGAATAAAAGCCACCGTGAGAAGAGTAGCCATCTTCAGACACCGGTTCGCAGCAGCGACAGGTGGGGGAGAATTTTTCCAATAATAATCCTGTTGCTTGTTACAGTGGCTGTCTTCTGGCCGGTATGCAGCTACCAGTTTCTGGCATGGGACGACAGTGTGGATATATATCAAAACCCTTATCTTAAGGTGCCGTCACTTGACAACCTGCTGCGCTTCTGGCGCAGCCCTTATGAAGTCCTCTATACGCCTCTAACTTACACAGTATATGCCTTGCTGGCATGGGCGCCAAAGTTGTTAAAAGCGAATCCCGGCGCCGAAGTGGTCCCCGATCCGAGGCTTTATCACAGCTTTAGTCTCCTGGTGCACGTGCTCAGTGTCCTGATTCTATGGCGCATTTTGTGGCTGCTTTTGAGTCGCACTAGGCAGACGGAGACAGACGTGAGCGATAAGGCCGGCGCATTGCCGCTGTCCTGGGCGGCCTGCGGCGGTGCGCTGCTGTTTGCCATCCACCCTATTCAAGTTGAATCCGTGTCATGGGCTGCCGGCATAAAGGATGTGTTGTTCGGCGCTTTATCGCTGATGGCGGTCTGGCAGTACCTGGAGTATGTCGATGCCAAGATTCTGACGGGCGAACAGTCGCATCCCGGGTTGCATTACGGGCTTGCCACCGGAGGGTATCTGCTGGCGCTTTTAACAAAACCGACCGCCGTTGTGGTGCCGATTATGGTTTGGCTGCTGACCGCATGGGGGTGGCGACAAACGTGGCGTGAGCAGCTATCCGGTCTGTGGGTGTGGTGCGTCATTGCCGTGGCCTGGGCTATCCTGACCCGTTGGGTGCAGACCGGTTCCACTCTCGTTTTTGAGCCGCCCCTGTGGGCGCGCCCTTTAATTGCGGGCGATGCCGTTGCGTTTTATCTTTACCAGCTGGTATTGCCGATCAGGTTTGGTCCGGACTACGGACGAACCCCCCAGTATGTCCTGGGACACGGCTGGCTGCTTATAACCGGATTGGTACCGTATGTCCTTGCCATTTGGTTATGGTTGAAGCGCAAACGGCTGCCGTGGCTTGCGGCGGCGGCAGGAATTTTTGTCGTCGGTCTGCTGCCGGTTTTGGGGTTTATTTCGTTTGAATTTCAGCGCAATTCGACGGTTGCAGACCGTTATGTCTATTTAGCCATGACCGGTCCGGCGATTGCATTGGCCTGGGGATTGACACGGCCTAAAAAGAAACTTGCGGCCGTCGGCTGCGTTATTGTCTTAGGACTTTTTATAGTGCGCAGCGCCCGGCAGATCCCGTACTGGCATGACACGAAAACTTTTTTTGAACACGCCCTGCGGGTCAATCCCGATAGTTTTCCGGCCCTCAACAATCTGGGTTTTGCACTGGCCGACCAGGGAAAATATGCGGATGCCATCCGTCTTTTTAACGAGGCCTTGCGCGTCGAACCCGATTCGGCCGTAACGCATTTGAATCTCGCCAATGCCCTGGTGCGTCTGGGCAAGCTCGAGGAGGGGATTCAACAGTATGAGGATGCCCTTCGTCTCGTGCCCAATTATGCGCGCGCCCACACCAACCTGGGACTCGCTCTGGCCGAACAAGGCCGGCATCTCGAGGCGATCGAACACCATCGAGAAGCGTTGCGCATCGAACCCGGATTTGCAGAGGCACACAATAATTTAGGCTATGAATTGACCCGTCGCGGTGAATTCGAGGAGGCTGCGCAGCATTTTGCCGAAGCCCTGCGGCTAAATCCCGGCTATGCCGGCGCGCATATCAACTTCGGCATGGCGCTCGCACTTCAGAAACGGCTTGACGAAGCGGTGCATCAGTTTTCCGAGGCGTTGCGTCTGGAGCCCACCTCAGCCACAGCCCACGCAAACCTGGCCGGCGTATTTTTGCAACAGGGGAAACTCAAGGAAGCGGAACTCCATTATACGGAGGCAATTCGACTCAAACCGCTTTACAAGAATGCCCATTTGCGATTGAGTCTTCTTCTGGCTTCCCAGGGCGAGTTCGACCGGGCCAGATACCATGTGTCCGAGGTGCTCCGCATGGATCCGGAGAATAAAACGGCGCGTCAAATCCTCGAGCGGATCCAATACCTTGATCGATCTTCAAAAAAACAATAAGTTATCGGCAGCAGATTCGACCCAGCTTGCGGGGCAAAATTAGCCGCCGTTGCGGATATTGGATCAAGAAGATGCGCAACCGTTTCAGTTTGGCAAATAAATTGAACAAATGCCTCGTCAAGCGAAAGCGTTTAACCATAGGCTTTTAGATCCGAAGGTGCGGCCAATGCCGCGAATTTTATGAATCGAGGGCTAAATGATACGATAAAATGAGCATTTTTGCGATTTCCTGCCTGCCCTTTTCTATTCACTGACAGTATTTCTCCTAATTTCAATCTGTTTTCATACGGTTCGCGGGACCGGATTTCCCGTAATCCGGGTTTTTTAGAAATTCTCTGGTTTGACGCTTCCCCCAGCCGCTTCCTATATTGCAGACTGCCCTGTCTCCCATCTTAAGCCAATGCTGCTGGAGTGCGCCCATGGAAGCGATTTCGGTGATTTCAGGCAATCCGATGAGAAAGGATGCCAGCTGCATCAATATCCTCACCTGCGAGCATTACATCAAGAGCGTCTTGTCGGAGGTGCCCTACGGGGAATTTTTCGACGGCATCACCGGCAGTCAAAGCTTTCTGGTCAGCGATGAAGACACCGGCAAAGTCGCGCCGGTTACCTGTGAATATTTGCTGCAGCCGCACAACTGGATCTCCAATGGTCTGCTGAAAAGTGTCTACCGGAACACCACCGCGATTTTAAAAGACCCGCAAGCCATTTGCAAAGCCGGCCGCAATATTTTCAAAACCGCAGTGGGATCCCAGGTTTTTTTAATGCGGCTGGCCGGGGTTCAAACCATCATCAAACGGCTTCCCAAAGAGAATGCCAAATTCAACCGCAATCGTTCCATTGAGGTCCTAAAGAATCAAAGCGGCTATTCGGTTGTCAGGATTCACTGGGATGATGACCCGGATATTACCCGGCATTTTTGCGATATGAACAAGGGCGTCTATGAAGGTCTCGGCCAACTTACGGGTAATCCGGCCGTCGTTGACGAGATGATATGCCAATTTGAGGGCGGTCCTTTCTGTGAGTATCATATCCGCTGGAAGCGCAAGCCTTTTTATTTCCGCTACATGGATTTAATACGCCTGCGGATGTCGGGGGATATTGTCGAAGAGCTCGAGCGCCGCATCGAAGAAGTCAACAACATCCGCCTAAGGCAGGAAAGGACCATCGAATTAAGGACCCGGGATCTGCAGACGCAAACACGCATCATCGACCAGGCGCACAGGTTTCTATCAAGATATGTGCCGTCCCAGCTGGTCGGAAAAATTCTGGCCGGAGACGTCGAACCGGTCCGGGACCACCGCCGCCGGAAATTGACCCTGTTCTTTTCCGACATCAAAGATTTCACCCGGGCCACGGATGCCATGGAGCCTGAAGACATGGGCGGGCTGCTAAATGAGTACTTCGCCTGCATGAATGACATCATTCAGAAATATGACGGCACCCTGGCCAATATAAGCGGTGATGCCTTGTTTGTTTTTTTCGGGGCGCCGGACAGCACCCATGACCGGGATCATGCCCTGCGCTGCGTGCGCATGGCCATCGACATGCAGCAAAAAATGAGAGAACTCCAGCACAAATGGTTCAACGAGGGCGTTGAGTTTCCTTTGCTAATCCGGTGCGGGATCAACACCGGCATGGCGACGGTCGGCAGTTTCGGCTCGCGGCAAAGAAGCGAATACAGTGCCATGGGCATGCAGGTCAACCTGGCCTCCAGGCTGGAGACGGCCTGCAAGCCGGGTTCAATCCTGATCAGCCACTCTACCTGGGCTCTGGTGAATGACCAAATTGACTGTCTGGGCGATGAGGTCATCGAAGTGAAAGGGTTTTCGCGTCCGGTCAGGGTTTATGAAGTTGATCTGGGAGAAGAGAACGGCCGGCCCTCGCCGGCCTTGAGCGAAACCCTTTCTGCGTAAAACTGCTGGATAAAGAAGTTAATGGTTCTTTGGCTATTCGTTATCAGGATGCGATGATTTGCAAAAGATAAAAGGACGCATATCCTATCCACCCATAACCAATAACGAATAACTATTGTCAATTTTGCCCAACCTGCTTGCGGCAGCAGGCGCAGATCATCCCTTTGACGCTGCCGGCCGCAAATCTGCGCCGAAAGTCGGCGTAGTGCTCCCCGAACCAGATGTCGGCCAGACGGTGTCTGGTCAGATCACCCATCACGCTGCGCTGCTCCCAATCGGCGCAGCATTGCAGCATCCGCCCATCATGGAGAATGTAGATCTGCTCGGCCAGCCGCCGGCACCACGAAAAGGCCGCCAGTTTTTGGGCGCCCACGGCGGTACCCCGGATGTTGTGCTGGTCGGCCCGGTTTTCCACAGGTTCAATGTACAGTTTGATATTCCGCTGCTGCCAGTATTGGCGCATGTGCGGAATTTCCGCATGGGTTTGGATCGAATCGACCATGACGATTTCAAGGCGCGGCAATTTATAGCCGCCCCGGGATTTAAGCGTCAGGAAGCGATCGATATTGCGCAAGGTTTTTTCCAGGTCAAGGCCCATGACGGCGCGGTATGTGGCCGGGTTCAGACTTTGAACCGATATTTTAAGCTTGTGCAGCCCGGCGTCCAGCAGGCCCCGGGCCATGCGTTCGGTCAGCAGACTGCCGTGGCTGGTAACCTTGACATACTGCGGCTTTTTAATCCGTGCGCTGATGTAGGCGACGCGCTGCGGAAGTTCGCGATCGAGCATAGGCTCATTCATCAGATAAACCGAATAGCGCCGTATCCCGAGTTCCACGCTCTGATCGACGATGGAGCGGTAAAGATTCCAATCCATGCGGCGGCCCTTGGGGAGGTTGCGCCGGGTTTTTCCGTTCGGACAAAAAATACAGTTGGCATTGCACCCGGTGATGGTCTGAATCTGAACATGATCGGGCGCAAGCCTTTCGATGGGGGCATCCCCTTGCCGCTGAGGGTCGTTTGGGTGCATATTTCGCGGTTGCTCCACTTTCATTCTATCGTTGGAAACCTGGTCTTTTGAGACCGTCGAAGATCCCGGTCCGCGGGCGGCACAGGTAATGGGCTTTGCCGTAGATGAATGCCATAGGTTATGTGACTGCAAACACCACCCCTCCGGGGTGAAGTCAGAGTCTGACCCTCCGGGCCGGGATTCTTTGCCTTGCCATGAAAAGCCAATGGTGCTGTCTGCTGTTAGGATCGGTTGGGGGATTTTTCAACCCGTAATCCCGCCGGGGCGGCAAACCCTGCACCACTCAAACTCGGCTACCCAACCCTATTTCAAAAATATATTGGGTGTCAAGGACGGGGTCGCATCTTTTTCCCGCTTGACACAAAACCTGCGGTTGCCTAAATTAAATTTCAGGGTTGCGCGGGTATTAACAGTCTCCAACCGGCCAATACGATCTTAAACTTTTCAGGACCCTTTCAGGAGTTGATCATGGATGCCAACATGGCAAATATCATAGAGAATTACGTAGACGTCCACACCGACGACGCTGCGCTTTTGTTGGATGACCTTATGGCGGAAACCGAAAAGATTACCGGCCGTTCGTTCTGGAGTATCGGCAAGGTCGAAGGCAAGATGATGCAATTGCTTATTAAAATTTCGAACACCCGGCGGGCCGTTGAAGTCGGCACGTTTACAGGTTACTCCGCTCTGGTCATGGCAGAGGCTCTGCCGGATGACGGTCTCCTGACTACCTGTGAAAACAGCAAAGCGTACGCCGACGTTGCAAGGCGGTACTTCGAAAAAAGCCCCTATGGGCATAAGATCCGCTTGAAAATGGGACCTGCACTGCAAACCCTAAAGCAATTGCCGGCCGAAAGCCAGGACTTTGTCTTCATTGACGCCGACAAACCCTCCTACGGCGACTATTTCGATGAGGCCCTGCGATTGTTAATTCCCGGCGGACTCATTTTCGTGGACAATGTGTTCTGGCGCCATAAGATATTTAAAAAGAAAATCACCAACGCCAACGCCAAAGCAATTGCGGCTTTCAATGAAAAGGTAAGAATCGAAAGCCGGGTGGAAAAAGTAATGCTGGGTATACGGGACGGTGTCTATCTGATTCGGAAAAAATGATACACAGCCCCCAATAAAATACAGATGCGCCCTTTTTTCAATTGTTTTAAGTCTGCGGCGTGTCGGTTTCACCATGCACAAACGCCGTGTATGTATAAGTAATGTGCTTCGCACGGAGAAGCGCTGATTTAGGAACCATTCTCATTTACACGGGTGCTCAAATATGCTAACAATTTCAGTTGCCAATTTTTCAGCCGCACGCTACAGGTGGGGGCGTAGTGCCTGAATTATGCACGTATATTCACCAGCAATGCAAGCGTGTGTGCATCCGGAGATTGGCCCCAGCGAAGTTTGCTGAAAAAAATTCAGGCAATAGGCGTACATTTCCTTTATCGTCCTTTCTTTTAAGCGCATTAGCGGGAGCCGCAATATGGCGCTTCTATTTTCGCAGGATTTCAGCTTTATGAGAGTGAGGATGTGATCGTGGCCGAAAAACCCGTTTTTTCAGAAGCTAAAAATGAATCTGAGCGCGTGCAACGCCTGGTCAAACTTCCTTTCATGAAATCACTGGAAATTGCCGCCAAGAGCATCAAAGCCCGCCTTTTCCGGTCCCTGATTACTACCATTAGCCTGGTGTTGGCCGTCTCCTTTCTCAGCTTTATCGGTGTGGGCAACGACGTGGCCAACGGCATGCTGGCCAAGCAGGATCCCGAACTGCGCCAGATGCTGATCCGGTCCGGCTTTGACATCACGCCCAAGGATACCTCGGTGGGGAGCAGTCCCAAGCAAAGATGGCTTGTCATCCTCTCACTTCTGGTTTGTGCCGTGGGAATTGTAAACGCTCAGCTGATGGCGGTGACGGAACGTTTCCGGGAAATTGGTACCATGAAGTGCCTGGGAGCGCTGGATCGGTTTATCCTGCGCCTGTTTATTCTGGAGGCCGGTATGCAGGGGCTGGCCGGCGCCGGGACCGGCGCTTTGATCGGTGCCGTCTTTTCGCTGGCCAATGAATGGCTGCGGTTCGGCACGGCGGCGATCGCCGCGGTTTCCTGGAGCAGTGTGGTCATTTCGATTGGCATTGCCACCGGGGTGGGCTGCCTGCTCAGTCTGCTGGGCGTATTTTATCCGGCGCTGGTGGCCGCCAGAATGCAGCCGGTGGAGGCGATGCGGGTGGAACAGTAGCCGGAACCAGAGGACAGATGACGGATGACAGAGGTCAGATGACAGATCTTTATAATTACCTCAAGGCCCGCAGGGCTGCTCCTCATGGCCGCAGGCCGCGCCTCAAGCGAAGCGCTCTTTAAACTACGTGAATCGGAGTTTAACCATGGCGGAAGTTGCAAATGTCGTTCGGGTTACAAATGTAACCAAAGTGTTCAAGCTGGGAAAGATCGATGTTCAAGCCCTCAAAGGCATCAATCTTAAAATCTCCAAAGGAGATTACATTTCCATAATGGGGCCGTCCGGGTCGGGTAAGAGCACCCTGTTTAATATGATCGGAGGGCTGGATAAACCCACGACCGGCAAAGTCTTCATTGATGAGGTCGATATCGCCCAGCTGGATGCTTACGAACTGGCCTGGCTGCGCTGCCGCAAAATCGGCTATATCTTTCAGACTTTCAACATCATCCAGGTTATGACGGCGCTGGAAAATGTGACCCTGCCAATGATCTTTGCCGGCATGCACAACGATGCCGCGGTCGAAAAAGGCATGAAACTTTTGGATCTGGTCGGCCTGGGGGATCGATTCAGCCATAAACCCTTTGAGCTTTCAGGCGGCCAGCAGCAGCGGGTGGCCGTGGCGAGAGCCCTGGCCAATGATCCGGCCATTATTTTGGCCGATGAACCCACCGGCAACCTGGATCTGACTACCGGCGAAGAGATTATTGCACTGTTGAAGCGTTTGAGTCAGGAGCGTGGGGTGACGGTCATTTCCGCTACACACGATTTCAAGATGCTCAACGTCTCCGATCGGGTTATCTGGATCAGGGATGGGCGGGTCGACAAAATCGAAGATCGCGAAGAATTATCCATTTCCATTGGTCAAATTGGTTCACGGGATTAGCGGCCGGATACTGGTTACTGGATGCTGGATAGCGGATAATGGATGCCCGGGGCTTGAGAGCGGATTGGGGCTTCGGCCCTTGATCACGAATACGGCTGGCAGCAAGGCCGGAACCGGAAAATACAATTTTTGAGCTTTAGTCAGCAAAATTTTGTTGGGCAAATGAAAAAAAGGCAATCAAATTATAAAAAATTCGGTCATACTCGATATCCTCGCATTACTATAAATCGAGTATCCAGAATCGAGTATCCAGAATCGAGCATCCCGCCGCGCCGATCGAATAACCAACACCCGACAGCCCCTAACCGGATGCTGCCGGGTCTGGCCCTCGTTATAGCCGTTGCGTTTCTTTTCGGATTCAGCGCCGTTGCGGCGGTCTCAGATCCGAACCTCGAGACCTTCCGGGGGTCGCTGCAGGTATTGTCCTCTTTTGAAGACCGCAGTACGGGAACCCCCGGCAGTCAAGCGACGGCGGCTTACATCCGGGAGTTCTTCGAAACGCTCGGCTTTGAAACCGTCGGGGGCCAGAAGATTGCGGTGCCCGTCATTCAAACCGAAAAGAGCACCCTTACCCTGGTTGAGCGCGGTTTGACCGTTCCCATCCGGGCCATCCAGGGCAACGCGGTCATGCCCGAAACTATTGCGCCTCCCGGCCTTCGTGCGCCGTTGATTTATGTAGATCGGGGCGAATTTAGCCAATTGAACGGCAAGCAGATCGAGGGCGCTGTCGTTTTAATGGAGCTCGACTCAGGTAAAAACTGGCTGAATGCAGTCAATCTTGGCGCCAAAGCCTTAATTTATGTGGACCGTCAGAATTCTTCCAAGATGTTTTTTCAAGAAAAATTGGAATTGTCCCCGGTCCAGTTTCCGCGCTTCTGGATGCCGCTGACCCAGGTGCGTGAATTGTTTGGTGCATTTGAAACTGCGGCGCACGGCCGGGTGGCGGAGAAGATTGAATTGATCTGCGATGCCAAATGGCGCAATGTTACCGCGGAAAACATCTACTGCATTATCGAAGGCGTCGACCCCCAGCTCAAGGAGCAAATGATTCTGGTGGAGGCCTTTTACGACAGCCTTCCGCTGGTTGCGGGGCTTTCACCGGGGGCCGATGAAGCTTTGAGCGCGGCAACGCTGCTGGAATTGGCCCGCTTCTTAAAGGCTCACCCCCCGCGGCGAACCGTGCTGCTGGTCGCAACTGCCGGCCATGCCCAGACCCTGACCGGCATG
>CAYTBC010000175.1:0-9427 GCA_964435765.1 uncultured Desulfosarcina sp.
AGGCCGACCGTGGAGCAGCCGACCAGGATCTTGGCCGGCGCGATCATGCTTCCCAAGGCGCCGCCGGTGGTCTGGGCGGCCAAAATGATGGCCGTGCTCAGTCCGGCAAGCTCGGCCGTCTGCATTTGCAGAACACCGAAAACCACATTGGAATTGGTGTTGCTGCCGGTCATAAAAGCGCCCAACAGACCGATCCAGGTCGAAAAAAACGGATAGAGGCCGCCGAAAACCCGGCTGATGCCTTCGGCCAACAGATAGATCATACCGCAGTGGTCCATAATCATGGCAAAGCAGACCATGCTGACGATTCCCAAACTGGTCGGCACGCCGCTTTTGATGGATTTTGAAATAATTCGCTTCAAAGCGCCTTGGGTGTAAAAGCCCTTGGCGGCATACACCAGGTAGCTGACCAGCGATGCATATCCCAACAGCGCGCCGCCGTGTCCGAAAATATTGATCGCTTTGCCCTTGCCGGCCGGAACCACCCAACCTTTCAGGGAAGTAATTTCCGGAAATGCCAGCGACAATTTGACCTGCCCCAGAAAATCACGCAAGGGAGCGAACATGACACCCATAAACACGATCACGATTAAAATCAGGTAGGCCGAAAGCGCCCAACCCAGGCCCATCTCGCTTTGTACGTCCGACGGCTGCTTGCGGTTGTAAATTTTCAGGCGCGCCACGGCCAGACAGGCAATCAGCCCCACCAGGCTGGCGCCGAGTCCGCCCAGGGTCCACATATTCGCTACCACCAGCAGGTATTGAGCACCGGCCATGGCCGTGCCGATGACCAGCAGCGCGACGGCGCTGTGTTTGATCATTTTCCAGCCGCCGTACACATGGACCGCGCAGATGCCGCAGAGATAGGCTGCTACCCCCAAAAGGATCGCCGACCACGCCCCGAGATATTGCGAGCTGAGGCCGGTCACGGCCATCATGGCTTGAAACGAGGCCCCCATGGAGCCGAAGGTCACCGACCAGCTGTGGCCGATCGCCGGCACGGCTACGGCCACCACCGGCGAAAATCCGAGTCCGATCAGAAGCGGGGCCACCACGGCAATCGGTACGCCATAGCCGGCCACCCCCTGCAAAAAAGAGCTGAAAATCCAGCCGAAGATCAGCAGCTGAATCGACTTGTCGCCGCTGAAACGTTGAATTCCGGTTCCGATGGCGGCGATGGCACCCGTCTCATTGACGACGTTGTAAAGCAAAAGGGCTGTCCAGATAATGTAGAGGACATTTAAAGACAGCAGCACCCCTTTCATTTGGGAATAGGCCAGCAGCACGGGGTGCGCTCCGAAAAGCGCAACACCCACCACCAGGGCCGTCAGCCAGGCGGCAGCGCCGGCCCGGCTGCCGCTCCAGTTGAAAAAGATCATCGAAACCAGAACCACCGCAATCGGCGAAAACGCAAAAAGCCACTTAACTATAAACCATTCCGTCATGAGTCAAACCAGTTGTTCATTAAAATTTTTGGTTGGACCCATAGATTTTTTTAGCGGGAGTTGTCAACTGTTTTCTGGTTTACAGTGATTTTAAATTGTCAGCTTTTGTCGCCCTGCGAGGCGCTTTTCACCGATGATCGCAGCCTACCGGTTCTATTCATTTACAGGCCTCGCGGATATTGATATATATCACCAAAATGACATCATCCAGAAATTTACAAAGAGACATTTAAATTGAAATATTCACCCACACAAACAATTGCCGGTATCCGCCAGGAAATTGAAGGCATTTTAAAAGGGGGACAGATTGGCGATTGATTCGATTATTATTTCTGATTGCGGCACCAGCAGTTTTTCGGGAACCCATCCTCTGCGGCTCTGCCTTGACGGCCGGGTCGCCGACATCCAGACCGCCATGAACTACGTGGTGAACGGCGGACAACTTAAGCCGCCGATTGAAGGCGATGCGCGGATGAGCTGGGCTTCGGCACCTAAATTAAATGGGATTTATCTGCACAGCTATCTCACCCAACGCGGTTTCAAAGTGGAATTGATCGACAGCTTCTACGATCAGCGGGATGAGTTTTGCCGGCTTCTTGAAAACTCGCCGCGGTCGGTCGTCATTTCGACCACCTTTCTTTATGGGAAACAGACGCTTAAGAAGCTGGTCGATGACATTCGCGATGCGGCGCCCGATATATTCGTCATTGCCGGCGGCCCGCTGATCTATTTGTCCTACCTCATGCTGCAGCGGACTTCGGATGCGCAGTATGATACCCGGTCCGCTGTCAACGAGTTTTTGTTTCTCGATGTGGACCGCGAGCCCGCCGTCGATCGCTATATTGTCAGTCTTCGCGGCGAGCGTATATTGGCCGACATGCTGGACCGGCTTGGCCGCGGAACCGTGGTCGGCGAAACCCCCAACTCGGCGCGATTCAACGGGAAAAGCTATGATTTTTCAGGGCGGATCGACGATCTTGCAGATGAGCATGATTTTTCGATCGACTGGCGTTCTTTGCCTGATTCGGTTTTTGCAAGCGGTGTGGTTCCGATGCAGGCCAGTCTCGGCTGTCCCTACCATTGCGCTTTCTGTAATTTTACCAAGGACCGACGGCTTACCTACGTCAAACCCCTGGAGAATTTGATTTCCGAGTTGAAAATGGTCGCCCGGCGCGGAGTGCGCTATGTCTGGTTCGTCGACGATAATTTCCGGCTGGGCAAACGGGATCTCGATGGCGTCTGCCGGCGTCTGATCGATGAGCAGATCGATCTCAAATGGATGACGTTTATTCGGGCCAGCACGCTGAAGACCGTCGATCTCGGGCTGCTTAAGCAGGCGGGCTGCATTGAAGTTCAGCTGGGGATTGAATCAGCCGATTCTCAAATCCTGAAAAACATGAACAAGAAAGTGACGCCGGAGCTGTATGACGAGGTGATCCCCAAACTCCTGGCGGCCGGCATCAGCTGTTCCTGCTATTTTATCATCGGCTTTCCAGGTGAAACCGAAGATACTGTTCGAAAAACGCGTGAATTTCTGATTCGACACGAATCACGCGAATACGATGCAAGTTTGTCCTGGTCGATCTTTCCATTTTTTTTAAGCCCCTTGAGCCCTATCTACGAGCCGGCGATGCGCAGGCAGTATGGGTTGTCGGGCTACCTGGATCAATGGCAGCACCGGACCATGAATTCCAAGGAGGCCAAAAATCATTTATTGCAAACCTTTTTCGAGCTCAACCATTCCGGACCGATTTATCGGGGGGACAACCTGGATATGCTCGGGCGCATCGGGCCGCACACCCGCCGCCGGTTTGAGGCACTGCGCCATCGCCTGTCGAAGGCTTCCGTGCAGGGCCGGATCGATGCCAAGGGGGTATATCAATCATTGGCCGAACTGCTGTCGGCTTACCTTTAACGTTTCATAAATCTGTATACCTAATTTTAGAGGGGTAGGCGGAAGATCGTTGCTTTTGCGAGGTCGATACTGGATGCTCGATACTAGATGCTGGATATTCAGGAATGCACCGGGAATGAAATCCGGAAACATCCAGTATCCAGAAACCAGTATCCAGGATCAGTCAATATTGCCATAGGTTTTCGTCGTAACAACCTAAGTCCAATGCAATATGTTATGCAATTATAGGGCAAAATCTAACTCCGAACACCGGGTCATGCCAGTGCGGCTTTTACGGCCATCCCGATCTGATGAAGAGAATAGGGCTTTTTGATGTATTGACCGACACCCAGGGCCTGCGCCTCTTTTACCCGGGCCGTTTCCGAATATCCGCTGGTAATGATGGCCCTCTGGCCGGGTCGGATTGCCTTGATTTGTTGGTAGGTTTCCAGTCCGTCCATGCCGGGGGACATGATCATATCCAGTATCAGCAGATCCGCTGTATTTGATTTCAGGTATTCAACCGCTTGCTCCCCGCTGTCGACCGCTGCGGTCTTATAGCCGAGCTGGGATAGCATCTCAGAGCCGATATCTCTTTGTTCTTTCAGGTCGTCGACCAAAAGAATCGATTGGCCGCAACCCGCATAGTCTTCGATGCGAAACGCCTGCTCCTCTGCTTTTTTGCTTTTGCCGGTAGTCGGAAAATAGAGGGTAAAAACACTCCCCCGGCCCTCGGTGCTGTCAACCTGGATGTAGCCTTTATGGTCCTGAATAGCGCCCCAGACAACGGCCATGCCCAGGCCTGTGCCGCTTCGGCCCATTTTCTTTTTGGTATAAAAGGGCTCGAATATCCGGTTGATTTCGCTCGCAGCGATTCCAATCCCCGTATCGGATACCGTCAGCACGGCATAATTGCCTTTGCGGACTTTCTGATAACCGGCGATGGGACGATCCAGCCTGATGTTCCGGGTGCGGATGGCAATTTCACCGCCGGCCGGCATAGCCTCCGCGGCATTGGCAACGAGGTTCATGAGGGTTTTGGTCAAATGCAGCGCTGAACCGCTGATATTCGAAAGCTCGGGCGCAAGCTGCAGATCGACATCCATGGCGGGGTGAAATGATTTTAGTTTGGTGAACTCGGGGCTCGACAGATACGCCAGGATAATGTCGTTTAAGTTTATTACTTCGTCAGAAATCACACCGCGGCGTGTCAGTGTTAATAAATCCTGGACGATTGCGGCTGCTTTTTTGCCCGACTCCTGCATCATCTCGATCGGAGTTCTAAGCGGGCTGTCCTGCGGCAGCGTCATCAATAAAATATCCGGGTAGCCCACAATTCCGGACAGCACGTTGTTGAGGTCATGGGCCACACCGCCGGCCAGCGTGCCGAGCGCTTCCATTTTTTTGGATTGTTCGAGCTTCTGCTGCAGCTGCTCTTTTTCGAGGATGGCGCGTCTGCGCTCCGTTATATCCCGGTTAACGCCCAAAATGCCGAAGGGCCGGCCGTCGTCGCCAAGCATAAAAGAGGCGGTGGTCTCCACCCAGATGACCGCGCCGTCTTTGCAGTTTAATTGCACCTCCAACATCACACCTCGGTTGAAATCACCATTTTGCTCCCCGAGGGCCAGCTGCTCCATTACGGCGTTAAACGCCATCTCCCGGGACTCCGGCGACAACATGTTTTCGATCCCGAGCTTCATCGCCTCTTCAACATTCCATCCTTGCAGTCTTTTGATGGCGGGACTGATATACTGGAAGTTTAACTCCAGATCCGTTGTCCAGATGACATCGTTAATACTTTCGGTCAGCAAACGGTATTGCTGCTCACTTCTTTTGAGGTCTTCCTCGAATCGAATACGCTCCTTAATTTCTTTTTTCAGTCTGGTCTGGGCCTCTAGAAGTTTCGCATGTTCCCGTTTTAGCTCGGAGGCCGCTTTTTGGGTTTCCGTGGCGCTCGCCTCAAGGCCTCTGACCAGGTAGGCCGCGGACACGGCCGTCGCGCCGTTCAGCAGGATAAAGCTGCCAAAGGCCGTCAAGGCCCGCAAATCTGTAACAAAAGGTAAAAGCAGATCCCCATTGACACTCTTGAGTATCAGGGGGACGGCAAACAATGTGAGCGCATTTAAAACCAGGGCCAGTACGGCCGCTCTTAACCCCAGCAGAAGTCCGGCAATAACGGCAAAGGAGAACAGCCAGGCAGGTCCGCCGCTGATGAAACCTAATTTTGAGATGATGAAGACACCCAGAAAGTAGGTGATCATCAAGGCTGCGCCCGCTCGAATCTCGTACTTCAGCGGGCGGATATAGATCATGGCGAGAGTGCCGATGAACATCAAGACATCGACGATCAGCAATCCCCAATGTTTTTCACTGAATGCCAGAAACACTAAGGGGAAGAGCGCGAAAAACGCCAGCAGCACCCCCGTTCCGAAAAGCCCGAACAGGATCCGTTCGCGCCAGATATTAATTCCCGGGCCGGCGGAGGAAGGAAACGGCATCGCTGGGTACAATTTTTTTAAGTGTTCGAATCGCATCCGAAAAGTCTGTCTCTTTGCTCAAATTTTGGATTAGAGTCTAAATTGTTATTTCTTTGCATTTTATGAAATAATATTTTCATCACGAAAACCCGAAATCTTGAAAACACGAAATTTATATTGTCTTTTTTTCGTGTTTTCGTCCTTTCGTGCCTTCGTGATTAATTTGTCCTTTTTGGTTCCCCGCCACGATAAAGCGGGATTTCCGTTTCACTCCAACCGGCTCGTCCGGGTTAGGCATTATATCGGTATTTTGAACGGAAATCTTAAGCCTGAATTTTCCATAACGGTTTAAAACTCTTGGTTTTTTATCAAATCGGCCGGCTGATGGATCTCAAACCCAAAAGGGATTCCCCCATGACGGTCCTTACCCTACAACAGAATGAAATTACAGACTATAATTATCCGTGTGAGCGATGAGATTATAATCCAATGCGCATATTTGGAGTGAGACCAAAGTTGGTCCCATAAGGGAGAGATCCCTGCTTGATTTCGAAAAAGCTAGGACGTGGATGTGCTTTTCGATTCCAGCATGAGAAGGAGTTCTTCAGGCGCATAAACCTGAATTTTTGATTTTTTGAATCCATTTAGATCGCGGGTGACGATTCCATGAGCTACTATATATAGTGCTGATTCATGAACAACGGCATCTTCAAAATTCTCAAAGATATTTCTCCTCGAGATATTTGTGGTAGCCTTCTTTACCAACTTTTGCCCCTTTGAGCGAACCCTTTAATGACTGAACAAGTGGTGTGAATTCCGATGTTTCTCTTGCCGAATCTTCATCCAATAGTGAAAAATAGCCGGCCACAATCTGTGAAACGGACTTTCCTCTTTTTTTTAATTTATAAAGTTTTTGATCTTATCAGACTGGACGCTCGCGGCCAGCGGCCGCGCTCGTCCGCAGCCTTGCGCTTCACACGGGGTGAAATGGCGGCGGGGGGTCAATCCATGCAGGGTGTAGCCGGTTGATCCCGGCCTGATTTCGCTTTACCAGCGACCCGGGCGCTCGAACCTTGGGCACGCACTGGAGGCGGCGGTGCTGGTAGAACCGGAACGTCACGGCCGGCGAAAGACGAAATCCAGCGCTTTTAAGGTGTTATGAGTTCCGGTTTCTGCCGCGGTGACGCCCTCAGGGACTTTTTACGAATGCATCAATATGGTGGCCCATCACGCCAAATTCGATATCAAGTTCCTGCGGTACGAACTCGGCCGCTTAGGGCTTGGATTGAGCAGCAGCTATGTTTGCACCCTGAAAATGAGCCGCAGGCGCTTTCCTCACCTGGCAAACCACCGGCTCGAGACCGTCGTGCAACATCTCTTGGGATAACTGCCCTCGGGTTTACGGGTGCACGGGGCGCTTGATGATGCGCGACTGACTGCCAGCGTGTGGATGGCGATGATAACGAGGTGACGGAATCGAAAAGTTATTTCCGGTGCTGGGGAAAGGCAGATTTCACGAATCCGTGCGAACCTAAGTGGTATCAACCTATAAATATTGTTTGTTGTTCGTTTCATATTGGCCTCCAAAAATAAAAATTTCAAAAAGTTACGCTCGGTGTGACCGGATCTGTCAATGGTGTGTGGTATAGCATTAATCACGCCGGAATGCTCGATTCAGGCATCCGTTGTTCGGTGTCAGTGGTGCCAAGTTTCAGAGAATGACATCCATATTTCTATCTCAGTCTGTAACGGAAGTTGGAGTTTTGCTATTTCCACATTGGATGAAATTAGGCTGTCAGTCAATCTCCGGTTAAGGAGGGCATAAAGCAAACGATCTCAAAGCTGATTATTGCGAAATAAAATATCCAGTGCACATTCACCGATGAGTCAACGCAAAAAGGATAGCGCAATGACCAAAGACAACTCCCAACTCACCACCCAACGTATTTACCAACAGATCCGAGAAGTCCTCATCCAAGCCCGCAGCCGTGCTTTGCAGGCCGTCAATATCGAGATGGTGGCTTGCTATTGGCAGATCGGTCGGCTGATCGTCGAGGAGGAACAGCAGGGAAAGAGTCGGGCCGAATATGGTAAGCGGCTGATTCGGGATCTTTCCAAAAGGCTTTCAGAGGAGTTTGGTAAAGGCTTTGATCGAACCAATCTTCAGCATATGCGCACATTCTACCTGGGGTTTTCAAATTGCGACGCACTGCGTCGCGAATTAAGTTGGACCCACTATCGGCTGCGCCTTCGGGTGGAAAAACCGGAGGCCCGCGCTTTTTACGAGGCTGAAGCGGTCAATTCTCGCTGGTCGACTCGTGAACTCGAACGACAGATCAATTCACCGCTATTTGAACGGCTGACCGGGGATTTGAGCGCTAGATTCGGTCGCGGTTTTTCATATCCGAATTTGAACAGATTCCGTCGGTTCTACCTCACCTTCCCGCTGGAAAGCAATTTATCGACAGCGTTGATAGAATCCAACCAGCCAATTCTCTCGACACCGTCGAGAGAATTGAGGCTGTCCGTGAATGCCCTGCTGGCGGCAGCATCAAAACGTTTCTCCTTGCCATGGTCTGCCTATGTCCGGCTGCTTTCAGTGAAAAATGGAAACGCCAAACATTTCTATGAAGCCGAAGCCTTGCGCGCGGGGTGGCCGGTGCGGCAATTTCGCAGCTTTAATTTTTGTATGGATATTGCATACAATAGTATGGTATAAGCATACATTATGACGCTGCTATCAGAAATATTATCTAGCAACATTCGGGCTGATATTTTCCGCCTGCTTTTCGGTGTCACTGACAGCGAATTGCACATGCGCGAGATTGAAAGGCGCTCCGGATATGCGATCGGCACGATTCAAACAGAATTAAAAAAGCTGTTGCGTCTGGATCTTGTGATTAAGCGCAAGGACGGCAACCGAACGTATTACAGGGCGAACAAACATCATCCCCTTTTTTTGGATATTCAGCGCCTTGTGCTGAAGACAGTTGGTTTGGTTGATATCCTTCAAAATGAGTTGAAAAATTGCAGGGAGATCTTGATTGCATTTGTATTTGGCTCGATTGCAAGACAAAGGGAAATGGCCGAAAGTGACGTGGATTTATTTGTTGTAGGTGATCTTGGCTTAAGAAAGTTGGTCGGCTTGCTGTCGGGTGTATCCGATAAAATTGGCCGTGAGATCAATCCTCACGTGTTTACCGTCATGGAATTAAAAAAAAGGCTGACACAAAAGGACCATTTTATAACCCGGGTGCTTGATGAACCTAAAATTTTTATTTTAGGAAATGACAATGAGCTTGACGCAATGGTTGGATAATGGCTGGTTGCGCCGCCACCGAACCAGCGCAAAAGAGATATCTGCTTTATTGGCAATTACAGCCCGAGATCTTAAGGATGCTAAGGAAGGCATCTCAGATGACTGGCGCTTTGGCATCGCTTACAACGCTGCTTTAAAACTATGTACTGTGGCCATGGCATGGGCTACAAACACAGAATCAGGTTTCGATTTTCAAACATTCGGAGAAAATCGTCGGGTTCCGATTGATTATGACGGTCTTAGATTGGTCTCATTTATGCCGGTGGAAGCAGAGAATAGTGATGCTCTTTGA
>CAYTBC010000176.1:0-7743 GCA_964435765.1 uncultured Desulfosarcina sp.
TTTTGCGGTTGTTGGACTAAAGCATCATCTTGGGAAGCCAGAGAGCGAGCTGGGGAAACAGCATGGTCAATAGCAATACAATCAATTGGATGGCCACGAACGGGGGAACCGATCGCCAGATATCTTTGGTGTGAACCTCCGGCGGAGCGACGCCTTTCATTAAAATGAGCGCCCAGCCGAAAGGCGGCGTTAAGTAGGCCACCTGCATGTTGAGAACAAATATAATGGCAAACCAGGTGGGATCGAATCCCAGTACTGCCGCAATCGGGATAAAGATGGGTGCGCAAATCGTCAATACCGCATAGTCGTCCATGAACATGCCGAAGACGAGAAGAATTAGCTGCATGACGGCCAAAATCAGCCAGCGGTTTAGCGACAGGCCTTCAACCAGTTCCATCACCATCCCCTGGGCCCCCGCACTGGTATACACAACGCCGAAAAGCGTGGCCGTGACCAGAATCCACAGCGCCATGCCGCTTATCTTCATAGTTTCCATACAGGAATCCGTGATCACCTTCCAGCTCAACCGTCGATAGAGGATGCAGATGAGAAAGGATCCGGAAGCACCCACGCCGGCCGCTTCGGTGGGGGTGGCGATTCCTAAAAAGATTGAGCCCAATACCAGAACGACCAGCAGCGCGGGGAGAACGATATCTTTCAGTGACACCAACCTGGCTTTCCAGGTAACCGCCTCGGCAGCCCTGGGTGCCAGGTCCGGCTGGAGATAACACCTCACCGTTATGTAAATGATGTAAAGACTGGCGGTGATAAACCCGGGTATGGCACCGCCGAAAAAGATCTTGCCAATGGAAATGCGCGAAATATAAGCAAAAATTATCATGATGATGCTGGGAGGGATGATCTCTCCCAGGACCCCGCCGGCCATGACGCAACCCAGGGCGAGGGATTTATTGTAGTGATGTTTGAGCATGGCGGGCACGGCGATGAGTCCCATGGTGAGAATGCCGGGGCCGAATCCGCCGCACATGGCCAGGGCAACACAGACACCGACGGATACGATGGCCAGGCCACCCCTTATCCCCGAAAGCCAGAGGTTCAGAGCTTTAAACAGGCGATCGGAAATTCCGGAATGGATTAAAAAATTGCCCATCAGAAGAAACAGGGGGATGGTGATGAGTCCCGGGTCTGTAATCTGGCGGTAGGTGGTTGCTGCAATGATGTACAAGCCATTGGTTCCATCCAGCAAAAAAGTAATCAGCACGCTGATGCCGCCCAGCGCAAAAACAACCGGAACGCCCATGGCCAATAGAAGAATAAGCCCGCCAAATAAAAGGACGGTCGACAATCCGATACTCATAGTGATTTATCCTCTTTGATCAATCCTTACCGCGTCTAAAATAAGAGATGCCCTCTAATAGAAACAGAAAAGCCACTATGGGTATCAGCAGCTTAAAGGGATACAAGGGAATGCGAAAGGCTCCGGCCGCTTTTTCTTTCATCATCAGAGAATTCCAGCCCATCCAACCGGCCTGCCATACCAGAACGCTCATGAAGGTTAAAAAGGCGACCATTGCGATCCAACGCGCGATCGTTTTAATCCTGGGCGGAAAATGGTCGTAAAAGATTTCTATACGGATGTGTTCGCCTTTAGACAGTGTATAGACACCGGCAAAGAGGATGAAAACACCGAACAATAGCCTATTCAAGAGCCAACCCCACAAAAGCGGATTGTTAAAGACATACCGGGCGGTAACATCGATGGCGGTGATAGCCATGATCACAAAGACCAGATAGCAGACAATCTTGCTGGACCTTTCAACCACTTTATCAACCCAGCCAAAAACTTTATCGACAATTTGACTCATTGCAGCCGCCCTTTTTTGGGATTTCAAATTAGTTTAGTTTAGACAACATCCAGACGTCAAAGCGAACAAACAAAATCCCGTTGAACGGGGTCAAAACACCCGGAGGGTGCCCATGCACCCTCCCGGCTATTTTCGGTTAAGATTTTTGGAGAAATCTGCGTGATTTTTAAAAGCAGGTGCATTCTTTATTTCAGGGTTTTTCTCCAATCTTTGATGATACCGATGGCTTTGGCAGCGGCGGGATCTCTTTCACCTATTTTATCCCAGAGTGCCAGGGCCGCCTCTTCGTGCAGGCGATCGCAAGCATCATCTATGGGGCTATTGATGACCTTGCCGGCCTTGACCAGTTGGTCCACTTTCTTCAGCTCACCATCATAGATCTTGAGCAGTTTATTGAAATAATCCTCGGCGGCATCGGCCATCACCTTTTTAAGATCATCCGGCAGTGCATTCCAGGATTTCATATTAAATAGGATCTGACCCACAACCACATCATTCTGTCCACCCAGGATGCGGTAGGGTGCGACTTCCTGCCAGTTCAAGCCGGTGACGGCACTAACATCCCATTGGGAAGCATCGATGGTGCCCAGCTTCAATCCCATATAAGCTTCCATTCCGCTGATATAGGTTCCGTGAGCCCCCAGGGAATTGTAATAATCGGCCCAGGATCCTTCAACCCTGATTTTTAGGCCTTTCAGGTCATCACAGGTGGTGACCTTTTTGGTGGACATGGTGAAAATGGGGCCGTATGAATGAACATCCAACCAATAGAGACCGTGTTTGGCATACTCCCCGCGCAGCAAGTCCACATAACCGGTATTAAAAAACAGATCGCGGATCATCTTGCCGGCGGTGAAAACATCCGGTTCGCCGGGCAGATTGTAGGCATAGGGCAGACCAAATTCGACTTCGCCGACCGGGACAATGCCGCCCCACATTGCCGCGACGGCGTGCAGCATATCCAGGGTTCCCTTTTGGGTCGCCTCAAACAGTTGTTCAGCCGGAACCAGCTCTGGGTCGGCGAATACCTGTATTTTGATTCGCCCTTTGCTGAGTTTATTGGCCGTTGCCGCGAAATCTTTCAGCAACTCCATGGAAAGATCGCCGCGCGGGTAGGCGGATTGGATTTTCAGGCGAAACACCTTATCGGCTGCTTCAGCGTTTAAGGTGCCGATTGACAGGGTAATGGCGAAAATTGCAGCCATGGATAAAGCAATCAATAGAAATACACGTTTCATGTTTTTTTACCTCCTTTATTGATTTTGATGGGATTTTATCGGGTTAAATCCTTGGTCATCACCTCCTCCTTTGTATAACCGGAAAACATCAGCAAAATTATCGCATTTTCCTGATCGTGTGATTAAATGCTTATGCCTGAAGAGAATGAGATAAAATTGAATAGTATTTAATGGCTGATCCGTATCCAGTGTTTTAGAAAATGTCTAATATATAAGGGGCGGTTATGTCAACCGCGAAGTCAGGCTAGACCCGATGACCGCATCGGCCTCTATTTCCATTCATTTCTCCTTCAGCCAAAAATGCCGCTGCTTTCGTCAAATACGATCTTGCCGTCGACGATGGTCATCAATACGGGAATCTCACCGATTTTGTGAGGGTCCACGGTCAATATATCATCTCCGATGATGCAAAAATCAGCGACCTTACCCACTTCGACAGATCCTTTAACAGCTTCCATATGATCTTGCCAGGCTCCGTTGATGGTGTAAGTTCGAATGGCTTCTTCCACGGTGAGGCACTCTTCCGGCCCGCTCACCGTGCCGGACACAAGCCCTTTTCTCAGCACGGCGGCCTGAACTCCCATTCGCCAGTTGGGGTAGGTGACGGGCGCGTCGGAGTTGCTCGTCAGATTGGCGCCGGCATCCAGGACCGTGCGGGTCGGCCATTCATATGCGGCCCTGTGTTCGCCGACCACCGTTGGCTCAAAGTCTGAAATCATGACACTGATGAAAGGCTGCATCGCAATACCACAGTTATGTCGGGCTAAGACGCCGGCTTTGTCTTTGCTGATAAAATCGCCGTGGATGATGTAGTGGCGGGGATCGCCGCCGGGAACTTCTTCCATGGCCTTGACAAAGCCGTCGACGGCGGCATCGATGGCCCGGTCGCCCGTGGCATGCAGCCCGATCTGATAACCATGCCGGTGCACCAGTTTGATCATCTCGATCAGATTGGCACGCTGCTCATCATCGGTTTGGCCGGGGATGACCGACCGGCCGTGACCCGCGTTGCCGCTAACGTAGTCCTCGTTCATCCAGGAGGTGTAGGTCAGTGGAATACCGTCGGCAAAAATCTTGACCCCCGGAAACTGCAGCCGGGTTTTGTCGACCGCGGACGGAACCTTAAAGGTTTTAAGTCCGTTTTCCAAGTCTTCGTAAGTCAGCGCCCCGTAATCGCCTAAGAGCAGCAAGACAGCGACGCGCGCCGTTAATTTGCCCTCGGCCAGCAACTCCTGATATAGATGTACAAATTCCGCGCTCATCACCCCGTAAAGAAACGTTTCACCGCCGGGTCCGATGGCGGCATCCGTAAAGCTTGTCACGCCATTGGCGTTCAGATGACTGAGGGTCGTCAGCAGGGCGGTCTTTTTTTCCTCCCGGGTTAAAAGCGGTACATGCGCTGCCACCAGCGCTTGGGCACCGGGCTCTTTGAAAATTCCGGTCGGCTCGCCATTGGCGTCCCGCTCGACTTCACCTGAAGGCGGATCGGGGGTATCCTTTGTGATGCCGGCCAACTCGAGGGCTTTGCTATTGACCAGCAGGGTGTGGACGGAGAAATCCGTAAAAGCGACCGGATGATCGGGGGAGACGGCATCCAGGTCCCATTTGCGCGGCAGTTTGGCCGGATCTTTGCGGCATTCTTCAAGCGAACTCTGGTCCCAGCCGAAACCGCGAATCCATTCCCCAGGTTTAACCGCGGCCACTTTTTTGCGCAGTGCAGCGACCATGTCAGGGATTGATTGAACCGCAGGGAAGGTTAAATCCAGGGACAAGGGCGGCCGGCTGGCCCCGAAAAACGGTGCGTGCATGTGGGATTCGTTAATGCCCGGTAATAAGGGTTTGCCTTTTAGATCTAAAACCTTCGTTGCGGATGCGATGAAGGCTTTAATATCATCATTGCTGCCGACCGCCAAAATTTTCCCGTCTTTTACCGCGACGGCCTGTTGGATGCTAAAGTCCTCGTCGACGGTGATGACTTGGCTGTTTGTTATAACTAAATCTGCCCACATTTTGGCCTCCTTCCTTACGCAAAGGATTGCTATTTGACTGTTACTCTGCCTCAAATTCTACGGCCATGTTATTCAACAAAGCCTCCATCAGCCAATACGTATCCGGAATCTCTTCCGTTCGGGTCAAAACCTGCTCTTTGGGAGTGACAAATACGTCCGACAGCCAATCCTGGCTGTGTTTTTCGGCATAATACGCAACCATCTCGCGGGTGTATTCGGGATGAAACTGAAGGCCCACCGCCGGCCGGTCGCTGCTGATGAAGGCTTGATTTTCGGTGGCCTTGCTGGAAGCCAGCCGGGTGCAGCTGCGGGGCAGGGAGAAGTGGTCGCTGTGCCAGTGAAAGCTGACAAAGGAATCGGGTACATTTTTAAAAAGAAAGGATTCCCGTCCCTGCCGGGTCAATGAGACCTCATGCCAGCCGATTTCGCGGTACTTATTGGGGAATATCTTGCCACCCAGGGCCTCCGCCAGGATTTGGGCCCCGAAACAGATGCCCAGATATGGTTTGCCGGCAGCCAGCGCTTCACCGACAAACCTTTTTTCTTCCTCCAGCCAGGCGTTTCCCTGCTCGTCCCAGGCGTGTTGCGACCCGCCCATCACCATCAGCCAGTCAAACTCATCCAGGGCGGGCAAGGCCTCGTGGTTGCAAACGTAAATCTGATGAACCCGGTATCCTTTTTTGGCCGCCCAAAAAGAAATATTGGTGCGGGAGAAGTCTTCCGGGTCGTGTTCGATAAGTTGTATTCTCATATTAAGAAGCGGCTCCAGGCGCAAGGTGAAGGTTTATTTTCTATCTTAAACATTTTCTCATGTCTTCTTATTGAAATCGCACAATTTAGGTCAGGACATCATTCCGGTTTGTCCAGAACACAAAAGATACCGCGTTCAGACCTTGCGGCGCCGAAGCACCCGTTGCAGGAAATACAGGTCGCTTTGCGAAGATCACCGGAGTGCCAGCGCGCAATTAATCCCGGTTCGCGAATGAGCGGCCGGCTCAGTGCGATGTAATCCGTATAGCCCTCATCCACCAGACGTTCGGCTAAAAGATAGGAGCGGATGCCGCCGACCAGGATCACCGGTGCCGTAATTTGTTTTTTTAATGCGCGGGCGGCTTTTCGAAAGTAGGCTTGATCACGTTCAAATGTGATCTCCCTGCGAAAGGGGCTGAACTTTCCGGAAAATTGGGTGCCGCCGCTCAACTCGACGGCGTCCACTCGGGCGCGGTCCAGCATGGCGCCGATCTGCAGAGAATCTTCAACTGTTAGGCCGTCTTGAAGAAAATCTTCCGTATTGAGTTTGATGAAAACCGGATAATTGTCCCCGACGGCCCGGCGAATGCCTTGGTACACTTCCATGATAATGCGGGCGCGATTTTCAACATTGCCGCCGTATTCATCTTTGCGCCGGTTGAAGGCCGGAGATAAAAATTGGCTGAGCAAATAGCCGTGGGCGGCATGGATCTGAACCCCGTCGAAACCGGCTGTTTTAGCCCGCAAGCCTGCCGCTGCAAAGGCTTCAACAACGCCGTGGATATCCTTGACGGTCATCTGCCGACCGCTGCCATCCAAAATATCCTGCGCGACAAAGGGGCCTGCAGGTGGCCGGCCGCTTAATTTGGGATCGGATCTCAACCCCCCATGGGCCAACTGGATGAAAATCCGGCCGCCCTCCCGCCGAACCGCGCCGGTCATCCGGCTTAGATCTCCGATAAGTGCATCGCGGTGAATGCCGAGTTGCCGTGGTGTTGCCTGACCGTCTGCACTCACATATGCGTGGCCGGTGACAATCAAGCCCACCTTGCCGCGGGTCAGTTCAACCATCAGGTCGATCAGGCGCGAGGTGCAGGCACCGCTTGCGTCGGCCCGACCCGCCCAGGTGGCCGAACGAATAAAACGATTCGACAGGTTCAAATCGTTTATTCGGGTTGTGTCAAACAGTGAGGGCATTTTACGGCTGTCGCTTTCCGATAGTTACCGGTCCAATAAAACCCTGGCCAGATTCTGCTGCCGCGGCTGGAGAACAGGGTGGAGTAATTACTCCTGGAGTTTTCCGTCAAGATCAAACCAGGGAATGGAGCTGTCCAGCCAGAGCCACCAGCGGTTGTTGTAAATAAGAAGCTCATCCAAAAGGGCGACCATTTCATCCGCGGAGGTGATGGCATCGATGGCCGCCTTTTCAGCTTTGCGAAAAAACCGAGATGGGGTGTGAAGCCCCCAAATTCCTTAACCTTTACGCACCAGGTAGGATCCGATAATGGCGTCGGCTTCGATTTCAACCAGGTGGGACGGTCTTGCCAGAGCGCTGACTTGGGCCATGATTACCACCGGTTTGATTTCTTTGAAATATTCCGCATATGCCCGCAGGTATTCCTGAGCCCGGGCGATGTCGGTCACATAGATCCGGACCCGGTAGACCTCGGATAGCCTGGCACCGGCGTTTATCAGCGCCTTTTCAATTTTTTGCAGAATAATTTTAGTCTGTCCGTAGGCGTCACCTTCGGCTTCAACCACACCCTCGGAGGTCGTCGTTGTGGTACCGCCGACAAACACAAAATTACCGACCCTGACTGCCCGGCTGTAGCCGATTTTATCCTCAAGGGGTGCGCCGGACGAAAAATTTTGTCTTTTTTTTAAATCCACAGCTCGGTTCCTCGCTGATGCGTATTGGAA
>CAYTBC010000176.1:7843-9408 GCA_964435765.1 uncultured Desulfosarcina sp.
TTGACAAACTGCGAGGCGTCGGCAATGCTCGACATGAAGGCCAGATTGTTAAGGTCATTGGAGTGAAAGACAATGGTATGCCGTAAACCCTGTTCTGCCGCTACTCCCATGGTCATGGCCTCTTTGGCGTCGCGGCAGCGCACAAAGGGTAAAATCGGCATGATTTGCTCGGTCCAGATGAGCGGGTGTTCTTTATCGGTTTCGAGAATGGCAATTTTGGTTTCAGGCGGTATATCCAGTCCGATGGTGCGCTTTAAAATAGCACTCGGCGGTTTGCCGATATGGTCCAGGTTGATAACGCTGGGCACCCGGCCCGGATTAATTTCTTTGAATATTTCTTTAACCAGGGCTTCTCCTTGGGGCGCACTGAGTTCGTAGGCCCCGTATTGGATCAGCAGCTCCTTCAATCGATCTGCAACCGAATCGACCACGAAAATTTCCTTTTCGCTCGAGCAGGGCGTGCAGTTGCTGAATGAGGCCCCGCGAATGATGCAGCGGGCGGCATGATCCAGGTCGGCGGTTTCATCCACCACCACCGGAGGATTGCCCGGCCCGCCGGCAAGCACCCGTTTGCCGGTTTTGGTGGCGAATTCCACGACCCGATGCCCACCGGTGACGGCGATCATGTTGATCAGAGGGTGAGTCATCAGGAATTGAGCGGTGGGGATGTCCGGTTCAGCGACGGTGGTGACGCAGTTGGCCGGACCGCCTGCGGCGACAATTGCCTGATTGAGATCTTTGACCACCCGAGCGGAGATAATTTTGGTTTTCGGATGGGGGTTGTTGACCACCGTGTTGCCGCCGGCCAGCATCATGATGCCGTTGTGAACAATGCCCGGTGCGGCGTTGGTGACCGCGTTGACGGCGGCGATCACTCCCACCGGGATTCTTTCATTGATGGTGACACCCCGATCACCGGTGAAAACCTCCGGCTTCAAATCCTCCATCGCAGGCACGCCGCAGGCGGTTTCCAATTTCAGCACCGTGCCTGCGGCAGCTCCCAGATCGGTTTCCTCCAGTTCCATGCGGCCGTATTCTTCGCGGTTGGCCCAGCCGGTATCCCGGATCGCCTGGATGATTTTTTCGCGGACGGCCAGCGGCAGCTGCACCAGCTGCCGATGGGCGGCAACAGCCGCCTGGATGGCATCTTCCATCTGCTGGAAGACGCCGTCGGAGTTGTCCGCCGGAGTCCTGGCACCCGTGCCTCCGGAGGAAGCGGCTAGTTCCTTGATAACTTTTTCAACGATGATTTCAATCTGATTTTTATCGATGGCCATATAAAGTCCCTTTTGATTGAAGAATGAAGATGGTAGATCCATTAAAAACGATAGAATACCTCCAATCTTCAATTTTCATTTCCTCACGCTCCATATCGGTAGCGAAAATCGTCAGCCAGAACGCATCGCCGGATCAGGGTGAACATCCGGGGTCGGGTTTGTCCCTCACCGTTGGTAGCAATGTGGAATGACGTATAGCCTTCACCGGCCACACCCACACTGGCCAGTCCACAGGACCCGTTTTTAACAAAGGCTGCGCACTTGGCCCGGTTGGTCATTTTTTTGATG
>CAYTBC010000177.1:0-9327 GCA_964435765.1 uncultured Desulfosarcina sp.
ATGTGGAGCCGATTTATCTGGAGGCCCAGCAGGAGCCGCAGCGGGAAGCCCAAGCAGCACCTGCCCCGAAAAGCGGGCAATCCCAGCAGCAACAGCCGGCCCGACCGGCCCGGAAAGGGGTCCCATCGACTGCGGCCCTGCCGGAGCTGAAACGGGTTATTGTGGCCCTCGGCGGCCGGGTTGCAATGGAGGAAAAACTTGACCAAGCCTTGAACCGGGTGCTTGAAGGTAATATGACCGCCAAAGACGATGGTTTCGCTAAAGGGCCCGCCTCCGGAGCAATCTCCGGTTTCGGAGAACAGGCGCTGAAATACTACAATAATGCCAAGGAGTACCTGCGCCAAGGGGATTGGGCCGGGTACGGCCGAGAACTGGAAAAGCTTGAAAGCGTCCTGAAGCAGTTAACAAAAATGGCCGCGCAAGAAGAATGATGCTTTCGGAGCCGGTGCTTTCGGAGCCGGAAAAAAAGGCCGCTCGGGATATTAAGATTTACTTAATAATTTAGCTGTTTGAAAGAAGCCACGAATTTTCACGAAATTAGTTTTCAATATAAATAACCCTGATTTCGCCTATTATCCTTATTCGTGGTTATTCGTGTCCATTCGTGGCTAACTAATTTTTTAAAAGGCTAAAAGCATACAGATTTGCGAAAAATTATGAGGAGAAATTCGGTGCCGGAAAGCCTTCACGAAATATTCAAGCGCAAGATCGTACCCGTCCGTTTCGAACGCACAATGGGCCTGCTGGGGGCCACCACGCTGGGGGTTGGCGCCCTCATGGGGGCCGGCATATATGTCCTGATCGGGCTTGCCGCCGGTGAGGTCGGACCGGGGGCCTGGCTTTCTTACCTGATTTGCGGACTGCTCAGCCTCCTATCCGTTCTCATGTATGGCGAGCTTTCCCGCAGAGTACCCGTGACCGGCGGCGGATATGCTTACGCCTACAACGCCATCGGCAGTTTCTGGGGCTTTATCACCGGCTGGCTGCTGGCACTGGGCAGTATCTTCGCCTGCGCCATTTACGCCACCGGTTTTGCCTATTACCTGGCTTCTATTCTCGGCAGGCCTGTTCCGGATGCGGTTTTAAAGGGTATCGCCGTGGCAGTCATCGCCATGCTCACCCTGTCCAACTGCTGGGGTACCCGGAAAGGTGATCGACTGCAGAAGGTACTCACCTGGGGCAACTTGGCGGTGCTTTTGATCCTGATTATTTTCTCATTGCCCAGCGCCGACCCCGGGCATCTCACCCCCATGTTCCCCAAAGGCATCGCAGGTGTGGGCGGGGCCATCGCCATCATCTACGTTTCCTTTTTCGGCTATCAACTGATTGCCAACAATGCCGAGGAAATCGTCAACCCCACCAAAACGGTGCCGCGGGCGATGCTGTTGGCAATGTTTGTCAGCCTTATATTCTATCTCGCGGTGGCCCTGGTTTCCGTCATGGTGGTGCCGTGGGCAACCCTGGCCGGATCGAAGGCGCCGTTGGTGGATGTGGCGGTGACCGGCCTCGGCCGGGCCGGATGGCTGCTGGTTGTCCTGGGTGGGGTTCTGGCATCCGCCGCCGCCCTGAACAGCACCCTGATGTCCCAGGCCAGACAAATCTTTGCCATGGGCAAAGACCGTTTTTTACCCACCATCGTCGGCCGCATCCATTCTACCTACCGGACCCCGACGGCGGCCCTGTGGGCCGGGGCCATCGTCACGGCCGCCTCCGTGGTATCGGCGAATCTGACATTCATCGTCAAATCCGCCAATTTTTGCTTTTTGGCCTCTCTGCTCCCGATCTCCCTGGCCCTGCGCAGGCTCTACCGTAAATCCGAAACCACGGCACCCGCCGGCCGGCTTAAACGCCATATTCCCGAGCTGGCATTTGTCGCCAACCTGGGTCTTCTTTTGACCATCGACTGGGTTTCAATTCTCTTCGGCCTACAGCTTACCGCCATCGGTGGCTTGATTTACCTGTTCTACTCGCGCAGACGGGAGATCCGCTCCCGGACCGGCATGAGCGTTGTCCTCACCGGGGAACAAAGCTCGATGTTTCACGTCGGTTCAAGGATCCTGGTTCCCATGGCCAACCCCCAGACCCAATCGGCTCTTTTCGGCATATCCGATGCCCTGCTGGCCGATCATGGGGGGGAAATCGTGGTGCTGACCGTGGTGGAGACCCCGAACCAGATGGATTTCTACTCGGCCCTGGGCAGCGCCGAGGACTCGCTTCAAATACTGGATCGCAGCACCAATCTGCCCAAACTCGACCGCGTCCGGCTCAAGCCGGTGGTGCGCGTGTCGCGCAACCTGGCCAAGGGGATTGTACATGCGGCCGAAGAAGAGGGCTGCAACCTGATAGTCATGGGCTATGCGGGCACGGAAACGCCCCAAGCCCTGCAGCTCATCGAGGAGGTTCTCAGCCACGCGCGTACCGACACCATCCTTTTAAAGCTGCGAGGCGAATTCACGCCCAAGCGCATCGCGGTCTCGCTGGGAAGCAGCCTGAATCTGAACCTGATCGTCCGGCTGGCCGGTGCTGTGGCAGACCGCTTCGGCGGTGAGATCACATTTCTGAACGTCCTGCCGGTCAATTATACCGGCGAGCAAAAGTCCCATTCCGGTAAGATCCTGGTTGAGGCCATCCAACGGCACGCCGCCCGGGCGCTGTATCGCATCGAACTGGCCAGTTCCGACGAGCCGCTGGAGTTTTTGGTGAAACGCTCCGCCGATTTTGATCTGCTCATCGTGGGAACCACCAAGGTCAGGTTACTGGAGCGTGTGGCCGTGGGCTCCTTCTCATCGCAGATTGCCGGGCGCTCGGAGTGTTCGGTAGCCGTGGTCAAGGTCGCCCGGCAGGTTAAAAAGCTATTTTCCGTATAGGTTGGCCGCAAAAAAAAACCAACTGATAGCAATTTCCGAAAGGAGTCAATCAAAATGTCTGAGAAAAAAGTCATGACGGGGGCGGAGCCTTTCTTTTTCGAAGGGGGCGAAGTCGGGTGTCTGGTTTGCCACGGATTTACCGGAACCACCCAGAGCATGCGCTTTCTGGGTGAATTTCTGGCCAACGAGGGTCGCTTGACGGTCGTCGGACCGCGGCTGAAAGGCCACGGCACCTCGGTGGAGGACATGGCCCGATCTTCGGCCGAAGATTGGATTCGAAGTGTGGAAGCGGGTCTGCAGACACTGCAGGAGCGATGTTCGAAGATTTACATAACCGGCCTTTCAATGGGGGGAACGTTGACCCTGTATATAGCGGCGATGTACCCGGATGTCATCCGCGGGGCCATCCCGGTCAACGGCGCCCTGTTTGTCAACAATCCGGATCTGGCCGGCCTGGCCTTTATGGCCGGTGCGCCCGCCGCGGTGCCCGGCGTAGGCGGGGATATCAAAAAGCCCGGCGTCACCGAACTGGCCTATGAAGATGTTCCGGTGCTTGCCATCCGGCAAATCTATGCGCTGATGAGTGTCACGCGCGAGCTGTTGCCCCGGGTGAAATGCCCCACCCTGGTGATCCAATCGCGCGACGATCATATCGTAGTGCCGGCCAATGCGCCCTTTATCATTGAACACATCAAAGCTGAAGAAAAACGCCTGCTGTGGTTGGAGAACTCTTATCACGTGGCCACCCTCGACTACGATAAAGAACTGATTGCCCGCGAGACCCTGAAATTTATTCAACACCACCTGTCCTAAATATCCGCGGATTTAAGGCCTCAAGGTCGCTAACCTATCAAACCACCTGAAGTCAGAATGGGTGGGGCGTTAGCGACATCACTTTCCCCTCCTCCCTGCTCAACTCATTTATTCGCCTATCAACCGTAAATATCTTGCCGGGATTGAAAATATTATTGGGATCCAAAGTGCGTTTACGGCATCCATCCTTTTTCTGCAATGATCCCGATTGCGGTTTTCTTTTGTTATAAAATTATGAATTTCCGGTGATGGTTTCGTGACATATTCTAACTATTGTCATTGTTCAGAGCGATAAAATATCGGTCTTTAATTTGCGAATGGAAAGGAGAGAAAATCATGAAAAAGTTATTCTTAGGGATGTTGCTGGTCGGATTCATGGGCTCTTTGATGCTTTCATCCGGTTGTGCGGGCCCTGAGGCATCGCAAAAGACAATGCAATCGGAAGGCGCAATGCAGAAGGAAGGTGAAACGATGATGAAAGCGGATGCGCCGATGAAAAACGAAGGCGACACGATGATGAAAGCGGACGCGCCGATGAAAAACGAAAGCGACACGATGATGAAGGAAGATGCGTCCAAGAAAAAGGAAAGCGACACGATGATGAAGGAACAGGCGCCCATGAAAAATGAATAGGCGCCGCAGATAAAAAGTCTTACCCTGATTTAAACCATGGGGAGTTCCAAAGGGGGAACTCCTCACCCGCAAAATGGAGACCTGAGGATGTCCCCTTGACGCAGCGCGGGCCATCTTGCAATGGTATAAATCCTACCTTCCACCCTTCTTCAAACAGCACAGCAGCCGGATACCGCAAGCTGCAACCAAGATGAACGGCAGACTAATGATGATGACTTTGACCAACTCAACTGCGCTGGCGTAAAAGGCTTCTTCCACGCTGAAGTGCTTAGGATAAAAGGTTTTTAAATAGTGGATCTCCTGAACTGAATGCCAGCAAACAGCAAAAACGACAAAAATGCTGATGGCAATCGCGGAGCCTATGAGTATTTGCTGCATTCGTTTCATGGTGAAGACATTACTTATACCCGGCTTTCAGGTACTTGCACCCAATCCTGGCGGGCGTAAGGCCCGCCCCTACGATACATTGCTTAACCTGTTAGGTAGGGGCGAGGTTTACCCTCGCCCGCACAGAACGGGCTATTGTACCAATCTTCGTATAGAGGAATTGCTCAACTTAGGTAAAAATATGTCCTTGGATCCGATAATCAAGCTCGTACGCCGGATAAAAATTCAAACCAAACCTTGATATTTAAAAAGTCGTCCCCAATTTATTCTTAACGTTGCATAAATCTGTATACTTATCTAAGAGGGGTATACGCAGAAACTTATGTCGTTTCGGATAAAAGGGGGTAAAGGATTTGAAACCCGCCGGAGTAAAAAAAGTGCAAAGTCCCAAACGTCTTGTATCTCATTCGCTGTTGATCATCCTGATTCTGTCGGCTTTACTTTTAGTGAGTGCCTCTTGGGTTGCAGCAGCGCTGGTCCTGGAGAAGCACGGGCACAGAAAAAGAGCCGCCTCTTGGCCGAGCTACGGCAACGGGAAGGCTGAAAAGGAATTGGCGCAAGGCATGTTTCTAGTGGCCGACCAGCGGCTCATGGATCCGAATTTTCGTGAGACGGTGGTGCTTCTCATTCGTTACGGACCGGAAGGGACCATGGGATTGGTGATTAATCGACCGCTGCAGGTAAAGCTTTCCATAGTATTTCCGGATGTTAAAGAATTGGACAAAAGCCGGGAGACGCTGTACCTGGGGGGGCCTGTTGAACCCAGCGGGATGCTGCTTCTCGTACGATCTGCAGCGCCGCCGGAAGATTCCATGCCGGTTTTCGGCGATGTCTACCTCAGCTCGAGCCAAAAAGTGCTCCAGCGCCTGATAAAAACGCCGGACCACAACGATAGGTTCCGAATCTTTGCTGGCTATGTCGGCTGGGCACCCAAACAGCTTGAACACGAACGTGACAGAGAAGACTGGCATGTTCTGGAAGCCGATGCTGAGACCATCTTCGACCGCAAACCCTCTGAAATCTGGCCGGAACTGATTCAGCGCGTCTCTGCAAATTGGGTGCGGCTAACTCACCCCGGTATTTTTTTCTCAGATAACCTCTCATCCGGATCAACCGGAACCCAAAAGGTATCTCGCTAAGACGCCAAGGTTACCTTAATAATTTACCTTTGCGGGATTTGCGGCTTTGCGAGAAAATTTCTTTATCACGAAATGCAAAAATTTTACTTTTAAGATTGTAACCCGGACTATTTGGTACCAATAAAAAAATACAACAGGAATATGTATATGGCAACGCGTATGCCGGTCATTTTCTTCGGGCACGGCAACCCGATGAACGCTCTGCTCAAAAATGAATACACCCAGGGTTGGGCTGCAATCGGTGCCGCCGTGCCGCGACCCAAGGCGGTGCTCGCAGTATCGGCTCACTGGTATATACCGTTCACCCGGGTCACTGCCATGGACTTCCCACCAACGATCCACGATTTCGGCGGTTTCCCGCCGGAGCTTTACCGGATCCAATATCCGGCAAACGGTGATCCGAATCTGGCTGCGCGCATCCGGGAACTGCTTTTACCGCTGCCGGTGCGGCCCGACGAAAGCTGGGGCCTGGACCACGGAACCTGGGCGGTCTTGTGCCATGTCTTCCCCGAGGCCGACATACCAGTGGTGCAGCTGAGCATCGACAAGACGCAGCCGGCCGCCTTTCATTATGATATCGCTAAACGGCTGGCGCCATTGCGCGATGAAGGGGTGCTGATTGTCGGCAGCGGCAACCTCGTCCACAACTTGCATGCCTATGCATGGGGCCGTCGCGATGTCCAGCCGCTGGTTTGGGCGGTTCGGTTCGAAAAAAAAGCGCGTGAATTGCTGCTCGCACAAGACGATGCGCCGCTTATCGACTACGAAAGTCTGGGACATGATGCCATGCTGGCCGCCCCCACACCGGACCACTACCTGCCGCTGCTTTATGTGATGGCTCTCAGGAAAGATGGTGATCGGGTCAGGTTTCCGGTCGAGGGCTTCGACGGTGGTTCGGTCTCGATGCTCACCGTCATAATTGAGGGCGCGGCCGCATGACGGCGGTCTAGATCTAATTTAGGAAGCTTGTAATTTTTCGCATTCTAAAACACCGCTGTCGTCAAGGTATCCCGTTCGGCCCTTTTAATAAATTTCCGGGGAACACCCCTAGTCGCAGCTGAACGCCTGGGTGTAATCCACCAACGCGGTTCCCATATCCACCCTGAAAAAGTTATAGCGTTGGCCTTCAAACCATTGTGGAAGTTTTCCAGTCCAAATCGTTTTATCATCGGATCGTGTTTCACCATAAAAGTATATATAGCGGTTGTGAGTATCGGCAACGTATTTCTTCTGGCCAGGTGCTACGCTAAACCAGCCGCGGGTTTGCCAGATTGCCGGTCCATTTTTACCGTCCAGATAGTAGACGATGATATCGACGGCGCTGTGGCAGTTATTTTTGACGAAAACCTTGGGGAAAGTGTTGGCCGGCGCGGAGTTACGCTCCAACTCGAGCTTGATCTGGTCCAGAATTTCATCTGCTGTTGGCTTATCATTGAATACGCTGTTTTTTGCTGCACTCACATGGACTTGAGTAGTGGCGGCAGTGATCGGCGTCAGGAATATTGTAATATCGAGTTCATCCGTTGAGGCTTTTATCTCGGTCTCGGTATCCTCACGGCTTGTATAATCATATAGAATATCCATGGTCTTCAAAGCCTTGCGGGCCGCCGCCGTGACCTGGCCGACATTGCTCACAAATGTTCTTTTTGCGACACCGCCGGTCGTGTATCGATAATACTCTCCTCCTCCGGCAATGGTTCCGGGGACCATCACCTCTGCACATCCGGCAAATATCCAGAGGCAGCCGATCAACCCGATGCCTGTCATTACGCGCTTCATCATATCAGTTTCTGTATCTGAATTTTCTGCTGGGCGGTTTAAGGCCGCTACGAATATAGGTTAGGCACCAGAAAAAGTAAATACCTATCTTGCTGGGGCGAATAGTTGAGCAATGATGACTTGATGTCGGAGAAGTTCCAAGATATGATCCTGCGATCCGGCTTTTCGGGCGTAAAAGACCGCGCTTGAGAGCGCATAGATATTCCGGTAAAAATAATTTAGAGACATGCACGTCATGAAAACTGCTCGAAGTCATGCTGTCATTGCTGCTTTGTGGATGTCTGGAACGCTGGTATCGTTTTTGGCCATGGCCATTGGCGGCCGGCAGTTGTCAGGCCAATTGACCACTTTTCAGATTCTTTTCTTGCGCAGTGCCATCGGCCTGCTGATCATCGGCTTTATGCTGTGGCGCCGCAATTGGACGCAGATATATACCAAACATTTTAAGACTCATGCGATACGCAATATCGCCCATTTCGGCGGCCAGTTCGGTTGGTTCTACGGCATCGCCGTAATTCCGCTGGCCGAGGTGTTCGCGTTGGAATTCACTGTGCCGGTGTGGACGGCCGTGTTGGCCACCATTCTGCTCGGTGAGCAGATTACCCGCGCGCGGCTTACTGCCATCACGTTCGGTGTGATGGGTGTGTTTCTAATTTTACGCCCGGGGATAGCGGTTGTGAACCCCGCCTCTTTGGCGGTTCTGGGAGGTGCTCTGGGCTACGCCCTGTCACACACCCTGACCCGAAAACTGGCCCTGGTCGATACGCCGCTGACGATTCTTTTCTACATGACGCTCATCCAACTGCCCCTGGGCTTTGTGACCTCGATCTTTGACTGGACCACACCGTCGGCGGCGATGTGGCCGTGGATCCTGGTAGTAGGTGTAACGGCCCTAAGCGGTCACTACTGTATGGCGCGCGCATTGGCCCTGGCGGATGCGATTTACGTGGTGCCGCTGGATTTTTTGAGGCTGCCCCTCATCGCAGCGGTGGGCTTTGCATTCTACGGCGAACCCTTGGACTGGCTCGTGTTGGCAGGCGGCGCTTTGATGTTTGCCGGCAATTTAGTCAATATCCTGGCTGAAAAAAAAACAGGAATGCGGTTGCCCCATGGCAGACAGGTCCAAGCAGCTTCTGACACAGATTAACGTTTTTAAGATTGGAGAGTGAGGCGAACGCGATGATACCATTGATCATTATTGCGGCCATCGGCGGCGCAGCCATCACGCTGCAGGGCCAGTTTATGGGGTTGATGGACAAGGGCATCGGCATCCTGGTTCTGGGCGTCTGGCTGACCACACGGTAAAGCAGCGCAACAACACCGAGATATCAGGAAGCAGTCAAACAACAGCCCTAAACTGGCCTTTTTTTATCTCACAGAGAGCGCAAAGTTCCCGGAGTTTATATGATCTGAGCATTCAATATCCTGTAATCCACGAATCTCGCGTAGGGTGGGCATCGCCCACAAAGAGGGCATCACTCGGCTTTCCTCGGTGGGCAATGCCCACCCTACGCTAAAAAGGTTTTGCAACGATATGATTAAATTTGTGATATGGGACAACAGCAAAAAAAGGATAATAGCTTCTGGAAGCTGCTGACGGCAGCGGCCATCGGTGCCGTCGCTGTGTGCACGGCGCAATTTGCCCTGTGGATGGTTTTTTTTGCTGTCACGTCGCTGTTCGGTGTTTATTTACTCACCGGAATGTATTT
>CAYTBC010000178.1:0-9170 GCA_964435765.1 uncultured Desulfosarcina sp.
TCATGGACGTTAAAATCAAAAAAGGTGATGTGATCGTCGTTCGATACGAAGGCCCAAGGGGTGGTCCGGGAATGCAGGAAATGCTCTCGCCCACCGCCGCTTTGGCCGGGATGGGAATGGACAAAGAAGTGGCTTTGATCACCGACGGACGCTTTTCCGGGGCCAGCCGCGGGTCCGCCATCGGCCATGTCTCGCCGGAAGCGGCCGCCAAAGGCCCCATCGCCGCCATCAAGGATGGCGATATCATCGACATCGACATCCCCAACAAAAAGCTGGATGTAAGGCTGTCGAACGATGAGATTCAAAAAAGGCTGGCCGCCCTGCCCGAATTTGAGCCTAAAATCAAGAGCGGCTACCTGGCCAGATATGCTGCCATGGTGTCCAGTGCGGACAAAGGGGCGGTCTTTCCGAGATAGTCTGGACGCTTGATGCTCGATGCTGGATACCGGTTACTTGGTAGCGGGTATCCAGTCACCGGAAGGAAGGATCTGTTTTATGTTTCCGGCCTCTCGGCTCGGAACAAAAATTCTACCGAAACTTAGATCAGGGAAAGACCTAAAGATCGGAGTCGATTTTTCTGTTTTAGTTGATGATAAACTGGCTGAAATCCTTGAAGAAGATATTAAACTAATTCTGAAAGATCTCGACCTTAAGAGTGATGTGAAAGTTAATACATAGAAATGTTTTTTCGAATTGTAAGTTCTAAGGCTTGAATTCGCCCCTGTATTTAAGCTCATGTCTTATTTGACGACGATCTACCTTGGTCCGAACCAATTTCAACCCAACTTTTACCGCAGCAACCGTCCAAAATATTCTCAAATGGATGGACAATGACAGCTATGGATTTTGCTTTGAAATTGAAGCAAACGCGGTGAAGGTGCTGAATAAAAAATCGGTGCAGTTGTTTGAGTCTGCAATCAAGGCCCGATCGGATTAACAGAACTAAAACAGGATCTATCAAAAAAGCATGGACCGGCAGCGGCGAAAATTTACAGTGCATTGGGGTTGCGCATCCTTTTTCAGGCTTGACATTCGGACAATTGTCTTTTATATTTAAGACAAACGACATGGAGGTGAAATAATGCAAACCGCCGCTCAAATATCCAATATCCTCAGAACCAATGTCACCAGCTATACTGATTGCGATCAGATTATTCGAGAAGGTATTCCCTGGGATTCAGTTTCTGATGTTAAAAGAGCTTTGAATCTCACAGACGAAGAACTGGCTCGGATTCTCGATGTGAGCGAACGGACTCTCTCACGCTTGCGCCGTTCGAAAAAAAGACTGTCCGCCTCGGCCAGTGACCGGCTTTACCGCCTCATCCACATTTTTTCATTTACCGAGGAAGTCTTTGAAGACGACAAGGCTGCTCGGGACTGGCTGCATCAACCACAAGTGGGGTTAGGCGGTCGTATCCCCTTGGATTTTATCAGAACCGAGGCCGGCGCAAGGGAAGTTGAAGACCTTCTGGGCCGCATTGAATACGGCGTAATCTCATGATCACGGCTTTTCGAGTGGTCAAGGAAAAACATGCCTCAGATGCCTTTACAGGAGAAGGATCCAGGCGTTTTGGAGGCCGCTGGAATCACAAAGGGGTGTCCGTGGTTTACTTATCGGACACCCTTTCCCTGGCTGCCCTGGAACAGTTCATTCATTTGGGCCGTGAAGGACTGCATATCCCCTTTGTCTATTTTACGATCGAAATTCCGGATCATGTCTCTGTTAATATTATTGAACTCGACTCTCTTCCTAAAGACTGGCGCAAGGAGCCCCCGCCCAATTCAACCAAGAATCTGGGAACCCAATGGGTCAAGTCAAAAATATCCGCTCTGCTTCGAGTACCGGCAGTCATTCTTCCCATTGGTTTCAACTATATTGCCAATATAACTCATCCGGAATTCAGAGACATCAAAATCAGCGATCCGGAGTCGTTCACCTTTGATTCCCGGATGTGGAAATAAAAAAAGAGCCGTATGTCGTTACTCATCCCCACACGGCACACAACCCTGTCAACCTTGCTTTTTTGCTTGATTCACTCTTCAAAAGCGAATTCTTATCAATTTATCAATTTTGTATCCGCCGGCATGTCCATCATCTCGATCAGCTCTTCGCGGGTGAAGCTCTTTAGCAGCCCCGGATCGTCCTCTTTGACCACGCTGTTCAGCAGCTTGCGCTTTCTGGATAACCAAAAAAGGATTGCCTACCGGCATGTCTTCATATAAATCTTTTCAGGAGATTCGGGTTGATTATGATCGCCTGTTGGCAACAGCTTCTGAAAGCTTTCAGAACTTGACCCAATTAGGTGCCGGCTGCACCCACCGGTTCGTGCTGCCTTCATAAAACCACTTTTCCGGAAATCCCCGGCGCCGGATGAAGGTCGGATTTTCCGACCACTTGATAATCTGAACGTAGGCATCATGGAGCTTTCTGAACACCGCGGCATCACCGCCCAGATCGGGATGATGCTGCATGGCTTGCTGGCGGTAAGCGGACTTTATTTTCTTTTTGAGTTCCGGTGAATTCAGATCGGATTTTTTCAGTTTGAGAAACGTCAGAGATTTGGCCAGCCGGACCGGTTCTCTGACCTCCAAAGGTTTAATGGGTGCCGAATCGGCATTTTTGGATTTCGCTTTCTCGAGCAGATGTTGGGTGGCAAGGTAGCGCTTGTTGGTGCGGTTTCGTTCGGCCCACCAGGCATTACCTAAAATATTGGACATGGTACAGTAATCATCGACCGGCTTGCGGTCGTGGGATCGCGGAAAGAGGTAACTGAACAGTTCGCCGGAGCCGTACGGCAATACATCTAAAATGATAACAGAATCCGTAAAATAAAAGGTCGCATATCTTGTGTTCAAGGCTCTGAGCAGGCCGGTTCTAAGGTTCAGGCTATAGCGGAGTTTTTGCCGGCACTCGATGGAACAGTACTTGCGGCGGCGCATATTCTCAGATGTGCCGCAGGACAGGCAGCGGTTTTTTTTAGGTCCGTTTGAAAAAATTATACGATTATTCATACCGGCGCTCACCTCTGTTCCAACCCGTTAATTCCGGGCAGAGGCCATCATATCATGCTTGGGTTCTCAAGGTCAAAGGTCAAGCGCACCATTGCCGGATGACGTCAACTTCAGCTTTAACGGATAGGGTTGAAAGCATATTTTGATTCTTTGTGCTTGCCAAATTGAAAAACAAAAAATATTATGGAACGAAATCAGGTATATTGGAAGGAGGATCACAAAATGATGAAACCCCCCTTGAAAAATAATATCGGCTTTTGGCTGGCAATGCTGTCGGCCGTTGTTTTTTCCCTGCTTGCCTGTGCCGGACCTCAACTTGAGGTTGTGCCGATTGCAAAATCGGAAAACCCCCAGGAACTCATCAACCAATTGGACAATGAGATTGCCCTGGCCCGCAAAAATCAGCTCAATGTGTTGGCCCCCACCTGGTTTGAAAGAGCCGAATCTTCCCTCGGAGCGGCCAAAAAAGGCTTGGATACAGGGGATCAGCTATCGGAAATTTTAGATAATATCGCTACCGGACGGGCCCAGCTCCATCGCGCGGAAGAAATTGCCAAAGTAGCGCAAACCACTTTGCCGAAAGCCATCCAGGCTCGCGATATGGCGCGCGAAGCCGGTGCGACCAATCTGGGCGAAGATTATGCCGATGCCGAAAGCCGATTTATCGGGCTCACCCGGGCCATCGAAGACAACAACCTGAATTACGCCCAGCGGAATCAGAACCTGGTGGCGGAACGTTTTCGGGTGCTTGAGTTAAAAGCAATTAAGATCCGGACCATCGGCGAAGTCCGTCGGCTCATCAGTTTGGCCGAAAAACAGGACATGCAAAAAATTGCCCCGCAATCGTTTGCTCAAGCGGAACAAAAACTGGCGGAGGCCGATGCCTTCATCACTGAAAATCCGTATCAAAAGGAAAAAATGCACCAACTTGCGGATGAAGCCCTGTTTTTGGCCCAGCGACTGCACATCGTCGCCCAGCAGAGCAAAAAGATCGAAGATATGGAACCCGAACAGATCACCCTGTGGGAGGAAGAAATTCTGCACCAGACTTCCGACAAACTCGGCGCCCCGGACATGCGGAACCGATCATTTAACCAGCAGCTCGAAAATATTCTGGCCACCGTTTCGGCGCAGCATGCCGATCAAGAATTCATGGTCGAAAAATCCAAAAAACAGCAGGACGAAATCGAAAAACTTCGACAGCAAATTGCCGGCCTGGAAGGCCAATCTCTAAAAGAACAGAAAGAAAAGGAGCGTTTGCTGGCCGAAAAGTTGTTTAATGAAAAACTCAGCAGTATCCAGGATTATTTCAAACCCCAGGAAGCCGAGGTTTACAAAAAGCAGAATCAGGTTATCATCCGGCTGAAAGCCATGCAGTTTCCCGTGGGACAAAGCGTGATCATGCCGGAAAATTACGGTCTGCTCAGCAAGGTTCAGCGCGCCATCCGCACTTTCGGTGAGCCGGACGTCATCATCGGGGGCCACACGGACAGCACCGGTTCGGAGGATTTAAACGAGCACCTTTCCCAAAAAAGGGCGGATGCCGTGCGCCAGTATTTTGTGGCCAACGGGACCCTGCCTTATGAAAAAATAATCGCCGTCGGCTATGGCTCCATGCGTCCGCTCGCATCCAACGCCACCGAGAGCGGACGGGCCATTAACCGACGCATTGATGTTATCATAACGCCGGATGCCGGGCAAAACTGACGGTTTCAATGCCGGGTTCGGGTGCCAATCTATAATAATGTTGCCGGCCGGTGGGTGTGATCATATCCCTGTACCGGCCGTTTTTTTAGAACTGAAATGTTTCTGCTCAACTCGCAGCAGCCTGAATTCAAGGAGGGCGGTCATGGATGTCATCTTTTATAACGGCAGAATCAACACCCTGGACGATTCGGATAGGGTCTGCACGGCGCTGCGCGCCACCAACGGCATGGTCTCCGCCTTAGGCTCCGATGAAGAATTGCGCCGCGCCACGGGACCCGGTGCCGAAACGGTCGATTTGAAGGGTGCGGTCATGCTTCCCGGCTTCATGGAAGCCCACAATCACCTGATGATTTACGGCTACCTGCTTGATGGCCTCGATCTGTCGGCGTCCAAAGCGGCTAAAATGGATGACATCCTTACCCGGGTCAAATCCGAAACTGAAAGCCATCCGTCCGGCACCTGGATCAAAGGATCGCGGTATGCCGAATATTTCCTGGCCGAGAACCGACACCCCACCCGCCGGGATCTGGACCCGGTCAGTCCACAGCACCCGGTTATTATCTATCACACGTCGTTTCATGCCTGCGTTTTAAACAGCCTGGCACTAAAGATATTGGGCATCGACCGTAAGAGCGAACCTCCTCAGGGCGGCATCATCGAGAAAGATCCGGCCGACGGTGAGCCCACCGGCGTGCTCCACGATAATGCCATGACAAATGTTTTTAACACGCTGTTTTTTGATGATCTGGCAGCCATGACCCGACAGCAACGCATCACACTTTGCAGCGGGGCTACGGAATCATTTGCTGGCAAGGGTTTTGTGTTTGCAGCCGATGCCATGGTAACGCCGCAGACGCTGGAAATATATCAGGACACCCAGGCTGCCGGTCAGCTTAAAATTCGAATTTATACCATGAATCACGACATCATGGCCGAATCTCTGGTCGGTTCGCGGATCAAGACCGGATTCGGCTGCCCCCAGCTGCGGATCGGCCCCATCAAAATATTTGCCGACGGCGGCATGTCCAACCGCACCGCTGCCGTCAGCCAACCCTATCTGACACCCCCCCAGGGCCAAGGGCTTAAAATTCAAAGCCGGGAGGCGCTGATTGAAAAGGTCAAATTGTACAACGCCCTCGGCTATCAGATCGCCATTCACGCCCAGGGCGATGCGGGTATCAGCGACACGCTGGACGCCTTTGAAGCCGTTTTGGGACCCAAATCCGGCAACCGCCGGCGCCACCGCATCGAACACGCCGGTTGCCTGTACCCAGATCTTTTGCGCCGGGCCGCGGATATGAACATTCCGATCGCGGTACAGCCGGTTTTTTTTAGCGAGCTGGGAGACGGCTTTCTGGAAGCCTTTGGCCCGAATCTGGCCCATCAGCTGTATCCCTTTAAAAGCATGCGCAACGCCGGTCTAAAAATCGGCGGCAGTTCGGACTGCCCGGTCGCAGCGCTCGACCCCCGCCTGGGGCTGCGGGATGCCGTGCTGCGCAAAACCCCTGCCGGCATCAAGCTGGGCCCGGACGAATCCCTGACCGTCGATGAGGCCATCCGCATCTATACCCGGGGTTCGGCCTACCTTTCCTTCGATGAAGCCAACAACGGCACCATCGAGCCGGGCAAGCGGGCGGACTTTACGGTCATGGCGGCCGACCCCCGGGAGGTTTCCCCCGCTGAAATCCCGGATATTCCCTTTACGATGACGGTCGTGGGAGGTGAAATCGTGTGGTCGGAAGGTTGATTCCATACCAATAAATTTAATTATTAGATCAAAAAATCTCCAGTCCTGGATGTGTAATTTTTCAGGACGGATTAATGATTAATTAGGTGACCACAATGAAATTAAAAGAACATGTAAAATGTTATTGTTCTTTCTGGCGTCCTTCAGTGGCAAGGCGAATTACAATGTATTTTTTGCTTTTTGGCCTGATTATCTTTTTGGCTACGTCTCTGCTGTTTACCATCAGCGGCAAAAATCAATTCATGAGTTCGACCAGCAAGGTAATCAACCATCAGCTGTCACAGCTGGAAAACAGCGCAGAACCTGATTTTATCTTTAACGGCATCAACCAAACCGAACCGGAGCTATACCGCCTGTTGGAAACCCTCGCCGACCTGTCATCAACCTTCTACACGGTTAAAGATATTTCAATCTACAGCAAGAAGTTGGACAGCGCCTCCTGGCAACGCCTGTATTTTCCGGACGGCCCCACGCTCCTGTCCGAAAGAATCGCTGAAGATCCTTATACCGATAAGCTGGATCGTTGGCTCGGACATCGTTTTCGCCCGGCCGAAGCCAAAATTGTGTCTGCCAACGGCCTTCATTCCCTGTTCGTCAATATCACCGGTCCGCGGGATGCGAATGCCTATTTTCTGAAAATCGGCGTGGACAGCGAAGGTATCACCGGGTTCTTGCATAAGCAGTTTAAGAATTTACTCATATTTTTTCTGGTGGCTTTGTTTTTTCTGCGGTTTTTAGGTTATTATTTTGCACACAAAATCGCCGGACCCATTGAAACCTTGTCCGAGATTTCCAGTGAGGTTGCCAAAGGGGATCTGTCAAAGTCGGCGCCGGTATTCACCCATGATGAGATCGGGGAATTGGCTAAAAATTTCAATCACATGATTGAGGGCCTGCGCGAGTGGGATCGAATCAAAATGATCGAATTTGAAATGGAAAAAGGCCGGAAAATCCAGCGCGATTTTTTGCCCAGCACCATCCCCAGTTTACCCGACTGGAACATTGCGACCTTTTTTTTTCCGGCCGGTAAAGTCTCGGGGGATTTTTACGATGTGTTCAGACTTTCCGACGGAAACATCGCTCTGGTGATCGCCGATGTTTGTGACAAAGGCGTGGGCTCCGCCCTCTATATGGCCTTATTCCGCAGCCTGATCCGCGTGTTCGCCGAACAGGCCGCCTATTTCAACCCGTCAGACGCAGCGCAAATCAATCAATCCTGGGATGCAGACACCCAGCCCTTATCCTGTGACGATCAACAAAAGATCCGCCTGCGGGCCGTTCCGTTAACAAATGACTACATCGCCCAAACCCATGGCGACGAAAGCATGTTCGCCACCGTGTTTTTTGGTGTGCTGAACCCCGACACCGGCAAGCTGTACTACATCAACGGCGGACACGAACCGCTGTACCTGGTCAACTCCGAAGGCGTCAAACAGAAAATCGACCCGACCGGACCTGCCGTCGGACTCTGGCCGAACACCGCCTACGATGTCGAGCATATCATGATGGAGCCGGGGGACATGTTGATCGGTTACACCGACGGTGTTACCGAAGCGCGTTCGCCTGGGGACGAAATATTTTCCAGAGGCCGACTGCGTTCATTGATTGAACAACCTTATACCACCGCCGCCGAGTTGCTGGAACGCATCAGAGCAAATCTGTTCACCTTCATCGACATTGCCCCCCGGGGTGATGATGTGACCATGCTGGCGGTTCAGCGGGTTGCCGGTGCTGCATAAAGAATAGATAATTTCAGATGCCGCTTTAATGACTGATTCAGATAGAAGCGATTTCGTTTCCCGAATACGGCGTTAAAATCCCAAACCCCAAGCACCAAATTGCAAATAAATCTCAAATTTCAATACTCAATGACCAAAACCTTTCCATCACAAATTCGATGTTTCGCGATCATCCTTGAAGGTTTAAAATTATCCTGCTATATTTTTTTTGGCTATTTTTCGGAATTATCAAGAGAATCCCATTTGAATTAAAATAAAATTCAAAAAATTTTACCTTACATGCAAAAAAAATAAGGAGTGAAGATGGCAAAGCAAGATCAGTTGTTGACCACCCGTGAATTTGCATCCCGGGCAGGCATAGCGACTTCATCCGTCACAAAATTGATCAAAGTGGGTAAAATCGCGGCCGAAAAAAAATCCGGTAAATGGATGATCACGGCGGATCAACTAAAATCCGAGGTACTCAAGGGATTGAGTGGGCCCGTAAAACCGGCAGCCAAGAAAAAATCCGCTGAAAAAAAGCCGCCGGCGTCCGCAAAGGAAAAACCAACCAAAGCGAAGACCTCTGCCGCAAAAACATATTCGATCGCCGAATTTGCCGCCATGACCTACTTAACCGAAAAAGGGGTCAGGGATTGGCTGAAGCAGGGACGTCTGGCGGGCCAACAAGATCAGACGGGCGATTGGCAGCTGGATGCTGTCAATCTGGATAAACCCGATGTCAAACGTTTGATAAGATAGGACCACGTTCAATCCGACATTTCCATCCGGATGGCGGAGGCAGCCATGCACCCGGGAGGTAACCGTTAAGGACAGACGGATAGACCATGCCGAAATTCAGAAGGCAGAGTCATGCTTGACCCTGCCTTCTTGCCTATGGAGGCTTCCCGGTATGCCGTTATATTCGCGAAGCCGGCTTCTCATTTAGGAAGAAACGGAAACCCACCGGAAAAGATGCACGCACA
>CAYTBC010000179.1:0-9098 GCA_964435765.1 uncultured Desulfosarcina sp.
CCGTCATGGGAGCATTGGCGTTGATCGGGCTCTTGTGGCTGGGGAATAAAAAGGCAAGAGGCGCAAGGCGAAAGGCGAAAGGTCAAAGGGGAAAGGAACGAGGAGTGGCCTGGCGGCCTCTAAGAGCGATGCGCTTAAGGAGCTCTGCCTTCGGCAGATTGAGAAGCAGCCGACCTTCAGCGGATTCGCTTCCGGTTCGACTCCGTCCCGCAGGAGACCACGCCCCGGAGGGTAGAGCGGCAGCTCGGAGAGAGGGAGGGGCTCCACAGGCAGATTGAGGAGCAGCCTGGCGGCCTTGAGGAATGCTTCGCTTGAGGGAACGAAGTGAAAGGACTGAGGGATGAGGACTGAGCTAATGGCTATTGGGAAATTGTAAATTGTAACATACTCAGTCCTCAGCACTCATCACTTAAAGATCTTTGAATCCTGAGCCTTACGCCGGTTCTTTTACCCTGCGCCTTGTGCCTTGCGCCGGCTCTCATGCCGTTAGCCTTGAGCCGTGCGCCTTAAAATGTTTCCGTTACTGGATATTTGGTATGGTTCGTGTTAGAATTAGATAAAATTTAACTGGCTGCATATACTGAAACAAGGTAAGGAAACATTTTATAATGATTGAGTTGGATCAAAGCTACCGCAGAAATGAGAATTTTGTGTTTCGCCGCATCGAGGATGAGTCGATCCTGGTTCCCATCAAGGATAACGTCGGCGATATGGGGAGTATTTACAGTTTGAATCAAATGGGTGCTTTTATTTGGGAGCAGTTGGATGGGCAAAGAAAACTGGAAACTGTAAAAGATAAAATTTTAGAGGAATATGAGGTGTCTCCTCGGGAAGCTGAGGAGGATTTGAGTGAGTTTGTGAATGATTTAATTGAAATTGAAGCAGTTCTTTTAGTTGATTGAGTTGATGAATATAAGTAAGAGGTTAAAGGAGAAAGGCTAAAGGAAAAGGGGAAAAAATATATGCGCAGCATAGAGTCATTAAGCCGCCGGCGCCTCAATCAAACAAGTACCTTAAGTTTAAATAAAATTTTACAGCGCTGGACGTACTATTTTCCAGGGCGGATTAATGCGGATTAATTATGGAAAAAGAAAAGAAAAAATATATTAAGCCTGAAATCAAGAAAATTAGGCTGGACGCCAAAACCGCCGTGCTGGCGGTTTGCAAAACGGCCAGCATTGGGGGTCCCTCCGGGGTTGGCTGCGGCCCTCCGGTATTTCAACCCTGTCAGGGGCCGGGATCGTAATTTTAGCTCATAGCTGTTAGCTCATAGAATTAAGGGCATGATAGCGAGGAGGCCGAGAAGAAACACATCAGGACTGAGTGCTGAGGTCTAAGGACTGAGTTGTGAGGGATTTAGGAATCGGACGAGGCACCCTACTCAGTCCTCAGTCCACAGCACTCATCGCTTTGATATCTTTTCGTCTTTTTCCTTTAACCTTACAACTTTATCTTTGGACCTTTGGCCTTTTCTCATCTCATGCCATCAAATTTCAAAATCAATATCGGCGACATAACGACAGCTGTCGAATGGCAATCCGGGCGGTACGAATTTGATATTCCGCAGGCATACCAGCCTTTTATTGCCGCAGGCCCCGGCGACATTCGCATGAATCTGCATCTCGGTGCTCCGGAATTGGAGTTGGGAGACAAAGTTTTCGACAGCCAACCGATCTGGTGCCTTCACCGAAATGGAGCTGAATCCATCATCGATATTTTCGACCACCATCCCGACCTACGGCGATTGCTTGTATTTCCCCGGCAGTTAAACCGGGCCGATCTTTTTTTTGCTGCGCCCGGCGGAAAATTTATTGATCCTTTTTTTGGTCCCGCCATGGAATTGCTGATGGTAAATCATCTGGCCCAGGGACAGGGCGCCATCATTCACGCCTGCGGCATCGAGTACAACGGCAACGGCCTGCTGTTCACCGGAGAGTCCGGCGCCGGGAAAAGCACATTGGCCAATATGTGGAACCGGGAAAAAAGGGCGGCCGTTCTAAGCGACGACCGGACAATTGTGCGCTATATCGATGGGGAATTCCGGATGTACGGCACTCCCTGGCACGGCGAGGCCAAATTTGGCTCTCCGGAGGGTGTCAAATTAGAAAAAATCTTTTTTCTGCGTCACAGCCAAAAGAACGCGATCCAACCGCTGAACAGGGCCGAATCGGTGCTTCAGATGTTGCAATGCTCTTTTCCACCCTATTGGGATGCAGCGGGTATGGAATTTACGATGGGTTTTTTTGAGAATGTTGCAACACATGTGTCCTGTCATGAGCTTGCGTTTGAACCCGATAAAAGGGTGATCGACTTAATAAAGGGGCATGCCGACACGGCCAGCAGCGTGATATAGTAGGGGCGGCGGTTTATCCCCGCCCGAAAGCGCCACACGGCTACCAGCACATACCGTAGGGGCGGCGGTTTATCCCCGCCCGACAGTACCGATAACCAAACAATGTCGGTCTTTATATGATCTCATGAAGCGTCATCCGGTGCGAAAAAATATTCGTCTGCCTCTTCCGGTATATGATCAAGGTCATGCATTTTCTATTACCATCGCGACACATGACAAACACCCATGGTTTCGCTTGCACCCTAACTTGTGCGAGGAAGGGAGACAGGTAATACACGATTCAGCGTCCGCCATGAAAATAAAGATTTACGCCTGGTGCATTATGCCGGACCATGTCCATTTCCTGTTGCAAGGCAAGGGATTAATCGATTTTATCCGACAATTTAAAGGAAAATTGACACCACAAGCCCGTGCCGTCGAACTCGGACGAAAGTTATGGCAAAGAAGCTTTTTCGACCACGCATTGAGAAAGGAAGAATCTTTGACCGATGTAGCCTGTTATATTTGGGAAAACCCTGTTCGTGCACAGATCGTAAAAGAGCCAGTCGATTATGTATGGTCCGGGTCGGAAGTCTGGACAAATTGGCGGAGCTTTTATGGGCGGGGATAAACCCCGCCGCTACGTTGGATTGTAAAGATCGATTGCCGGATGGCAACCAAGATAATGACAACCCAAAAAAACAGATAAAAGGCAGCGCGATCGAATCTTCCGAAAGTTGAACGATCCTCTAATGAAGTGCACTCCTTGTGCCTTGAGCCGTGTGCCGGGCGCCTATCGCCATTTATCTATTGATCCCTCTTCCAGTTTAAAGTATAGTCCCACCCATTCAAATTTCATCCGCAAATGGAAAGCCATGTCTGAGATCCGCCAAAAAACGATTCAGGGGTTGACTGCCGGCGACACCTTTGTCGTTTCACGACGATTCTCGGAAGAGGATATGTCGGCGTTTGCCGATGTTACCCGCGACTATAATCCGATCCACTTCGACAAACGTTTTGTCAAATTAAAAGGTTTCAACGGTCGGATTTGTCATGGGCTGCTGGTGGGCAGCCTGCTTACCGAGATCGGAGGTCAAATCGGATGGCTGGCCTCTGAGATGAATTTTCGCTTCAAACGGCCGGTCTATTTCGGTGACATCATTGAATGCTCTTTCACCATTACCGAGATCAACGCGCATAACCGGGCCCGGGCGGCGGTGATTTACCGCAACCAGGAAGGCATCGTCGTTTTGGAAGCCGATTTGGCAGGTATTCTTCCGGATGCTCCGGAACGCAAAGTTCTCGATGAAATGGTGGCGGAGGGAGAACCGACGAATAAGGTGAAAGGATAGAGGTACGAGGTAAAAGGTTCAAGGCCAAAGGATAAAGGACTAAGGCAAAAAGGGTGAAATGCCGAAGGCAGAAATAAAATGTGAACTGGGCAGCTGAATTAAAATTTAGATATAATGAACCATCTGCCTTTAGCCTTTTACCTTTGACCTTTTTCCTTTAACCTTACCCGGCTAACTCTTGCCTCCAGGCGCCGCACCGGATCCGGATGCAAGCCCGGACGATTTAATCATTTTTGAACGGCCTTCAAAAAGCGCACCTTCCTTTATGTCAATGGATTGTGCCGTGCAGTCGCCCACCAGTCGGCCGGAGGATTGAATCTGGAGTTGCTTGCGGGCCGTAACATTGCCGTTAATTCGTCCCTGAATCACAATATTCTCCGCTTCGACGTCTGCATCCACAATGCCGGTCGGTCCAACAAGTACATCGCCTGCAAGTTTAATTGACCCTTTAAATCGCCCTTCGACTTGAAGATTTTCACTCCCTTGGATGTCGCCTTCTAATTTTACTTCTTTGCTCAATAAAGAGGTTGAGCCGTTTGCATAGCCTCTGTCCATTTATAATTCTCCTTACTTTATTTCAGAAACGGCAGGTGTTTTCGGCTGTTGTTTTGCTTCAGGGGCTGCAGCTTTCGGCGTTTGTTCCGGTGTTCGGCTCATCTGGAGTTCCCCGTCAAAAACAGCACCGTCCTGAATGGAAATCTTAGGGGTCATAAGACGTCCCCTGATTGAGGCTGTCGTATCTAACAGTATTCTTTCACTGGCGACGATGGTTCCATCGACATTGCCGTTGATCGATACACCCGTGGCTTTGATATTTCCTTTAACGACGGCACCCTGTGCGACTTTTAATTGGCCTCTAAGATCAAACTCGCCCTCAAATGTACCCAATATAATCAGGTTGCCCTCACCGGATATATTTCCGGTGATTTTAAGATTTTTTCCCAGATAGGTCGTATCTTTGGTGGTATCCCTGGCCGCAACCCCGGCCATTTCGGCTGCCTCCGCCTTTTTGGGCGCTTTCGGCACATCCTTTTGAATCGGCGGCGGTTGGGCGGCAGGCATCTTTTCTTCTTTTTCCTTTTTTCCAAATAAAGCCATTCATCCACTCCTTTTTTGAATGTGGTTGAAATGCGATCTAATGATATCTATCAATATATAGTAAAATTCGGAAAAAGTAAAAATTTTTTTAAATTCTGAGATTTTGCGATATTTGTTTTCGTAATGAAATCATTCTTTTTTTGTGATATATGACTTGCATGAGTCCCAAAAGTTAGGCCACCAAGACACGAAGACACAAAGAATGAAACGGAGAGCCGGAATTCAGAAAAGGCGCTGCAATTACTGGATTCCCGCCTTCGCGCATGGGAATCAACTTAAGCAGAATTCATCGGGATTAGACATAATCTAGCGACGGGGTTTATCCCCGCCCGGACCGTGGTGATTGTCTTCCTTGAGCGCTCTCCTATTTGAGCTATGAAGAATGGTGTGATCCGACGTTCAGGCGGGGATAAACCCTGCCGCTACACATTGGGCGATTTAATGCGGATCAGCACCCGCTGCGTTTCATCCGGGATGCCCGCGCAAAAGTCCTTAAGTTGACGCGTATGCGCCATCGCGGGAATGACGGGATGATGGATATCAGTTGGACTATTTGATTGCCAGTTTAATATTATATCCTTTGTGGCATAGTGCCCTGGTGGATGATCAATTACAATATAAGGAGGTAGGCCATGAAAAAAATCCTCCTCTGCCTGTGCGTCATTTTCCTCGGTCCTTCTGTTTTAACTGCCGAATTGGTTCCGGATAGCCCCAAATTTAAAGCCGCCAGAGAAAAATTAGTAAAATTCGATCTTGAAGGACGCGGAATAGCCGATCCGCAAGTCCTTGCGTCCATGCGCTCCGTCCCCCGACACTGCTTTGTGCCGGATGAAATTGTCGGTTCGGCTTATGAAGATACGGCCCTTCCCATTGGTGAAGGCCAAACCATATCTCAGCCTTATGTCGTCGCCCTCATGACGGCCAGTCTGAAACTGAACAATACCCAGCGGGTTTTGGAGATCGGTACCGGTTCAGGTTACCAGGCAGCGGTTCTGGCCGAAATCGTCAAAGAAGTTTATTCGATCGAAATTAAGACAAAACTTTACCAGACGGCAACACGGTTGCTGAAAGCTCTGGGTTATACAAATATATTCACCCTGCATGCCGACGGCTATTTCGGCTGGCCGGAGGCCGCCCCTTTTGATGCCATTATAATCACAGCAGCTGTCAACCACATCCCCCCTCCCTTGTTGAAACAGCTCAAAGACGGTGGACGCCTCATTTTGCCGCTCGGCAATCCTTTCTCATACCAGAATCTCACCCTGGTCACCAGACACGGCGACGACTACACAACCCGCCAGATCACGGGCGTGCTGTTTGTTCCGATGACAGGGGTTGCGCTTGAGCGTTGATGTTACGGGAGATTAGGCAGAGATGCTTCAGGTTTCAGATAGTGCAGATAGCTGTGTGCCAAAACGCGCATTGTCCGTGGTCAGTTGTCCGTTGTCCGTTGCTGAAATTAGGTTTGTAGTCTAAGTTAATCGCGGTTTAAAACCGCTCCCACAAAATCTTTAAACTCTTATCTGGTTGAAAAAGAATTCTTTTTTGATCAAACCGATTGCTCCGTGGCCAAGGGTTAGGCTGCCAACTGAAAATAGTCAATGGAAAACCGACAGCACGCAACCGACCACACACAACACACAATATACAACACATAACAGACAACGGACAACTCGCAGCCGACAACTAACAACGGACAATTGACAACCGACAACTAACAACTTACAACCAACAACCTACAAATTGATGCTATTAATTTCCGTCTTCTTCGTATCCTTGTCCTCCCTCGCCTTTGAGGTGCTTCTCACTCGGGTCTTTTCCATCGCGCAATGGAATCACCTGTCCTTTATGGTGATCAGTATCGCACTTTTTGGATTCGGAGCCAGTGGTTCATTTTTAAGTATTATCGATGTTCGCAAAAAACTTTGGCTGCAGCGCCTGGGGACCCAGTCCGGGTTTTGCATTATTCTTTGGCTGTACTCGTTTGGGGGGATATTGTCCTTTTTGGCCCTAAATCACCTCCCGCTGGATTATTTCCGGCTTGCGGTAGAGCCCATCCAAAGCCTTTATCTGCTGACGGCTTATTTGCTGCTGTCCCTACCCTTCTTTTTTGCGGGCTCCATAATTTCCATCGCCTACATTACAGTTCCTGAAAAGACAGGCCTTATTTACTTTGCAACCATGGCGGGATCCGCCCTGGGTGCGGTTTTGCCGGTACCATTGCTTCCCCTGGCCGGTGAAGGCAAAGCAATGATAGTATCAGCCCTGCTCGCATTAATCCCGGTCGGGCTTTTACCGTTGAGTTCCTTTTTCAAGGTTGCTGCACCGCCCAAAGCGAAGCACTTGGCACGACTCCCGGTTTGGGTGGGCAGTATTCTGCTTGTTTTATCCGCAATTTTCACATTGACGCCAACGGGTGAATCCTTAATCAATGTCAAGCCCTCCCCTTACAAAGCCCTTGCTCAGATTCTGCAATTTCCCGACACCAAAATCGTCGCGACCACCCACTCGATCAGGGGTCGAATCGATCAGGTCAAAACGTCTCACATTCATTTTGCACCCGGCCTAAGCCTCAAATATACGGAGGCCTTGCCGGAACAGTCCGCTGTCTATAAAGACGGCGACAACCAGTTGGTGCTCTACAATGTCTCGCCCAATCCTGAAAAAGCCCGTTTTGCCGCCTACATGCTTTCCTACAGCGGCTACTATCTGAGACCGAATCCCAACCATGTTTTGCTGATTCAAAACGGCGGCGGCTCGGCCATAGCTTGTGCCGTTGCCGCCGGAGGCCGGCATATATCCATTATCGAACCATCCCCTCAGATCGCCGCAATCCTGCGCCGTCAATACAATCATCAGGTCATCAACCAGGATCCCAGGGCATTTCTGGCCGGATCAAACAACCGTTATGATATCATTCAATTGGATAACTGGGGCACCTCTATTCCGGGCGCCGCGGCTTTAAACCAGGAAAATTTACTGACCATCGAAGCGCTGGCCGCCTATTGGAACCATCTGACCCCCAAAGGCGTCCTGATCATATCGCGCAAACTCCTGCTGCCGCCGTCTGATTCCCTGCGTCTTTGGAGCACCGCCTATGAAGCGCTCGAAAAGGCCGGCATCCATCATCCCGCCGATCACCTGGCCATTCTTCGTAATTTTGACACCTTCACCCTGCTGGTCACGAAACCGGCGATGGATACTCAGGCGGTAACTGAATTTGCACGGAATAAAAATTTTGACCTGGTTTTTTGGGCGGGCCTGAACCGGGGATTGGCCAATAGATTCAATGTATTCGACGAACCTTATCACTTTGAGGCTGTCAACCGGCTTGCAGCGGCCTACAGGAGCAGCCGGCAGGACGACTTTTTTAATGACTACCTGCTGGATGTGGCCCCTCAATCCGACCGGCGTCCCTTTCCGGCCCGATTCTTGAAATGGTCTCAGGTCAAAAGCCTTTACCGCAGCCTGGGCAATCGATTCTACCCGCTCTTCATGTCGGGCGAGATCGTGATTTTGGTGGTCTTCATCGAGGCCCTCGTGGTCGCACTGGCACTGCTGGTTTTACCCATCTTGCTGAGCACCCGGGAGGCAAATAAACCGAACCTCGCAGGGGTTGCCTATTTTTTGGCGGTCGGCGCGGGCTTCATGTTCGCTGAGATTTTTTTTATCCAACGCTTCATTATCCTGGTAGGCGATCCTGTAATCAGCTTTACCCTTGTGGTTGCCGGCATCCTGTTTTTTACCAGCATCGGCGGCATCTGGGTTCAAAAAAAAACCTGGCACAGTCTGCGACTCCTGCTGACGGCCTTAATCATCGTGTTGCCTTTGGAGGCAGCCGCATTCGAACTGCTCGAGGCATATATACTGAAGGCTTCGGCCGGGCTGCGCTATGCCCTGGCTCTGTTTTTTTTGTTGCCGGCCGGCTTTCTAATGGGACTGCCGTTTCCCCTCGGCATGCATTTTATGCTGCAATCCCCCGTGCAGCGGGCATATGCCTGGTCCGCCAACGGCTGTGCTTCGGTGCTCAGCTCCATTGTTGCCGCGCAGATTGCCATCAGTTGGGGAATACCACAGGTTGCAGGTTTTGCTGTGGTGGCGTATGTGATCGCTTTTTTTGCAGCGGGAAAGGAATAAATAGTATAAAGTGTAAGGAGTCGGCGCAAGGCTCAGGGCTCAAGGCGCACGGCATAAAAGCTCGGCGTATGGCGTAAGGCGTGCGGCGCAGAGCAAAAGGCGTAAGGCCTTTATAACAAGAGACTATTTCTTCGAACGAGCCTTGATTAACCGCGTTAACATGCCCGAAATTGCTTTGC
>CAYTBC010000180.1:0-8800 GCA_964435765.1 uncultured Desulfosarcina sp.
GACTTTGTGGTCTATGCTTCGCCGCTGTATCACTTTACCGTCAATGCCGCGATGAAGGCTTTCATCGAGCGGACCCTGCCGATTCTCGAGCCGTTTTTTCGGCAGGATAAGGGCCGAACGTACCATCCGCTCAGAAAAAAACATCCGAAAGTGGTGGTTTTATCAGTGGCCGGCTTTCCGGATGAAGCGGTGTTTGATCAGCTCTCATCCTGGGTAAATTTCATCTATGGCAGATTTCAGCCTGACGGAAAGACGCTGGCGGCTGAAATTTATCGTCCCATGGCAGAGGCGTTGGCGGTCCCCTATTTCAAAGAAAAGGCCGCCGCCGTTCTCGATGCGACCCGGCAGGCCGGCCGGGAGATTGTTGCATCCGGCAAGGTTTCCCAAGATACCCTGGTGCGGGTGAGACAGCCCCTGGTTGAAAACCCGGCGGCATTTCTGGAAATTGGAAATTTGATGTGGAAAACCTGCATCGCCGAAGGGATCACCCCCAGGGAATTCGAGGAAAAGGGCTGCATGCCGCGGCCGGACTCAATCTCTTCCTATATTGAATTGATGAAATTGGGCTTCAACCCGGATTCGGCCGGCGGCTTCAAAGCAACCATTCAGTTCAACTTTTCCGGTGAAGACCAGGGTTCCTGCTTTATATCCATTGTCGACGGCACCATTGACGGCCGGCAGGGAAGCTTTAACCAGCCGGATCTCACGGTAAACGCACCCTTTGAAGTATGGATGGACATTTTAACCGGCAAGGCCGACGGCCAGCAGATGTTCCTGGAACAAAAATATACCGTTGAAGGCGACGTGGGCCTGTTGATGCAGATGGATCAATTGTTCGGAAGGAATTCATAGATTTCATCTTTGGGCTCGATGAGGGCAGAAGTGAGAGGAGGATTACCATGTTTAACAAACCCATCTCAAGACGATCGTTTTTGACGATTTCAGCCATGACCGCCGCTGCCGTGGCACTGGATTGGAACAACATATCAGCCTATGCCGCCAAAATGGGTCCCAAAAGCGAATATCCCACCGTTGTTATCGGAGCCGGGCTGGGAGGCCTGGTCTGCGGGGCCTATCTGGCTAAGCAGGGCATACCGGTCACCGTGGTGGAGCAACACAGCATACCCGGAGGCTATGCAACCTCTTTTGACCGGGCGGAGGGGAAATTTACCTTTGAAGTATCGTTGCACGGAACTTCCATCCATAACAACGGGGCCGCCGGAATTCTAAAAGATATCGATGTCCTGGACAAACTGGAACTGGTAGAACTACCCGAAGTCTACCGGTTGAAAACACCCAATATGGACATTTCAGTGCCTCAAAAAGACCCGGAGACGTATGTTCAAATGCTGACTAAGCATTTTCCGGACGAAGCCGAGGGAATTCGCGGTTTTGTGGCGGAAATGCTCGGCATCGCCGACGAGGTCGATACGCTGACCCGCAACCAGGGCAGGTTTTTTAAACTGTTGTTTCCGCTGCAGTATCGCAAGATGTGGAACGTGCGCAACAAAACCCTGGCCGATCTTATCGGTGAATTTGTCAAAAATCCGGAATTGCAGAATGTGCTGGGCAGTCTCTGGGGATACTATGGGCTGCCGCCTTCAAAGCTTTCCGGGTTCTACTATGCCAATGCCACCGGGGGTTATCTCCGGAACGGATCCTATTACATTAAGCCGCGTTCACAGGATTTAAGCGACGCGATTGCCGGGGTCATCGAGAGCAACGGCGGCAAAATTCTGTATGACATGCGGGTCGGCAGAATCCTGGTCAAAAACGCGGCGGTCCAGGGAGTTGAACTGGAAGACGGCCAGATGCTGCCTGCGCGCGCCGTGGTGAGCAATGCCAGCGCTATAACAACTTTCAAACAAATGTTGCCCGAGGATCAGCTCCCCCGGGATTATGCCGCGAAATTGGAGGGATACAAGCCCAGCCTCTCCTCTTTTATCGTGTGGCTCGGATTGAACCAGGACCTCAGGGGAAAAATAAAAGGATTCAGCACGCATGTGTCCTCGGGCAGAGACCCCGAGGCGAGTTATCAAGCCTGCCTGCAAGGTGATATAGCAAATGGCTCCTTTGGTGTGGCCCTTTACGATAATATTTTCAAAGGATATTCTCAGCCGGGCACATCCACCCTGCAGCTTATTTTTCTTTGCGGTTATGAGCCCTGGCGCAAGTATGAGGCGGAATACATAAGCGGCCGCAAAATAGACTATAACAAGGAAAAAGCCCGTTGGACCGATATCCTTATTCGACGCGCCGAAAAGGAACTTATACCCGGTCTCTCCTCGATGATAGAGGTCAAAGAATCCGGCACCCCCTTGACCAACTGGCGCTACACCGGCAACACCGGCGGGGCCATCTATGGATTTGAGCAATCCATGGACAATGCCTATATGAACCGCATCAAAAACAGAACGCCGGTTAAAGGTCTGTATCTTGCCAGTGCCTGGGGCAATCCGGGCGGCGGCTATGGCGGCGTTTTCCGGGCCGGCCAAACTGCTTTTCAGGAAATGATGGAAGACTGGGGAGGATAGAGCCTAAAAATGCCTTGTAAAATATCTAAATTGCCAAAAATGAATGCCAGGAAGCCGGGAGGCTCAAAATTCTTCAAGCCTTCGAACCTCCAAGCTTTCCAGCTTTCAAGCAATAGCATTTTATAATTGAGGTCATGCATTATGAACGAATTCTCATCACAACAATACAATCAGGACGAGGTCAACCGCATCATTCGGCGGGCGCTGAAAATAAAAAATGAGGATACGATCAGTCATCAAGACTTGATCGAAACCGCATGTGAAATTGGTATTGATCCCAAAATACTCGAGACTGCAATCGAGCAGGAGCAGCAGGATCTTAAAAAGGCGAGAATCCACCAGGCCAGTTTGAAGCAACGAAAGATTGCATTCTACTCGCATCTGTGGAGCTATTTGATTATTACTGCGGTTTTGCTGCTGATTAATATTATCACTCCGGGGCCGTGGTGGTTTCAGTGGGCGGTGCTTGGCTGGGGAATTGGATTGGCCTTTCATTTCAAGGCTATCTTTTTTCCCCATGGCAAAAGATTTGAAAAGGCAATAAGATCCAGGCATCATAAAGCCGCTTTCACGGTGAGTGGTCGCAAGCGGCTTCGCCACTGCCTTTAAGATTTATTTATTTGTTTTTTCAGGAGAATCAGGGTACAAATTCAGAATTAAAAATTAGGTTTTAATAAGAATAAGGCTCCTGTCAGCCGCCGTGACCGTCATGAAACACACCCCAGAAGGCATTACTTTCCGGTCAGCCCTTAAAACTCTTTTGTTCACGTTTGTCTTTGACACCATTATCGCAATTTTTTTGTACGCGATAAAATTTTCAGATGAGTTCACAATAATCTTTATTATTTCTCAGTGTATCGGCCTGTCAAGCTGCTCCTGCGTTTTGCTTATCCACAATTTCATTCAGAAAGCGAAACCGGTTTACCAGGCGCTCCTGGTAGGGGTGGCTTTGGTGGTTGGAACGATGATCGGTTCATATTCAGGTCTGGTGCTTTCAGGGCTGAGTTCATCGGAACTGTTTGAAAAACACGGATTCCTTCAATTGCTGTTTCTCGGTGTAATCTTTGGTTCTATTATTGCTTATTTCTTCAGTTCTCGGGAGCAAATTGCGGAGTCGCAGGCCCGGATTCAGGAAGAGAAAATAAAAAGACTCACCAGCGAGAAGAAAGCGGCGGAAGCAAACCTCAAACTGCTTCAGGCCCAGATCGAGCCCCACTTTCTATTCAATACCCTTTCGAACGTATTGAGTCTGCTGGATACCAACCCGCAAAAGGGCAAATCCATGCTGGTTGATTTCATTCAGTACCTGCGGGCATCGCTTTCAAAAATGCGGGATGAGCAAGCAACCCTCGGGCAGGAAATGGAAATGATCCGGGCCTATCTCAGCATCTTTAAAGTTCGGATGGGCGACAGATTAAATTATAAAATCAACCTGCCCAAACAATTAGAAGCAATATCCTTTCCTCCCATGTTGATCCAACCGCTGGTGGAAAACGCCATCAAACACGGTCTGGAACCCAGAGTTGAGGGCGGAGAAATCCGAATCAACGGAATAGAAAAAGACGGCGTTCTTCGATTGGAGGTAGTAGATACCGGAAGTGGTTTCCTGGAAGAAAGAGAGTCCGGTATGGGTCTGTCCAACATTCAGGAACGCTTGCAATCTATGTATGGCAATAGCGGCCGCTTAATTCTGGAAGAAAATCAGCCGCACGGCTTAAAAGCTGCAATCGAGGTGCCGCATGGCAAACCGTGATGCCATAATTGCCGATGATGAAGGGCAGCTCAGACTCTATTTAAAGTCGAAGCTTGCTGAACTCTGGCCGGAACTCGTTATTTGCGGTGAGGCGGAAAACGGCCTTGAGGCATTGAATTTGATTGAAACGTGCCGGCCCGCCGTTGCCTTTCTAGACATCAAAATGCCGGGATTGTCCGGAATCGAAGTGGCGCAGAGAATCAGCAAGGACTGCCGGGTGGTTTTCATCACCGCTTTTGATCAATACGCCATTGAAGCCTTTGAAAACGAGGCGGTCGATTATATTCTGAAGCCGGTCACGATTGAAAGACTCGAAAAGACCGTTCAACGGTTAAAAAAACAAATTGCGGCCGACGCCATGCCGCCGCCCGACTACGCTTCGATCATGGAACGTTTGTTGGCGGCGCTAAAAAATACAGGCCCCCCGGGTTATCTTAAATGGATTAAGGTAAGGCGTGGAGATGAGGTGCGCCTGATCTCAATAGATGAAGTCTGCTATTTTAAGGCTGAAGACAAATACACCGTTGTTAAGACCCGTGAGGGTGAATCCCTCATTAAAAAAAGTATTCAGCAATTAAGCGAAGAGATTAACCCGGATCAATTCTGGCGTATTCATCGGGGAACGATCATCAATGCCGGTCAGATTGCCCGGGTCAGCCGTTCGTTTGCCGGCCGGTTGATCATTGCGCTTAAAGACCTGCCGGAGACATTGACCGTTAGCCGCTCGTATGCGCATCTGTTCAAACAGATGTAGTAATTAATCCGCCCCGAAAAGAAGCATATGTTGGATCGTAATGTTTTTTAAAACTGAAAAAATAGTCAGATCAAAAGGTTTGCGGATTAATTACTCTTATGCTGCGCATTATTTTTAAGTTTATTCTATACGGCATGATTTAGTTTCAAATTAGGGATTCGAAAATCGCGGTAAAATGCCTCAGCAGCGGCGGTTCATAGACAATCCGCATTCCTTTTATTTTTTCCCGTTGGCTGAAGACATTCCCGACGCATTCCACCACGTAGTCGATGTGACTCTGCGTATAAACTCTCCTTGGAACGGCCAGTCGTACCATTTCTAGTTTGGCGGGCTTGAATTCACCGCTGCCTGGATCGGTTTTGCCGAACATTACACTGCCGATTTCACAGGACCGGATCCCGCCGCAAAGATACAGCTCACAGGCCAGCGCCTGGCCCGGAAATTCATGGGCGGGTATGTGGGGTAGAAATGCGGCCGCATCCAGATAAATGGCATGCCCTCCGGGCGGATTAAAAACGGGGGCTCCCAGATCAGCGATTTTTTCACCCAGGTAGGACACCGAACGTATTCGATATTCCAGATAGTCTTCTTCGAGGACTTCATCCAGACCTATGGCGAAGGCCTGCAGATCATGGCCGGCCATGCCGCCGTAGGTAGGAAAACCTTCAGTGACCACCAGGATGTTTCTGGCCTGCTGGGCAAGCTCATCGTCATTGACCGCTAGAAAGCCCCCCATATTGACGAGTCCGTCTTTTTTTCCGCTCATGGTGCAGCCGTCGGCATAAGAAAACATCTCATGGGCGATTTCACGCACCGATGTCTTTTCGTATCCGGGTTCGCGCAATTTTATGAAATAGGCATTTTCGGCAAAGCGGCAGGCGTCCAGAAAAAAAGGGATGCCGTGGCGATGGCTTACTTCAGCGGTTTTACGAATATTTTCCATGGAAACCGGCTGGCCGGCATTGGAGTTGTTGGTTACCGTCAGCATAATTAATGGTATCCGCTCCGGACCTTTTTGGCGGATTAGCACCTCCAGCGCTTTCAGATCCATATTGCCCTTAAAATTTCCTCTTAACTGAGGCTTGGTCGCTTCAGGCGGCACAAGATCAATGGCCTCCGCCCCGCTGACTTCGATATTGGCGCGGGTGGTGTCGAAATGGGTATTGTTGGGGATTATTTTGCCCTTGCCTCCCATGATGTTAAATAGAATTTTTTCAGCTGCCCGTCCCTGGTGGGTGGGGATAAGGTGCCGGAATCCTGTCAGGTCTTTTACCTTTTGCTCTAGCTGATAGAAGCTTCGTGAACCGGCATAGGATTCATCTCCCTCTATCATGCCGCCCCACTGCCGGGCGCTCATGGCTGACGTTCCGCTGTCGGTGAGCAAATCGATCAGCACATCATCGGCATGGATGTTGAACAGATTGTATCCGGCCTTTTTTAAAATGTCTTCTCTTTCTGCGCGGCTGGTAAAGCGCAGGGGCTCCACGCTCTTAATTCTAAACGGCTCGATGATGGTTTTCATATATTAAACCTTCGCATGTTATTCACGCCGTTTGCGACGCTGGCTGCGAAAATGATATCGCCTTGTGAACTTATTTTTTGCGTGAACCCTAAGCGGCCTTTTGAGCGCTTGACCACTCGCCGGCCGATAGCGGATCATCGGTAATCACGCCGTCGGCATCCATGGCGGCCATTTTCGTAAAATCTTCCAATGTGTCGACATTATAAGGGAAAACTTTTATTCCGGCGGCATGCATCTTTTGGATCTGACTTCGGGTCACAACCGTTTGATCCGGATGCCAGGAAAAGGTATTTAGCCGGGTGCACATTTCGACGGTATGGCTGTCCGCCGCCGTTTCGGAAATATATGCAAGGACCGGCGCATCCGGCATTGATGCAACCTGCTCTAAAACCTGGGCGTTAAAGCTGGAGACCATGCTGCTGTCCACAAGGTGTTTTCGGCGCAGCAATTCGACGACCTGCGTTTCGACGGCATCCGGCGGATGGTGGGATTCATAGGCGTTGGACTTAATTTCTATATTCAGGTAAATTCGTCCGTTAACCAGATCGAGCACCTCGCCCAACTCGGGCAGTTGCTGATCGGCAAACCGCGGGTGGTACCAGCTGCCGGCATCCAGCTGCTTTAATTCCGCCAGGGTCAGGTCAGCCACGGCGCCATGACCGTTGGTCGTACGTTCAAGGGTTTCGTCGTGAATGACAACCAGTTTGCGGTCGCGGCTGAGCATCACATCCAGCTCGATCATCGCAGCGCCGGCCGCCATGGCCGCCTGAAATGCCGCCAGGGTATTTTCGGGATATTGGGCCGCAAACCCCCTGTGGCCGATGATCCAGGGTGGTTTGAAATTATGGTTTGATTTAATATTGACCATGCGCTGTTCATTTACCTTTTCTGCAATAAGACAGATCGGCATCTTTGCAATTAAATTGTATTATCGACCTTGCAACCTGCTAAATTTTTTGGGGTATAAATGAAACCGTCCCTGTTGGTTTTTCAACAACCGTGATGGTTGTATCGAGAGTGGATCTTAAGCATCCCCAAGTTCAGAATCAACTAGTATTTTGACAAATCGAAAATATTTTATGTTTATTGCCCGATACGGTCACCGCTTTTCTCATCAAACAAATGCAGCTTTTTAGGGGGCACCACCAGGGGCAGTACCGTGTGTTTCTCAAAATACCGAATATCGGAGAGCCTGACCGTTAAACTCCTCTCCCCCTGTCCGAAATGACCGTGGACCAGCGTATCGGCGCCGAGCAGCTCTACATGATCCACCTTAAGATGCATGACGCCTTCCTTTTCTTCTGCAAGATCCAAATGTTCAGGTCTGATTCCCAATACAGCTTTTTTTCCACCATAAGCGGGAAGGCTTCCGTTGACAAGCGGCATGGTGACATCCCCGGGGATGTCAACCGATCGGCCGTCGGGGCTCAAACGCACGTCCAGAAAATTCATGGCCGGGGATCCGATAAAACCGGCTACAAACCGGGTCGCCGGTCTTTCATAAACTTCCAGGGGTGATCCAATTTGAGCGGCATATCCGTTGTCCATGACAATCAGACGGTCGCCAAGGGTCATGGCTTCCACCTGGTCGTGGGTGACATAGATGCTGGTGATCTTCAGATCCTCATGCAGTTTTCGGATCTCAAGGCGCATTTGAACCCGCAGTTTGGCATCCAGGTTGCTGAGGGGTTCGTCAAACAAAAACACTTTGGGCTCCCGCACAATGCATCTGCCCATGGCGACCCGCTGCCGCTGTCCGCCTGAGAGTTGTCTAGGTTTGCGGTCCAAAAATTCGGTGAGTTCCAGAATTTTAGCGGCATTCCGTACTCTGACATCGATTTCATTTTTGGGCATGCGGCGGATCCTCAGCCCGTAGGCCATGTTTTTATAGACCGTCATATGTGGATACAGCGCATAATTCTGAAATACCATCGCAATGTCGCGTTCGGCCGGTTCCAATCGATTAACCACCTTGCCGTCGATGGCGATTTCGCCGTCCGAAATGACCTCCAGGCCGGCGATCATGCGCAGCACGGTGGACTTGCCGCACCCTGAGGGGCCTAAAATAACAATGAACTCACCGTCCTGGATATCACAGCTGATCCCATGAATGACCTCTGTTTTGCCAAACGACTTGTACACATTTTTTAAACTGACTTCCGCCATTACTTCTCCGTTTCAATCATTCCTTTTACAAACTGTTTCTGCATAAAGATCACCACCAGCACCGGCGGAAG
>CAYTBC010000181.1:0-8775 GCA_964435765.1 uncultured Desulfosarcina sp.
GGGAAAGGGCGGCCGATGGTTCATCGAGAATTAAAATTCGGGGCTGCCGGGCGACGGCCTTGGCAATTTCCACCATTTGCTGGTGAGAAACGCTGAGGCTGGCCGTTGCCGCCCGCACATCAATTCCGGCAAAGTCGAGATACTGAAATATGTCCTGTGCCCGCTGATACGCCTGGGGCCAATCCACCCACCATTTTAAACGGCCCGTAGGCATCTGGCCCAACAAAATGTTTTCCGTGACGTTTAAATGCGGAACGAGGCTGAATTCCTGATACACCGTGCGGATGCCCAACTCGAATGCATGGTAGGGCGAGCGGGGCCGGATGGGTTGGCCGTCCAGGATGAAATTGCCGGCATCCGGCTGAATGGCACCGGCCAGAATTTTCATCAAGGTCGACTTGCCGGCCCCATTTTCGCCGACAATGGCGTGAACTTCTCCTGCTGCGGCCGAAAGATTTACGGCTTTAAGCGCCTGGGTACCGTCGTAGCTCTTTCGTATTCCCCGCATTTGCAAAAAATCAGGATTTTCCATCGATGCAACCACGTTACCTTGAGGCAATTATGATAAGGCGTTGTGTATCAGGATCGTTTTTTGTTCCGTCATCTCGTTGAGCGTATCATGCAGCCCCTCGCGGCCGTGGCCACTGAGCTTGATGCCGCCAAAGGGCAGGCTCTCGACCCGGACGGCGGAAGACCAATTAACGACAACTCCGCCCACTTCAAGCTTGTGGGCCATATCCAAGGCGCGCGAAATGTCATGGGTAAAAACGGCGGCTTGCAACCCATAGGGGCTGTCATTGGCCATTTTCACGGCGTCATCGACCGTTTCAAACGGAACCAGGGGCACCACCGGGCCGAAGGTTTCTTCACGGAACAGTTTGGCTTGCGGGGAAACATCCGTTAGAACGGTGGGTTCGACAAAGGCCCTGTCGCGCTTGCCCCCGGTCCATATTTTGGCACCCCCTCGGACGGCGTCGTTGATCACTCCCTCCACCTGCCGGGCGGCCTGTTCGGTAATCAGGGGTCCGACGTCAGTGGCTTCATCGAGCGGATCGCCCATCTTTAATTTTTTTGTTTTGCGGGTCAGTATTTCAGCCAGGTGCTCGAGCACACCGGCGTCCACGAAGACCCTTTTAACGGCACAACAGATCTGCCCGTTGCCCCGGGCCAGGCGGCCCAAAATTATGGCATCGGCCGCTTTTTCCAAATCGGCATCTTCACAGATGATGGTCGCATCGTTGCCGCCCAGCTCGAGGTGGACTTTCTTTAACGTTTCGGCCGCCAATTTTGAAATTTTGATTCCGGCGGCGGTGCTGCCGGTAACGGTGACCATTTGAATGCCGGGTGCTTTGACGAAGAATTCTCCGATCACCTCGCCGGGTCCGGTAATCATCTGGTGGGCAGCGCGCGGCAGACCAGCCGCCTCCATAATTTCGGCAATTTTTAATAAAGTTAAGGGACAGTCGCTGGGCGGTTTGGCAATGACCGCATTGCCGGCTGCTAAAGCCGCCGCACCTTTATGGGCATAGAGTTCAACCAGGTAATTGAAAGGCACCACGGCGAACACCACTCCCAACGGCTGGCGAATCGTAACGGCAAAATGTCTTTCGGCCCCCGGTACGGTATCCAGCGGAACCGTCCGGCTGAAAATCCGCTTGGCCTCTTCGGCAAATCCTTTAAAAATGCGAACCGCAGCCGCCAGCTCTTCACGGGTCTGTTGAATGGGTTTGCCGTTTTCCTGGGCCAGCAAACGGCTGAGTTCTTCACCTTGAGCCGCCATGGCCCGGGCGACTCGATCTAAGATGGCCGAACGTTCGTGGGCCGGCAGCTTTTTCATGTTCTCTTTGCCGTGCTGGGCGGCATCAACTGCCAGTTGGGCATCTGCGATGGTCGCCTGCGGAACGCGATCGACGATTGCCCCCGTGGCCGGATTATAAACCTCAAAATATTGCCCGTCGGCGGCCTCAACCCACTGGCTGTCTATGAGCATCTTCATAATGAACCTCTCTCGCTAGAAAGTTTGCGGCATTTGGGGATTAGATTGTCCCGGGCTAAAAAACGGCAGGCTGCTTTCCGATGCAGCCTTTCGTCAGTTTATAGAAAAATTGTGAGGAAGCCAGTTTGTCCGATTGAAGATTAGAAGTTAATCACGACTGCCATTTCATATATTATGTGGCAATTGACTGTCAATAAAATAACTTTTCAGCATTTGCATCCACACTGTGAATGATGCGTTGACGTTTTCACCCCCGCTGAAAGGCGCCGTTGACGCCATGCTTTTTTTCCAATATATTGCACGACTAAATATTTTTACGCAATGAAAGGCGCAGCGATGGAAGCATTACCGTTTGAGCTGGGGCCCATTCGTCCCGTCGACGAAGCCGACAGTCTATTAATCCGCACCACCCGCGGCTGCCCCTGGAACAAATGCGAATTTTGTGTCAATTACCAGGACATGCGGTTTTCCAGACGTCCGGTTGAGGAAATTAAAAAAGATATCGCGGCGGCGGCGCAATACTACGGCAGTCATCCCTTTCACGCCTGCTTTCTTCAGGACGGCGACAGCTTTATCATGAAAACCGAGGAGCTGCTCGAAATCTTGGCTTTCCTCAAGCAACATTTCCCTTCCCTGAAAAAGGTCAGCACCTACGGCCGCTCCCAGACCATGATCAGAAAAAGCCCCGGGGAAATAAAAGCACTCTGTGATGCAGGGCTTAATTTGCTGTATTGCGGCATGGAGTCCGGGGCGGATGCCGTGCTGAAAAAAGTCAAAAAAGGCGTCACCGCGGCCGACCACATCAAGGCCGCCCAGATGGCCGGGGAAGCCGGGATGGAGATCTCGCAGTTTATCATCTTGGGCCTGGGCGGCCAAGCCCTGTGGCAGGAGCATGCCCTGGAGACAGCCAGAGTGTTAAATCGAATTAACCCCGACTTTATCCGGGTCCTGACCATCGGCGTCAAAAAAGGCTCCGGATTGGAGAAGCAGTTGCGGGCTGGAGAATTCCGGCTGCAGACCGAAAAAAACCTGATTGAAGAACAGCGCCTCTTAATCGATAACCTGGACGGCATTACCAGCTATTATGCCAACCACCACGGAGTCGACCTGCTGATGGAAGCCCGCGGTCAACTTCCCGCGGACAAGCCCAAACTGCTGGCGATTATGGATCGCTATCTTTGCCTGCCGGAGGCGGATCGATTGAACTTCACCCTGGGAAAACGCCTGGGGTACTATCGCTGCATGGATGACATGCAGGATGAAAACCGCAGGATGTTCGTCCAACGCAAAGTCAGCGAGGTTCTGGAAGCTTACCCGGGGCAATTCGACGAGATTTGTCACCAGCTGCGGGCCCAGGTGGTGTAGCGCGGCCTTGCCAAAAACCGCTGCCGGAATGAATTACCCCTCCGCAAGCAACGGGGTATCACGCGGAAATTATTATCGCCCCAAGGGGCGAGGAATTAAACCCTCGTCCGCCGAAGGCGGATTAAAATGGCGATGACTTTTTCCGCGTTTTTTCTTTTATTGGAAATGATTTTGAGATACCATAGCCCCTTATTGCCAAACGGATTAAAGAAACTTGATGGAGGATAACGTATCGTGAGCAAATTATTTGAACAGACTGCGATTAACGGCATGACCCTGGCGAACCGGTTTGTGCGCTCGGCAACCTGGGAGGCTATGGCAACCGAATCCGGCGCTTGTACATCCAGATTAATTGATTTGATGGCCGGTCTGGCCAAAGGCGGCGTGGGTTTGATTATCAGCGGACACACCTATGTTTGCCAGGAAGGACAAGCCGGACCCAAACAGCTGGGCGTTTATCATGACGAGCTGATTCCAGGCCTGACGGATATGGCCGCAGTCGTCCACCAAAACGGCGGAAAAATTGTCATGCAGCTTGCCCATGCCGGTATTGTCGCGGCCGCCGACCTGACCGGCATGACGCCCCTGGCGCCTTCGAATCTGAAAGACCTGCACCCGGCAGCGCATCAGGAGATGACCGCATCCGACATGCAGTCGACCGCCGCCGCTTTTGCCGCCGGGGCAGTCCGTGCCCAAAAAGCCGGTTTTGACGGGGTTCAGATTCATGCCGCCCACGGCTATCTTATCAGTCAGTTTCTTTCGCCCTATTATAACCGGCGCCGGGATGGATACGGCGGCCCGTTTCAAAACCGCGCCCGCCTGCTGCTGGAAACCTTGCGGGCAGTCCGCGGCGCCGTCGGAGATCGCTATCCGGTCCTGATAAAAATGAATTGCAGCGATTTCCATGAAAACGGTCTGAGTCTGGAGGACGCCGTCAGCGTGGGTGTCCTGCTGGCGGAGCAAGGGATAGACGCCATTGAATTAAGTGGCGGCAATCGCCTGTCCGGCAAACAGGTACCGGCGCGGGTGGGGATAAAATCCGATGATCAGGAGGCGTATTTTCAAGACGAAGCCCGCACGTTTAAAAACAAAGTCAAGGTCCCGCTGATTCTGGTGGGGGGCAACCGGTCATTTCAGGTGGCCGAAAAACTCGTTACGGAAGGCCCGGCTGATTATATATCGATGAGCCGGCCGTTTATCCGGGAACCCGGCCTGATCAACCGCTGGAAATCCGGCGACCTGAGCCGTGCGACCTGTCTGTCCGACAGCCTGTGCTTTGGGCCGGCCCAAAAAGGCGAAGGCATCTACTGTGTAACTGAAGAGCGGCAGAAAAGCAGGTAGCGAATTATGCATGAAATCTCCACTCAGCTGGCGGCCATGGCCGATTTCGATAAAGTTCGCCGTGTCGATGGATTCGAGCGCATCCGCAGCGAATACCCGGCCTATTTGACGGACGAATCCAAGCTGTCGCCCGAACCTTTTGACTATCTTTTTTTCCCGCTGGACGAGCCCGAGCTGGCCGCTGTCTTCAAAGAGATGGCCGCCCGCAACATCAGCGTCACCGTGGCCGGCGCGCGCACCGGGCTGGTGGGCGGATGTGTTCCCCGCCAGGGGGCACTGGTATCTTTGGAAAATTTTGACCGGGTGCAGGCCGTCTATTACGATCAACCGGCCGCCGAGTGGCGGATTCGTTCCCAGTGCGCGGTAAACCTGCGCAGTCTCGCTTCCCAGATCGCCGCCAAGAATTTTCCCGAAGTCGAACGCTGCGGCGATCCATCGGCCCGGGCCGCTTTGGACAGGTTAAGGCAGGAACCCGCCGATTATTTCTATCCGCCGGACCCGACCGAAATGAGCGCTTCACTGGGCGGTACGGTGGCCACCAATGCGTCCGGGGCCCGCACCTATCGTTATGGTCCCACCCGGGACTGGGTCAGGGGAATCCGGGTGATGCTGCCCAATGGCGAAATCCTGAGTATCCCGCGGGGCAAGTATTTCGCCTCACCCGGCGGCATCTTTACGGTTTATGATTCCAAGGGCAGCGATTTAAAAATCACGCTGCCATCCTACCCCATGCCGCGCACCAAGAACACCGCCGGTTTTTTTACGGCGCCTCAAATGGATCTTATCGATCTGTTTATCGGTTCGGAAGGCTGCCTTGGCGTTATCACCGAGGTGACGGTCGCGCTTTTAGAGCGCAGGGAAAAAATTTCACTGGTGCAGTTTCTGGCATCCGATGCACAGGCGCTGGATATTGTGGTTGCACTGCGCAAGGAAAAGAACATCCGGCTGGATTTTCTCGAATTTTATTCCGGCAGCGCCCTGGATCTTTTGCGCCGGCGGCAGCAGCAGGACCCTAAATCGGTGGATATGCCGACAATTCCGGATCAGGCCGGCGCCGCACTTTTTTTTGAATTTGACTTCAATCCGATGGCCGACAAACTGGACACCAGCACCCTTGAAAAAACGCTGACAGACTGCGGTGCCCGGCTGTCGGATTCCTGGGCCGCTTACGAAAACCGCGAAATCCAGCGTTTAAAGAACTTCCGACACATTCTGCCGGAAACCATAAACAGCATCATTGCAGAGCGCAAAAAGCAATATCCGGACCTGCACAAACTCGGGACCGATCTAGCCGTGCCGGATGAGCGTTTGGACGACATGTGGCGGATCTATAAAGACGCCCTGGACCAGGCTGATCTGCAGTGGGTGGCCTTCGGTCACATCGGCAACAATCACGTCCACATCAATATCCTGCCCCAAAACGGAACCGAACTTCAAAAGGGCTTGGAACTCTACGGGCAGTTTGCCGCTAAAGCCGTTGAATTCGGCGGTACGGTTTCGGCCGAGCACGGCATCGGCAAAATGAAAATAAAATTTTTGGGACTGATGTACAGCCCCGGGCAGATAGAAGAAATGCGGGCGGTGAAGTTGGCCTTTGACCCTGAATGCCGGTTAAATCCGGGCAATCTTTTTAGTAACTAAGGCCTGAGTTTATGAAGATTATTGTGTGCGTCAAGCAGGTCCCCGAAATAACCGACGTGAAGGTCAACCCCGAAACCGGTACGCTGATCCGTGAGGGCATAGCCTCCATTCTCAACCCCTTCTGTGAATACGCGCTGGATCACGCAAAGGCGCTCAAATCTGCGGATTCAGACCTTGAAGTTGTCGCCCTGACCATGGGACCGCCCCAGGCCAGAGCCGCTCTCCTGCGCTGTCTGGAGCTGGGTGCCGACCGGGCCGTGCTGGTCAGCGACCGCAAATTTGCCGGTGCCGACACGTGGGCCACCGCTTTGACGCTGGCAGCCGCTATTCGAACTGCCGAACCTGATTACAGCCTGATTCTGATGGGCAAACAGGCCATCGACGGCGACACCGCCCAGGTGGGGCCGGAGGTTGCGGAAATATTAGGCCTACCCCAGATTACCTATGGTGTTGCGGTGGAACTGACCCCCAATAAAAAACGTGTCCGGGTCAAGCGGGAAACGGAAAGCGGATACGAAGTGCTCGAAGCGCGATTGCCGGCCGTGGTTTCGGCCGCCAAGGGCGAGCCCATCCGCAGGGTCCCCTCTTTTCAGAATGTGCTGGATGCGCGCCGCAAAGAGGTGCGCGTCCTTACCGCCGCCGACCTGGATCTTGACGAAAAAGAACTGGGGCTCAATGGATCTTATACTCAGGTTGTTAAAATCTTTCCGCCCCGGCAAAAGCAGGGCGGCCTTAAACTGGAAGGTCTCGAACCGGAGGTCGCCGCCCGAAAAATCGCGGCCTTTCTGCGCGAGGAAAATTTTATCTAAATAATCCGCATAATCCGCCCTGAAAAACAGCCAATTCAGGGTTATAACCTGTGCATTGAAATCTGAAGAATGTTGGCTGATAGAAGCTCCGGCGGATTATTTAATTTATGCTGCGCATATTTTATATTTTTTCTATTTCTGTAATTCATATCAGTTATTTTATATAGCGGTTGTCATTTTTTATTATAATTTCATATTGTTAAAATCCAACGTTGCGCTAATTAGTAAATCGGACATACGGAATAAATTTATGACAACCGGTATAATTTGTGGCTTTTTTCAAATATTTTCATTGTTGCAAGGAAATTAATTTCACTCGATGCTGAAGATTGACGCCGAAAAATGCAACGCCTGCGGTCTGTGTGTAAAATCCTGCCCGTTTGGGGCGATTGCCGTAGAGAACGAAGTAGCCCGGACCAATGAGCGCTGCACCCTCTGCGGCGCCTGCGTCAGCGTGTGCCCGCAAAAAGCTCTGGAAATTGAACGCCGCCAGGTTTCCGCCGCAGAGCTTTCCCGCTACCAAGGCGTGTTTGTCTGGGCCGAGTGCGAACTCCGCAGCGATAAATTCAGGCCCCGGAAGGTGTCCTATGAAATTCTGGCCCAGGGCCGCCGGATGGCGGATCAGTTAGGCGAACAGCTGTGTGCGGTGGTGCTCGGCGACAACCGGCTGGGCGACCTTGAAAGCCTTTGCCTCCACGGCGCCGATCGCGTGCTGCGCTGCCGGCACGAGCTTCTCGGCCGCTACAGCTGCGACGGCTTCACCAACGTTTTGGCGGCGGTTATCGCCAAAGAAAAACCGTCTATTTTTCTCTACGGCGCGACGCCCAACGGCCGCGATCTGGCCCCGCGGGTGGCGGCCAGAATGCGTCTGGGGTTAACGGCGGATTGCACCGAGCTGGGCATTGACGATCAGAAACAGCTAATCCAGACCCGCCCGGCGTTCGGCGGCAACATAATGGCCACCATTATCTCGCCTTATACCCGTCCCCAAACGGCTACGGTGCGGCCCAATGTCTTTGCCGCCGCCGAGCCGGACCCGACCCTCCCGGTTGTAATTGAAGACGTCCCGGTGACCCTTACCCAAGCCAATATCCGCACCCGCCTGGTTGAGGAGATCCGGCTGGAATCCGAAGAGGAACCCATTGATGAAGCGAAAATAATTGTATCGGCCGGCCGCGGGTGTCAGGATCAGATCAATCTGGATACGCTCCGCAGGCTGGCCCGCAAACTGGGCGGGAGCCTGGCCGGCTCGCGCGCCGTTGTGGAGCAGGGTTGGATTCCTCACAGCCGGCAGGTCGGACAATCCGGCACCACCGTCGGGCCCGACCTTTACATCGCCGTCGGCATCAGCGGCGCCGTCCAACATGTGGTCGGCATGAGTTCATCGAAAAAAATCATCGCCATAAACAAGGACCCCGATGCACCGATATTTAAAATTGCCGATCTGGGAATCGTGGGCGACGCCCTGGTCATTTTGCCAAAATTGATCGCGGAAATCGAACGCATAAAAGTTAAATCCTAACCATCCCAACGATCCTAACCCGGATGAACCGGAACCGAATAGATCTCTCGCAAAGCCGCAAAGCTCGCAAAGGTAATTTGTTGAGTTAAACTTAGCGTCTT
>CAYTBC010000182.1:0-8711 GCA_964435765.1 uncultured Desulfosarcina sp.
GGGCATTGCGGCTTTGCGAGAAAATTTTTTTATCAAAAAAGGCAAAGATCTTGCTTTTAAGATTTTAAACAGCGCTTTGCACGATACGCTATTTAACAATTGCGATTGGCGATCTCATGAAAAAAACCGGATTTTTGTATGACGAAAGATACCAGCTGCACAAGACCGGCCACTATCATCCGGAAACCCCGGAGAGACTTGCCCGGATATACCAGGGCATCAAAAACGCCGGTTTGCTTCCCAAACTTACCCTGATCGAAGCCAGCGCGGCGGATTTGAAGTGGATCGAACTGGTGCATGACCGACCCTATATCCAACGGTTTGAAACCGCCTGCCGTGAAGGGAAGAATGTGTTTGACAGCCCCGACAACCAGATGTGTTCCCAAACTTACGAGATCGCACTGCTGGCCGTCGGCGGTATTATCGATGTTGTCAGCCGGGTCGTCGAAGGTAAATTGGACAATGCCTTCTGTGCGGTCAGGCCTCCGGGCCATCATGCCGAAACCAATAAAGCCATGGGATTTTGTTACTTCAACAACGTTGCCATTGCCGCCCGTTATCTGCAAAACCAGCGCGGCATCCGGCGGGTGGGAATCGTGGATTTCGACGTCCATCACGGCAATGGTACCCAGCACATTTTTGAAGGTGATTCGACGGTATTTTATTACTCCATCCACGAACATCCCTCTTTTTCCTATCCCGGCAGCGGCCGTGAATTTGAAAACGGCAAAGATTTCGGATATGGCTACACCAAAAACTCCCCGGTGTTGCCGGGACAGGGGGATGAGGAATACAAACGTCTGATTCAACGGGATCTGCTGCCCGCATTTAAGCAATTCAATCCGGAAGTTATTCTGGTTTCAGCCGGATTTGACGCCCACATGGACGATGATATGTCCGACATGAAACTGTCGACCGAGGGCTTCTCCTGGATCATGCAAAAACTGGTGGAAATGGCACGGCAATCTGCCAAAGGTAGGATCATTTCCATTTTGGAAGGCGGCTATGCGCTCAATCGCCTGCCGGAATTGGCGGCCGAGCATGTCGAAATCTTGTTAAACGCATAGTTTACATTAACGTTGCATAAAACAGGATATACGCCTGAATGTGCTATTTTTCAGGGTGAATTAATTAATCATTTAACGAAATTTAAGGGGGTAAAATTATGTTCGTTTCCAGATCCATGACCCGCAAAGTCATCACGGTGGATCAAGAAGCCAATATCTTTGACGCCCAGAAGCTTATGGCGAAAAACAACATTCGCCACCTTCCGATCGTCGACCAAGACCAGCGCCTTATCGGCATCGTTACTGACAGGGATATCAGAAGCGCATTGCCCTACCACTTTTTCGAGAAATCTCCCAGCGAAAAAGAGAAGTTCGCCGCCCTTAAAGTAAAAGATGTTATGGCCAAAAATCCCATATCGATTCCGCCGACCTATACGATCCAAGATGCCCTGCTGATGATCCAGAATTCAAAAGTAGGTGCTCTGCCGGTGGTCGATGAAGACCGCCGCCTGAAGGGCATCCTCTCGGTGCGCGATCTGCTGCGGGCTTTCATCAATGTTCTCGGTATCGGCCAACCGGGCACGCTGCTGTGCATCCTGGTGGAAGAAAAGGTCGGCCAGCTTAAAAAAATCGTTGACGCCATCACCGCGGAAAACATCTCCTTCGGCAGCGTTCTGGTCGCCCGGTACTGGGATGAAAACAAACGGGCGGTCTTTACCTATCTTTTGACCCAGAACGTTGCCCATGTGAAGCAAAAACTGCAGGATCTGGGATTTACTCTGCTGGACCCCATGGAATGGTATATGGATCAGCTGCCGAAAAATGAACCGCCGGCGGGATGATCTATCCTAACAAAACCGAAATCAATTGAGCTGACTCTGGTTTGCGCCTTGAAGGGCCAACTTTATTTAAAATCCGACTTTCGGATTTATCTTGGATAATTTGCGACTAAGCAATTGTTTTTGAATCCGGCACAAAGTACCAGGTTTCCGCTGATGTCTGGGTGTATATCTGAATTTCGTCCTTACGAGGATCTCTTTATCTACTATCTCAAAGGCCGTTTAAGGCCCAATGATAGTTTGTTTCACAGCAATTTTCTCGGCAACTGGCAGGAAGAAGATGATTCCTTTTTATTTTTCTCCAGTTCGGCCGGCGGTCAGATCGAAAAGCTTTTGCATCACCAGCCCCACCTGGCTTTTGTCGACACCTTCCAAATGTCCTATGATCAATGGCTTGGGGAGGTTTTCCGCACATTTGAGCAAGGAAAATTTCGCATCACACCTCCCTGGGAAATTTCAACGGACCCCGCAGACGGGCCCGCGGACAAGCTTCATATTGTGCTCGATCCGGGGCTCGTGTTTGGAACAGGTACCCACCCAACCACCCGGGATTGCCTCGAAGCCCTGGAATTGGCGGGCCTCTCAATCCATTTTCAGACCGTACTGGATCTGGGGACCGGAACCGGACTGTTGGCCCTGGCGGCGGCCCGGCTGGGTGCCGAAAGGACCGTCGGTGTGGATCTGAATCTGCTGGCAGCCCGGACTGCCGCAAGAAATGTGCGGCTCAATCAACTGGAAAAACGGGTCGTGATCGCCCAGGGACGAGCTGAAGATATGATCGCCTACCCGGCCGACCTGGTAATCGCCAACATTCACTACGATGTCATGCGCCGCCTGATAGACACCGGAGGGTTTTTCGCCAAAAAGCACTTTATACTCTCCGGCCTCATGCGCAGTGAAGCCAAAGATATTGCCTCCGGCCTGGCAAGACATCCGGTCAAAATTTTAAGGCAGTGGACCCATGATGGTATCTGGCACACGTTTTATGGGAAGACGGAGCAAGCTGAGTTTTCTGATGCCCGATAAGCAATCATACATCATCACGGAAAGGTTGGAATAATTGAATTTTTGTCATTGAGATTTGTTTGATATTTGTGATTTAATTATTTTGCAAAGTGCTCTGGGACGCAGCCTGACTCTCCGTCTATAAAGATTCAAAAGGGTAAGCATGAACATAAAAATCTGGGGCTCAAGAGGATCCATCCCGGTTTCAGGAAAAAAATACTTGAAGTACGGCGGGGACACCACCTGCCTGGAAATCCGGACCAAAAGCGGTGATACGATTGTCATTGACGCCGGAACCGGTATTCGAAGACTGGGCAACAAACTGGCTGAGGAAAAGTGCTACGATCTCAATTTTATCTTTACCCATGCCCACTGGGACCATTTGATGGGCTTTCCATTTTTCAAACCCCTTTTTTTTAAAAGATCCACTATTCGGATGCACCGCTGCCCGTTTCACAACAAATTCGTCGAAACCATTCTGTCCAAAGTGATGGCGCCGCCGAATTTTCCGATAAAATATACCGATATTTCGGCTCAGATGTCATATATCGCGGCCTGCCCGACGGAATTTGAAATCGGCTCGGTTAAGGTGGTACCCATCGCTCTGAGCCACCCCAACGGCGGCAGCGGGTATAAATTTATAGAAGACAGCAAAAGTTTTGTTTTCTTAACCGACAATGAACTGGGTTTTATTCACCCCGCAGGCTTGTCCTTCAACGATTATGTGGAGTTTTGCACCGGTGCCGATCTTTTGATTCATGATGCCGAGTATACCCCGGAAGAATACAAAACCTTCAAAGATTGGGGACACTCGGTCTACACCGATGCCTTTGATCTGGCGCAAAAAGCCGCGGTAAAACAACTGGGGCTGTTTCATTTGAACCAGGAACGCACCGACGATGAAATGGACAAGATCGTAGATGACTGCCGCAGTCGAATCGCTGGCGGGGGCCTCGCCATGTCCTGCGTGGGCGTGGTCCGAGATATGGAGTTTGAGCTTTAACGGGTTGCGCGTTACGGGTTCCGGGTTGCGAGTTGCGCGTTACTCGGTGCGGGTTTGGGGTTTCAGGTTTCGGGTGTCAGGAACTGAAGGCAACCTAATGAAATGTTTCAAGGTACATAATGCGCTTATCGAGTTGTGTGTTGCAGATCGCGGGATGCTGAAGGATGGGGGTCTGGGGCAGAGAGCACAGCGCAATGGATGAACTCATCAAAAAAGCAGCTGCGGATCTGGCGGCCGCCCGCAAGGTGGTGGCGCTGACCGGTGCCGGCATTTCGATCGAGAGCGGGATTCCGCCTTTTCGCGGCAAAGGTGGACTCTGGGAGCGGTTTGATCCCATGGAAGTCGCTCATATTGATGCGCTGATGCGGGATCCGGTCCGCGTCTGGAACATCCTGGTCAAGGAAATGAAAGAAATTGTGGATACGGCCAGGCCGAATGACGGCCACAAGGGCCTGGCCAAACTGGAACAGATGGGAAAGCTGAAAACCATTATCACCCAGAACATCGATGGCCTGCACCAGGCCGCCGGCAACACCGATGTGATTGAATTTCACGGCAGCTTTGCCCGGCAGCGTTGCATGGACTGCCATAAAAAATATGAAACCCGCAATGTGGATCTTTCCGAAATTCCTCCCCGCTGCGGGTGCGGCGGGATTTTGCGCCCCGATGCCGTCTTTTTCGGTGAAATGATTCCTCCGGAAGCCATGTGGCGATCCCGACAGGCTGTCTCCGAATGTGATCTGATGCTGGTGGTCGGCACTTCCGCCGTGGTGCAGCCGGCCGCCCTGATGCCGGTCTTTGCCAAGGAAACCGGTGCCCGGGTCGTGGAGATCAATCCGGAAAGAACACCGCTCACCGGCGAAATCAGCGACTATCTGATTCGGGGCAAAGCCGGTGAGGTGATGAATCGGATTTTAACAGAGATGGATTTCGTCGGTGAGTGAAGGTTAGCCGGTTTGCCGGTTAGCCGGAATGCTGATTTGCCCGTTTGCCGGTTGTGACAGGGCCTGAAGAACTTAAACGGGCTAACGGGCTCAACCGGCCAACTCGTATTTAATGACGCATGAGCATTACAAAAACCCCATGGCTGCTCACGGTTTCTTTACCCCCGCCGTCTTTGCAGAACAACATTGCCGACGCCGACCGGCTGATCACGGCCTTAAAAACCGCCCTCCAAACAGATGAAGCCATTCACATCGATTTCGATCTTTTAAAAATATTGCCGGATCGGCTGCGGAAAAGCGACTTTAGCCTTCGATGTATTTTGTTCAAGGACCGATTAGGATGGCGGGTGATCGGCATTGAATCTGACGGTGACGTCCGGCCGGCGGCCGGTCTGGCTGTTGATCTCGGCACTTCCCGGGTGGCACTGCGTCTGCTGGATCTAGCCGACGGCCGCACGCTGGCCGAATCCGGGTTCGACAACCCTCAGTTGGCCGTCGGTCCTGATATTTTGAGCCGGATTCATTTTACCGAAACCTCCGGCGGCCTGGCCCGGCTGAATGATCTTATCTTGGGCGGCCTGAATCGGGCCATTGCCGCTGTCTGCCAAGCCGGCGGAATTGAGACAGGGAACATCTATGCCCTGGCTTTAGCCGGCAACACGGCGATGACCCACCTGTTTTTAGGGCTCAATCCGCGCTGGATCATTCGCGAACCGTATATTCCGGTGATCAATAAACCCGAAGTTTTAAAAGCCGCCGAACTCGGCCTGCAGGTCAACCCCCTGGCCAGAATCTTGGTTTTCCCCAACATCGGCAGCTATTTCGGCGGCGACCTGATTGCCGGCATTCTCTTTGCGGGACTTCACACCGCAGCGGACACCGCCATTTTAGTGGATGTGGGAACCAACGCCGAGGTGGTGCTGGGCAACGCCAACTGGATGATTGCCTGCGCCGGAGCGGCCGGACCGGCCCTGGAAGGCGGGGTGACGAAAATGGGCATGATGGCAGGTCCGGGGGTTGTCGACAAGATGGCAATCGATCCGACGAATCACGCCTTCGCCTTGCATAGCATTGAAGATAAAGCGCCGGTGGGGATATGCGGCTCCGGTGTAATCGATCTGGCGGCCCAACTTTTTTTAACCGGCATGGTTGACATTCGCGGCAAGTTGGTGCCGGCGGTTTGCGGTGAGCGTTTGAGGGAAATTGACGGCTTGATGCACCTGGTCGTGGTACCTGCCGATCAATCCGCCACCGGCGCAGATCTGACCGTCAGCCAGGCGGAGCTGGACAGCCTGATTCGATCCAAAGCCGCCATGTATACTATTTTAGAAACCCTAGCCATGTCGGTTGGCATGCAGCTGAAGGAGTTGACTACTTTTTACGTGGCCGGAACATTCGGATCCTTCATCAACCCGCGTTCGGCCATCACCATCGGCATGCTGCCGGATCTACCGCTGGATCGCTACCGGCCCCTCGGCAACAGCTCCCTGGAGGGTGCCGCCCGGGCGCTGGCATCGACTGAAAGCCTTGCAGAAATCGACCGCATCCGCGAACGGATCACCTACCTGGAGCTCAACGTCAATCAGGATTTTATGAACCGCTTCAGTGCAGCCAAATTTTTACCGCATACCGATACAACCCTGTTTCCATCCATCTCAAATCAAAACATTCGACATCATTGACACTGCAGGGCGCGCTCAAAATTGGCTGCAATCTGCCATTTTCGAATGCGAGATAGTACATAAACTTACTCAGGCCACTAAACCGCGCGTCCATAGTTCAGCTTTTCTTTGGCGCCAGCAAAAACAATTGAACATACCTTGGAAGCAGATTTGTGGCGGCCACCCGGCCCAGTTCGCTTTCGACTTCCGCAAAAAGATTATCCAGCGTTCTTCCGAGTTGCCCGGTAATCTCGAAATCTTTAAGACCCGTGTCGGCTGTCAGCCAGTTTATAAAGTTATTTTTCATGGCCTGGGGGATATGGCGCGGTTGATCACCGGCCGGGTCCGGCTGGCCCGGCAGCAATTCTTCGAAAAATGGCTTAAATTCCTTAAGGGTTAGCGGCTTTAGCTTTTTGGCCGATAAGTTAAGGTAATTCCGGGCCCACAGGGTGAGAATCAGATTTTTGTAGGTCAGCAGCCCATAGGCGGCTGGACGCTCGATATCAATGGTCATCAAGGACAACAGGTAATCAAGGGCTTTGATCTGACTGAAAATGTCGGCGGTTGTCTGCAGATCTTCCAGGGAAGCATACTCGCGGTAAAGAACCCCGGTTTGGTAATTGTCATAAAACAGCGGTTTTTTGATCAACAGCCCGCCGAGAACTCCCAGCCAACGCTCGCCCCAGAAGGTCAGCCGCAGCCCGCTGCGGGCAAACCAGCACTGATCAAGCCATTTCTCAACCTGCCATTTCAGCTTCAGCGCTTCTCCGAAGCCCACTCTGAAAATTTGCGCCAGCTGGTGTCTGGTGATCATTGCAGCGGCCTGCTTGGGATCAACTTTTTCCAGGTCTTTGGACAGCCGCTCCAGACCGATGCTGAGGAAGCCGCAGGCTTTTTTGACGATGTCCCGCAGCTGCTCCCGCTCGCGGATGGTTTTATGATCGGCGACGATGATCTGGTTGCAAAGATTGGCAAACTCGGCCTGGATGTGGTTCAGGACATTGACCGCGTCAATAGCGGTCAACGCATGGGTAAAGTGATTGTCTTCCGTCAGCATCCGGATCGGGGATTGCGGCACGGGAAGCAGGGATGACGGGTCCTCAGCCGGCGGCATAAATTTAGCGCGCTGCTTCGAAAGATCTTGCGGTTTGACAGGTTGGTAGATGCCGATGGCCTCATCAAAGGGCAAAAACCCTTTTTCGGCCAGCCGCACATTGCGCCAGCGGTAACAGTCCTCTTCGGTTTCAGCGGAAATGACGTGGGTGGCTTCCAGCAGGACCCCTTGAAATGTACTAAGATCAAGATCCGCCAAGGTCTCGATCAGTCGGTTGATGAACTTTTTGCGCTGTTCATCGTTCGGCGGATTCTCCCCGGTATCCGCAGGCTCGTCGATAAATCGGATGTAAAAGGTGTCGTCCAGCGAGAAAAATTCCTCGCCGAACTCGGACGGATCCTGATCGTGCTCCCTCACCCGAACTTCGATGTTTTTGTACAAGTAGAATTCGACGAATTCCAGCTTTCCCTTCAAAAACCAGTTGATAAAGCGTTTGGGATCAGCTTCGAGCAGTAGATCCAGCCAGCGGGATACGGCGTGGATATCGACCCGATCCCTTTGCCAGGATTCAAGATCGACAATGTGGTCCCACTGCCGGTTAGACGCCAGAGACAGCAGCGGCCCCGCGTCTTCGGGACCGATGTCGTGAATCAAAAAATAAAAATCCTGCTCGGGGAATGAGTGCACCAGGGCAACCGGCTGCGGGTCATCCAGGATGCGCTCCATGACCTCTTTGGAATCCAGGCCCATCAGCTGCTGCCGTTTTTCCTGCAGCGAGCGGAAACGTTCTAAGGCCAATTTATTCGCTTTATTGTCTTCTGTATTCATAGGTGAAAATCCGTGTCATAGAAACTAAGAAGGAAAAGTGAGCTAAAATGAGCAAAAATTAAAAATTGCCTAAGGACCTAAACCGCTTTGGCTTCGACCGCAGCTTTGGAATTCCAGGGAGCGAATTTGATCAGCAGCAGCATACCGGGAACGGCCGCCAAGGCGCAGAAGATAAAAAAGCTTTCCCAGCCGATGTTCTTGGCCATAAACCCGGTCACGGCCGATGCCAGCGCCCGGGGAATGCCGATGAGACTGGTCAGCAGGGCATACTGGGTGGCGGTAAATTTTTTGTTGGTGATGCTGGCCATAAAGGCCACGAAGGCCGCGGTCCCCATACCGCTGCTCAAGTTCTCAAATGCAATCACACCGG
>CAYTBC010000183.1:0-8659 GCA_964435765.1 uncultured Desulfosarcina sp.
CTGGCCACCCAGAACCCGATCGAGCAGGAAGGCACCTACCCCCTGCCCGAAGCCCAGATCGACCGGTTCATGTTGAAAATCAAAGTCGGTTATCCATCGGCCGAGGAAGAAAAAGAGATCATGCAGCGGGTGTATGCAGGCGCGGCCGAAAAGATCACCGGGGTGGTGGGAATATCCGAGATTGAATCCGCCAAGGCGGCCATGCGCGCCATTCACATGGAAGAAAAAATCATGGACTATATTGTGCGCCTGTCCGGTGCGACCCGCAATCCGGATGCTTTCGGGCTGGACATCGGCGCGATGATCAGCTACGGCGCCTCGCCCCGGGCCTCCATCTGGCTGGGAATGGCGGCCCGGGCCCATGCTTTTTTAAGCGGCCGGGGGTACGTGACACCCCAGGATGTTAAATCCATGGCCCCGGATGTGCTGCGGCACCGGATCATTTTAAGCTATGAGGCCGAAGCCGAAGGCAAAACCACCGACGACCTGATCGCAGTCTTGCTGGAGCGGATTGAGGTGCCATAGACGGCTGGGAGGCTTGGAAGCTGGAAGGCAAAAGAGCCAAAGATAAAAGCTCAAAGCTGATAGCTGATAGGTCAAAGGAGAAAGGTAAAAGGTAGAGGCTGGAGTGAGGAAGGCTCACGGCGCACGTTCTGAATGTTGGAAGCACCATCTCAACTTCCCAGCTTCCCAGCTTTCTGGCTTCCCAGCTTTCCGAAGACAATGTCCTGGGAGGACACCAAGGATGCTTTCCGAGGAACTGTATAAAAAAATTCAGGGATTTCACTTTCGAACCCGCTACCTGGCCAACGACCTGTTTGCCGGCCAGTATGAAAGCGCCTTCAAGGGCCAGGGGATTGAATTTGCCGAAGTCCGCGAGTATCAGCCCGGCGACGACATCCGCAGCATCGACTGGAACGTGTCGGCCCGCTTCGGGCATCCTTTCGTGAAGGTCTTTCACGAGGAAAGGGAGTTGACCGTCATGCTGCTGCTGGACTTGTCCGGCTCGCACTTATTTGGCACCAAAAGCAAGCTAAAAAGAGACCTGCTGGCTGAAATTGCCGGGATGCTGGCCTTTCTGGCCATCCGCACCAACGACAAGGTGGGCGCCGTCCTGTTCAGCTCCCAGGTTGAAAAGTTCATTCCCCCTAAAAAAGGTGCAACCCATGTCTGGCGGCTGATCAAAGAGATTTTCACTTACGAGCCGCAGCAGCTGACCACCCATATCGACGCTGCGCTCAGCTACCTGAACCGGGTTGTCAAACGGCATGCCATCGTATTTTTGATTTCCGACTGTATGGACACCGGCTTTGAAAGCTCCTTCAGGTTGACGGCGAAAAAGCACGATCTAACCGTAATTCGCATTTGCGATCCGGCCGAAGATGAGCTGCCCAATCTGGGCCTGATGACCCTGCGGGACCCCGAAACCGGGCAGATTGCCCTGATCAATACCCGCAGCCGGGCCCTGAGGGAAAAATGGCGCAGCTATCAGACGGACCGCACGGCGCGGTTATCGACGCTTTTCAAAAAGACCGGGGTGGATATGGCCGAAATCCGCACCGATGGTTCCGTGGTGGAGCCGTTGACCCGGCTTTTTGACCGCCGGAGAAAAAGGATAAAATGAAATCGGAAGTGGGAAGTCGGAATGCGGAAGTCGGAAATTGGAAGGCTGGAATGCCGGGAGGCTTGAAAGCCAGGAGGCGAAAGAGAAGTTGAAAGTCAGAGTGCAGAATCTTGAATTAATAGGGATCGTCCGCCAAATGTTTTGTATGATAAATTCATTTTTTCCGAATTCCGATTTCCGCATTCCGACTTTCTTAATCCTGCTTCTGCTCTTCAGTCATGGAATGCCGGCGGTGGCCGGAACGACTGGTGAAAACGGCGGCACCCTTGCCGCTTCCGTTGATCAGGCGTCGGCGCCGGTCGGCAGCGTTGTCTGGCTCACCCTGGATTACCGCCTGCCGGCGGGCGGCCGCCTACCGCAAAAACCTGAAATTGAAGGGATAGCGGGTCTCAATGTTTTAGAGCAGGTGGTCGGCCCGCAACAGATCCGCCTCAAGTGCCTGTTCGATCAGCTGGACCCCTGGCAATCGGGACCCATCCGTCTGACGTATCTGGATTCAAGCGGCCGGCCGCAGACGCTGACCGCAGCACCGGTGGCCATCCAGGCGGTTTCCAACCTGGGTGAAAAGCCGGAAGAGGCTCAGCTGCGGCCTATCCGGGACATTATCCCGATCCGGGCGCTCTGGCGCAGCTACCTGCTGCCGGCGGCCGCCCTCGCCGCCCTGGTGGTACTGGGACTGTTTATATTCAGCTGGTACCGCAAAAGACGGAAAGCTCCCGGTTTGCCGGAATACCGGGAACCGCCTCATGTGACGGCCCGCCGAGCGATCCTGAAGCTGGAAGCTGAGAACTATTTTGAAAAAGGCATGGCGAAAACGTATTATTTTATCCTTTCCGAGATTCTAAGGCGCTATCTGGGCGCCATCCGCAGGTTTCCGGCGGCCGAGTATACCACCGAAGAAATTGCCCGCCACCTCAAAACGGAGCCGGACCGCAAGCTGGTCCCCCTGCTGCAGCGGGCGGATCTGGTAAAATTTGCAGACAGCCTGCCGACGCTCGCCCGCAAGGAAGAAGATATCAAAGCGGCCCTGGCCTACATCCGGGAAACCAGCCCCCGGCTGGAACCGGGAAAAGACAGCGCAGATTCCGTTGAGGTGCAGCCATGATTTTTCGATTTGCCTACCCGGTGCTGTTCGTGCTTCTGACCGGCGTGGCCGGCTGGCTGGTTTTTGCACTCCGGAAAAAACCGGCCGGCATCACGCATTCCATGGCCGCCAGACTGGTTGATCTGGCGGGCAAAAGCGGCGGTCTCCGGCAGCGAATCCCGCTGGTGCTGAGGGCCGCATGTCTTGTTTTGCTGGTCTTAACGGCAGCACGGCCCCAGTTTTACAATGTTTCCCGCGAAATCCGATCCCCGGGGGTGGATATTATCATGTGCATCGACACCTCCGGCTCAATGCAGGCCCTGGATTTTACGCTGGACAAAACGCCGGTGGACCGCCTGACGGCCGTCAAAAAGGTTGTCAGCGATTTTATCCGCAAAAGAGAAGCCGATCGCATCGGTCTGGTGGTTTTCGGTGAAGCCGCCTTTACCCAGGCGCCCCTGACGCTGGACAAAGGACTGCTGTTGGGCCTGGTGGACAAAATGACCATCGGTATGGCCGGCGACCGCACAGCCGTGGGTTCGGCGCTGGCGATCGGCGGCAAGAGATTAAAAGATCTGAAGGCCAAGTCCAAAATTTTGATTCTGCTGACCGACGGCAGGCACAATGCCGGTGAGTTGACACCCGAACAGGCGGCCGAAGCCGTGCGGTCTCTGGGGGTCAAAATCTATACCATCGGGGTCGGCGGCCGGGGGCCGGCGCCCTTCAAGGTGCAGTCTCTGTTTGGATCGCAGATCGTGCACCGCCAGGTCGACCTGGACGAAGCCACCTTGAAAAAGATCGCCGCCATCGGCGGCGGCAAATACTTCCGGGCGACGGATACCGCTGGGCTCGCCGAAATTTACGATATCATTGACCACGCCGAAAAAACCGAAGTTAAGGTTAAAGAATTCTTTCATTTCCGTGAGCTTTATCCGTATTTTCTGATCCCGGCGCTGATTCTGCTCGGTTTGGAAATTATTCTGAAATCAACTGTTTTGAGGACGGTTCCATGAACCTGGCCCACTTATGGATGCTCAATTTGCTCTGGCTGCTGCCCCTGGCGGCCGTCACCCTGATAATCCAGAGCCGCAAAAAGAAAAAGGCCCTGGAAGCTTTTGCCGATCCGCAGCTTCTCCAAAGGCTCACGGTCCTGGATCATCGCGGGCGACGATTTATCAAAGCCTTGCTGCTGCTGCTGGCGTTGGGGCTGATGCTGTTTGCGCTGGCCGGCCCCCGCTGGGGCAGCCACTACGAAGAAGTCAGCCAAAAAGGCGTGGATATCATGGTACTGATCGATGTGTCCCCCAGCATGCTGGTTGAAGACATCGCGCCCAATCGGCTGGAGCGGGCCAGGCGTGAAATCCTGGATTTTGTCAGAGTGGTTCAGGGTGACCGGGTAGGGCTGGTCGCCTTTTCGGGCGCGGCCTTTATCCAATGCCCGTTGACCTTGGATTATGCCGCCCTGGAGATGTTTTTAAGCGCCTTGCAGCCGGATTTGATTCCCGTAGCGGGCACGGATCTGGGGGCTGCCATCGAGATGGGGGCTTCCGCTTTTGATGATCAATCTAACACCGATAAAGTCATTTTATTGATCACCGACGGAGAGGACAACGAGAAACGGGGTATTGACGCTGCCCGCCAAGCGGCGGCCAAGGGCATAAAAATCTTTGTCTTCGGCATCGGCGATGTCGGCGGCGGACCGATCCCTGAAACCGACGGCGGCGGCGGCTTTAAAAAAGACAGCCAGGGCAAGCTGATATTGTCCAAGCTGGATGAAGAGGGCCTGCGGGAAATCGCGGCGCTGACCGGCGGCACTTACGTCCGTTCGGTGGCCGGCGACCTGGACCTGGATTTGCTCTATTTCGACGGCATAAAATCCCACACCCAGGCCCGGGAGCTTAAAAGCGGCAAGATCAAAGTCTATGAAGAGCGCTTTTCCTTATTCGTGCTGGCCGCTTTTCTGACCCTGCTGATTGAGGGTTTTATCGCCGGCAAGCTGCGATCAAAGACCCCGGCCAGCCGCAAACCCGTTGACGGCTTGCGGTGGATGTTTCTGCTTTTGGCAGGTCAGCTGCTTTACCTGCTGACGGCGGTGCCGGCGGCGGCCGAATCGCCGGATGCACTGTATCGCAAGGGGCGTTTTGCCGAAGCTGAAAAGGCCTATGCCCAGGCGGATATGGACAATCCCAAAGACCTGCGTGCGCGCTACAATCGCGGCTGTGCGGCTTATCAAAACAAAGACTATCAGACCGCAGCGGCGTCCTTTGCCAGTGTTTTGCGGCGCAGCGACGATCATGACGTCCGCTTCAACGCAGCCTACAATCTGGGCGACGCGGCCTATCAACAGGGTGATTTTAAATCAGCCGCCCAGCATTTCAAACAGGCGCTGGCCGCCAACCCGTCCAGCGAAGACGCCCGCCACAACCTGGAGATAGCCCTGCGGGCCTTGGCCAAGCAAAAAGATCAGCCGAACCCGCAAGATCAAGACCAACAGCAGCAGGACTCCGGATCGCGGCAAGATCAATCCGACCGCGGAAAGAAACCGGACGATCAGAATCCGTCGTCTCAAGACTCATCTTCCGAGCAGACTTCCGCGCCCGAACAGCAAAATAAAAGCGATTCGGCGGAGTCAAACAAAAAAGGGAAAAGCGCAGCTCATCAAAAGCCGGAAAATCAATCCCAGCCATCTCAGCAGCCCGCACAGGAATCCAAACCGGATATGGCCGGCGAGCTTAAATCCCGCGACGGAGCGCCGCCTGAAAAAGCAGACGGGCCGCCGCCGCCGGCATCTGCCCGGATGGACAAGCAAAAAGCCGAAGCGCTGCTGGACAATGTTCAGGAAAATCGCGCCCGGGTGCTGCAGTTGCAGGCTTCCCGACAGCGGCGGCAGGGGGTGGCTTCCGGGAAGGACTGGTAAAAAATTTTCGGGTATTTCGGCTAAAATCGGGTAAACTTAGATCGGCGTGAGGTTGACGGTGGGTTACTTTAGGCTCAAAAATTTTTTAATATTAGATCTTTTATAGGCGGACAAGTATGGACTGACTTAATTGATCTTCAAAATAAATCGGAATCAGATGGCATACCGAGTGAAAATAGCGATATTGGCTGAAATAAACCAGAGTGTTGGCGTGCTGGAGTACTGATTTTTTTCCATCACTCCAACGCTCCACCACTCCAAGGTTGTTGGAATGAGGCATAGCATTTTTTTAACTGATTAAGGATGGGTAAAAGATTTTGGTCCCGATTTTTTTTACAATTAATGGATGGATCTCAATGACGAGAAGCGTCTTTATCATTATAGCCAGTATTTTAGTCAGCTTGATACCGGCTTTAGCGACGGCTGATATTTCAGTGGATCTGAAATTGGACCGGTCGGAAATGAATCTGTCCGATTCGGTGCAGCTGGTTGTCAGTGTATCCGGCAGCCGCGACACCGGCTCCGAACCTGTTATCCAGGGGCTGGAGAACTTCAGGGTCAATCCGGGCGGATCCTCGAGCCGCATAGAATTCATCAACGGCAAAATGAGCTCCGGGATGGAATACACCTATTTTATTCAGCCTCGACAGACCGGAACCTTCCAGATCGGTCCGGCCAGCGTGCAAATAAACGGTAAAAACTATAAAAGCAGCCGCGCCGCCTTGCGAGTTGTCAAGCCTGATGCCGACCAGCGTGCGGGCAGCAGTCCCGTTTTCCTGAAAGCCGAACTTTCGAACCCTGCCGTCTATGTCGAAGAACAGACGGTTTATACGCTAAAACTGTACCTGAGCCGCAACGTTAGAAACATCAACCTGAATCTGCCCGAAACTGAACATCTTGCCTTTAAGCAGCTCGCAAAACCCGTTGATTATCGCAGTACTCAGGGCGGCCAGGAATACCAGGTGATCGAGGTTCGCTACGCGGTTGTGCCGTCCAAGGCCGGCACATTTCAGATCGAACCGGCCCAGATGAGCATGACTGTTTTAGAGCCGCAGCGCAGATCCAATCGCGGCTTTTTTGATGATCCCTTTTCCACTTTCTCAAGCGGCCGGCCGCTGACCGTTGCCGGTGATTCCCTGCAGCTGACGGTACGGCCGCTGCCCGCAGAGGGAAAGCCGGCGGATTTCAGCGGTCTGGTAGGAAAATTTGTCATGTGGTCAAAACTGGAGCCGGCCACATTGAAGACCGGCGAGTCCGCGACTCTGACTGTTGCGGTCAGCGGGCAGGGCAACATCAACCGGATTCCCGATCTCAAAATGCCCGCACTGGATCACATCAAAGTCTATGCCGATCAGCCGGTGCTGGAATCGAGCCCGGACCCCGCCGGGCAGCGGGGCTCCAAAACCATGAAATGGGCGCTGGTGCCTGAAAAAGACGGACAACTCGGGGTTCCTCCCTTAACCGTCAGCTTTTTTGACACCGCAAACCGGACATATAAAACATTGCGTTCTGCCGGATACACTCTCGCCGTGCTGCCCGGTGAAAAAGAGAAAATGACGGCGTCCGCAAGCGGCAGCGCCGCACCCAACGGCGAAGGTGCCGTCAAGCATGCGGTCAAGGAGCTCGGCCGCGATATTTTCCCGGTCCACACTGCCGTGCAGGATTTTAAAACAGCCGACCGCCTGCAGCTGGAGGGCTGGCTCCTGGCGGTCATGTTCGGGCTGCCATTGATTGTCTACCTGGGCACGCTCGGCGGGCTGAAACTTGGCCGGCGATCTGCCGCCGGTCAGGCTGATGCCAGGGCCAAAAAGGCGGCCCGGGAATTTTTCCGGCATTACCGCAGGGGTCCGCTTACCTACAGTCAACTGCTGGAGCAGATTCGGGATTATTTGAATCATCGGTTCGGATTGTCGTACGGGTCTCTCACCGCCCAGGAATCCGGCCGCATATTGAGTTCCAATGGCGTCGGTGCCGCCACGGTGGAAAAAATGCAAACCGTTGTGCAGAAAATTGAAAATGCCGCCTATACCGGCAGAGGACAGGAGCCGGCCGCTGTCGAGACGGATCTTGTGCCGCTCATAAAGAAGATCGAAAAGGAGTGCCGGTGAAGATACTGATCGGTTACGGCTTCAGGGTTCAGAGTTCAAAGGTTGCCACCGATGGACGAAATTTTAGAACTGCTATTTACCTGATGCTGCTGATATTAATACTTCCAATTTTTTCTTTTAGAGGAGGTTGTTTCGCTGCCGAAACGCCCTCCATTCAAGAACTTTTTTTCGAAGCCAATCGAGCCTATAAAGAAGGTCGCTATCAGAATGCCATCGACGGGTATCTCCAGTTGGCGGAAAAAGGGTATGCCAACGGACACCTGTATTATAATCTCGGCAATGCCTACTTTCGCGCCGGCCGGCTCGGGCGGGCCATTTTAAACTACAAAAGGGCCCGGCTGCTGATGCCGCGGGATGCGGATTTAAACTTTAACCTGCGCTATGCCTTTGATCAGACGCGGGATGCCGTTTCGCCCTCCCAGAACTTTCTCAATCAGGCATTTTTCTGGTTGGACGGCATGACGCTGCGTGAACTGCTGTGGGCTTTTGGAATGCTCAATATTATGTTCTGGGGCATCCTTTTGCTGCGGCTGTTCACCCGGCCGGAGTGGACCTATTACGTCCTCATCGTTCTTTTGATTTTCTGGCTGGTGATCGGGGGATCTTCCGCCGTGAAATGGCACCAACTCAGGTCGGATCAGCGCACCGTGATTTTAGCTCCGGAAACTGATGTCCTGGCCGGACCGGATTCCAAGGACACTCTGCTTTTTAAACTCCACGAAGGCACCACCGTCCTGCGCGAGCGAACCGAAGACGGCTGGTCCCTGGTTCGACTGTCGGAAAGCAAGCGGGGATGGGTGAAATCAAGCGACCTTGAACCCATCATCATTTTCCGTCCTTGACTTTATAAGCATTTTATAAAGTTTTTCTCTTCGGCGGTTGATACTATTAGTCAAAAGTGTTCGACGGAAAATGATCTTAGGGAT
>CAYTBC010000184.1:0-8642 GCA_964435765.1 uncultured Desulfosarcina sp.
ACGTCGACATGGCATTGAGCTGGCAAAATCCGGCGGCCACACCTTACAGCGGCGATCCCTCAGCGGACTTCGAGGCCCTGATGGGGGCCAACCGCCACATCTTCGAGGTTTCACAGAATTATCCGCATGCTTTCATACCGGCCGGCTGGACCGATCCCAAAGCCCTGGGGGTTGAAAATGCACTGCGGATCGTCGACGCCTGCCTGTTCGAATTCGGTTTTCCCGTCATTAAATTGAACCCGGCCCAGAATGCCTATCCGATTACCAGCGACGAGGTTCTGGCTGTCGTCGACCGGATCGCAGGCCACGGGGCGGTGACGGCCTTTCACTACGGGGCCGATACGGAATTTACTCCGGCCGCCGGGCTCGAAAAAGTCGCGCAGCAATATCCGCAGGCCTCATTTTTGGCCGTCCACATGGGCGGCGGAGGTGCCGGCTATCTTGCAGCCGAAAGTATTTATCTGGCCACCCGTCAAATGGGAATCCGCAATCCGAATATCCAGTTTATCCAAAGCGCCAAACGCGATACCCACATGGAAAGCGACTTTATCGTTTTCCAGCAGGCCGGCAAACCCTATTGCCACAACATCTCCTGCGGCAGCGACGCCCCGTACGGACGCATGAGCTGGAACTTCGGTGGATTCCGAGCCATGTTCAAATCATTGCAGGACACCGCCAACCACACCGATCCCCGCATCCGCAGCCGGCAGGTCGTTTTTACCGATGCGGATGTTCAAGGGTACTTGGGCGGCAATTTGGCAGCATTGATTTTAGATGCATATCAACGGATCTTCTCTAATTAATTTTTTCCTTGACAATGTTTTTGATGGCCACTATGGTAAGTCATCATGAAATGCGAACACAAAAATACCTTCAAGAACTCACTGGGCAACTGGTGGTGGCTCAACTCTCAGCCGGAGGCGAGCCTGTCAGGATAGATTGATTTGACATAAAAGTATTCAAACCGTGGGCACCTCCGCAGGGGTCCACGGTTTTTTATTTGTAATTTTCAAGGCCGTGGGACCCCCAGATCCCACGGCCTTTTTTTTGGGAGTCGTCCATTGAAGATAAAACCTTCCTTTTCAGAATTTAAGAAGATGGCGCAGCAGGGCAACCTGATACCTGTTTATCAGGAATTTCTGGCCGACACGGAGACGCCGGTGTCGGCCTACCTGAAATTGAGAGACGGTTCATATTCGTATTTGCTGGAAAGCGCCGGCGGCGGTAAGCGCTGGGGGCGCTACAGCTTTATCGGCTGCCGGCCCTTTATCAGGGTCGTTGCCCGCAGCGGAGCTGTGGAGCTGTGGCAGGGCGACCGGTTAAAGGTTTGCAAAGATGTCCAAAACCCGCTGAACGTGCTGCGGGACATCAGCGCAGGATTCAAGCCGGTGACCGTCGGCGACCTGCCGCCGTTTCAGGGGGGACTGGTGGGTTATTTTAATTATGACCTGGTTAGAAAATGGGAGCATCTTCCCGGCATCGGACCGGTCGAACGGGACCTTCCCGAGGCTATTTTCACGGCCTGCCGGCATTTGATTGTCTTCGATCATTTCAGCCACATGCTCAAGCTGGTGGTCTTTGCAGACCTGGCCGCAGAAGATGCATTGGAGCAAACTTACCGGCAGGCCTGCCGGGAAGTCGCCCAGACAATCGCCAAATTGAATGCCCCCCTGCCGGATAATGCAAAAGAAGAGGCGTTCGGACTCTCAGAACTTGAACCCGATGTCCGGCGGGAAGACTTTGAGCAGGCCGTGTGCAAGGCCAAAGAATACATCACCGCCGGCGATGTCATTCAGGTCGTGTTGTCCCAGAGATTTTCCGGCCGGGTTTCCGGAGAGGACTTTATCTTGTACCGCAATCTGAGAAGTGTGAACCCTTCGCCCTATATGTTTTACCTGAATTTCGGCGAAATCCGGCTCATCGGGGCTTCTCCCGAAATCCTGGTTCGGCTGACGGACGGTAAAATCGAACTGCGGCCGATCGCCGGCACCCGACCCCGGGGAGCGACGCCGGACGAGGACCTGGCCTTGGAAAAAGAGCTCATGGCCGATCCCAAGGAGCGCGCCGAACACATTATGCTGGTGGATCTGGGCCGCAACGATGTCGGCAAGGTGGCGGCGGCCGGCTCGGTGACGGTGCCCCGGCTGATGGAAGTCGAGCGCTATTCGCACGTGATGCACATCGTCTCCCGGATTGAAGGAACCTTAAAAAGCGGTACGGATGCTTTTGATCTGTTTATGTCGGCCTTTCCGGCCGGAACCGTCAGCGGGGCCCCCAAAATCAGGGCGCTGGAAATCATCAGCGAACTGGAACCCTGCCCCAGGGGACCCTATGCCGGGGCCGTGGGCTATTTCGGCTTTAACGGCAACCTGGATTTCTGCATCACGATCCGCACGATTACCATCCATCGCGACCGGCTCTGCATTCAGGTGGGCGCCGGTATTGTGGCCGACTCCTCACCGGCCGGGGAATACGAGGAAACTCTCAAAAAAGCCGGCGCCATGTTTAAAGCCATCGAAAGGGTGAAAGCCAATGATACTGCTCATCGACAACTATGACTCCTTTACCTACAATCTGGTTCAGATGCTGGAGCAGATGGATCAGAAGGTCAGCGTCTTCCGCAACGACCGGATCGACATGGACGGGATTGAAGCCCTTAAACCCTCGGTGCTGATGATTTCCCCCGGGCCGGGAACACCCGCGGATGCGGGGATTTCCAGCGAGGCAATTCGGCGGCTGGGTCCCAGAATCCCGGTTCTGGGCGTGTGTCTCGGGCACCAGGCCATCGCCGCGGTTTATGGCGGCAGGGTGGTGCGGGCGGATCGCATTATGCACGGCAAGACGTCGATGATCTTTCACGACGGCCGCAGCATCTATGCCGGCCTGCCCAATCCCTTTGAGGCGGTGCGCTACCATTCGCTGATCGTCGCCAAAGATTCTGTGCCCGATTGCATGGAAATCAGCGCCTGGACCGGGCAAGGGGAGATCATGGGCATCCGGCACCGTCAATACAAAATTGAGGGGGTCCAGTTCCATCCCGAATCCATTCTGACCGAAGCGGGCAAAAATATTATCGCAAACTTTTCAAAACAAGGAGGAAAGCATCATGATTAAGCAACTGATCGCCAAAGTCGTCGGCGGAAACGATCTCAGCGAGGACGAAATGGCCGCGGCCATGAATGAGATCATGACCGGAACTGCAACGCCGGCCCAGATCGGCGCCTTCATCACAGCCCTGAGGCTTAAGGGTGAAACGGTGGATGAGATCACCGGCGCGGCCCGGACCATGCGGGCGAAGGCCACCAAAATATGCATCAACAATCACGCCGTCAATATTGACCGGGACGAGATCAACATCGAGGATGAGACCATCCTGGATATCGTGGGAACCGGCGGGGACGGCACCCGCACGTTTAACGTATCCACCACCACCGCCTTTGTGGCCGCCGGGGGCGGAATCAAAGTGGCCAAGCACGGCAACCGGGCCGTATCCAGCCTGTGCGGCAGCGCCGATGTGCTGGAAAGCCTGGAAGTGAAGTTGGACCTCACCACCTCGGACGTGGAAAGATGCATCAACGAAATCGGCATCGGATTTATGTATGCCCCCCTGTTTCACGGCGCCATGAAATATGCGGCCGGTCCCCGCCGGGAAATCGGGATTCGCAGCATCTTCAACCTGCTGGGCCCGGTGACCAACCCGGCCGGCGCCTCGGCCCAGGTTCTGGGGGTCTATGAAGCGGAGCTGACGGAGAAGATTGCCCAGGTTTTGAAGCGGCTGGGCACCCGGGAAGCCTTTGTGGTCTGCGGGGAAGGAACCTATGACGAGATCAGCATTTGCGGACCGACGCGGGTGTCGCACTTGAAAAACAGCGAGGTGCGCACCTTTCAGATGACCCCTGAGGACCATGGCCTAAAACGGGCGGACTGCGAAGATATTGTCGGCGGCAACGCCCGGCAGAATGCCGATATTGTCCACAGTATTTTAAACGGCGACCGGGGCCCCAAGCGCGACATGGTGCTGCTCAACGCATCTGCGGCTTTTGTCGCCGCCGGCGTGTGCGGCGACTTCAGCGAAGGCATCCGGCTGGCAGCCGAATCCATCGATTCCGGCAAAGCGCACCGCAAACTCGAACACCTGATTGAACTCACCCAACAGTGCGCGCCTTATATCCGAAAAGCGCTGTGAGTGTAGTTATTGGTTATTAGTTATTGGTGTAAAAGGAATTCATCCTATTTTTATTCAGCATCCAGGATCCAGTATCCAGTATCGATCCCAAATTGGCACCGATGTGAATTAAAAAATAAATTTAATGACTCGACTACGGCCAAGGGACAATGGCTATGCACCGACGATTATTGGAAATAATAACAGAGAAAAAAAAGGAAGTGGGCCGGCTGAAAAAGGCGCCGCTGCCTAAATGTGATCGTAACTTGCCGCCGATTCGCGATTTCAAGGCGGCCATCTGTTTACCGCCCCAAATCCGTTTAATTGCCGAGATCAAATTTGCTTCGCCTTCCGCGGGCGTCATCCGCGAACAGACCGATCCGACAACCATCGGCCGAATTTATGAAGCAGCCGGGGCCGCCGCCATATCTCTGCTGACGGACAAACAGTTTTTCCAGGGTGACCTCAATCAGCTGCCGCGCCTGAAAAAGGCCGTTGCCTTGCCGATCCTGCGCAAGGATTTTATCATCGATGAGGTGCAGGTGCGTGAAGCCTTTGCCTATGGTGCCGATGCAATCCTGCTGATTGCACGCATCCTGTCGCCGGCTCAATTAGCAGAATTAATTTCCGCCTGCCGGGAGCTGGGGATGGCTCCTCTGACCGAAGTACACGACCGGGAAGACCTTGAGAAGACCATCGACTCCGGGGCTGAGATCATCGGTATCAACAACCGGGATTTGGACAGTTTTACCGTTGATATCCATACCACCTTTGAGCTTGCCCCCCTGGTACCGGGCGACCGGGTCATCATCAGTGAAAGCGGCATCGAAAATGAAGGGCACATTCAATCTTTGAAAAATACGCGGGTCAACGCCGTGCTGGTGGGCTCGGCTCTGATGAAAAGTGATGATCCGGCCGGAAAAACCGCTGACATAGTCCAGGCCGGAATTTGACGAGATGAAGAAAGTACTCGTAAAGATCTGCGGCATAACTGATTGCGGAGATGCCTTAAGCGCTGTCGAACTTGGGGCCGCCGCCCTGGGATTTATTTTTGCCCCCAGCCCGCGACAGATTTCACCGGATAAGGCGCGCAGCATCATTAAAGCGCTTCCGCCTGGCGTCAAGACCGTCGGGGTTTTTGTTAATGAGGAAGCCGCTAAAATAAGAGAGCATATAACCTTTTGCGGCCTTGATTGGGTTCAACTTCAAGGGGATGAGTCGCCGGAATTTTGCCGCGAGCTGATGCCCTATGCGATCAAAGCCGTCGGCATAAATGATGATGCCGGCCTGCTTAGGATTGCAGACTATCGCGCCTGCGTCAGGGCGCTGCTTCTCGATACCTATAGTGATGGTCAGGCCGGCGGTACCGGCAAGACCTTTGACTGGCAGCTGGCCGTTAAAGCCAAAACACCGGAGCTGCCCATTTTCCTGGCCGGCGGGCTTGGACCTTCAAATATCGAAGCGGCCATCCGCATGGTAAGGCCCTATGCGGTTGATGTGAACAGCGGGGTGGAGGAGCGTCCGGGGAAGAAGAGCTATGGGCTGATGAAGGCATTGATGGAAAAAGTTAGAAAAAGTGATCGCCCAACTCGAGCTCCGGTTGAAAACCTGATGAATCTCGGTAAGTGACGTTTTGGGTTGGGAGGCCGGAAAGCCGGAAGGCTGGGATGCCGGAAACAAAGAATTCTTAGCTTTCCAGCTTTCCAGCCTTCCAGCATCGAGCGCTTTAAACCAATAACCAATAACTATAATCTATTGGCGCCCAACCTTTTTCCGATTGGGGCGATGGAGAATCTGAAATGCTCGAAACACGCTACTACGGCCAGTTTGGCGGGGCCTATCTGCCCGAAATACTGGTTGCCACTTTCGAACAACTCACCGCGGCCTTTCGGCAAGCCCGGGACGATCCGGGATTCTGGCAGGAATACCAAGACCTGATGTCCACTTATTCCTGCCGGCCGACGCCCTTGACCTACGCGGAAAACTTAACCGGCTATTTCGGTGGGCCGCGCATCTATGTCAAGCGCGAAGACCTGAATCATACCGGGGCCCACAAGGCCAACAATGTGATGGGGCAGGGTCTGCTGGTCAAACGGATGGGCAAACGCCGCGTGATCGCCGAGACCGGCGCCGGCCAGCACGGGGTGGCCACCGCCACCATGGCCGCCAAATTCGGGTTCAGCTGTACGATCTACATGGGCGAGCTGGACGTCGCCAGACAGCGGTCCAATGTCTTCTGGATGGAGCGGCTGGGCGCTACGGTCATCCCCGTTAAGGACGGAACCCGCATCCTTAAAGATGCCATCAATGCGGCCCTGCGCGATTGGGCCGCCAACATGGAAGACACCCACTACGTCTTAGGCACGGCCTGCGGCCCCCACCCGTTTCCCACGATGGTTGCCTATTTCCAATCCATTATCGGTCAAGAGGCGCGCCGGCAGATCATGGACCGGGAGCGCAAGCTGCCGGCGCGGATCTATGCCTGCGTCGGAGGCGGATCCAATGCCCTGGGAATCTTCAGCGGATTTTTTGACGATCCGACCGAACTGGTGGGGGTGGAGGCTGGAGGGGAGGGCCTCGAAACGGGTCGGCATGCGGCGCGCCTGGCTTCCAAAGACGGGACGCCAGGAGTCGCCCAGGGCTATAAAACCTATTTTCTGCAAACCCAAGACGGTCAGATGAAAGCCACCCACAGTGTGGCCGCCGGGCTGGATTATGTCGGGGTTTCACCAATCCTGGCCTCCTTGCGGGAATCGGGAAGGGTGCGCTTTGAAGCCGCCACCGACCGTGAGGTGCTGGAGGCCTTTTCACTGACGATGAAGAAAGAAGGGCTGATACCGGCCCTGGAGTCGGCCCACGCATTTGCCCGGGCATTTAAAGAGGCACCGGACCTGGGGCGCGATGATATTATCCTGATCAACCAGTCGGGCCGGGGCGACAAGGACATTTTCACCGTCGCAGACGCCTTTTCAGACCGGCCATGGAAACAATTTATACAAAAGAAAGCCGAGGCATACCGTGCTGGAGTCATATCTTAGAAGAAGACTGATCCAAAAAGAAATTTTGCTGATGACGCATATCGTCCTGGGATATCCGTCGTTTGATGACTGCTGGAAGATCATCGCAGCCATGGTGGCAAGCGGGGTGGATCTGATGGAGCTGCAGATCCCTTTTTCCGAGCCGACAGCCGACGGTCCGGTGATTGTGCGCGCCAATCAGCGGGCCCTGGCAGGCGGGGTGACCGTCGCAGAATGCCTTGAGTTTGCCCGCAAGGTGACTGCCGCTTTTGATATCCCGTTTCTGATCATGAGCTATTACAACATCCCTTTCACATATGGTTTGAACATTTTTGCGGCCACCATGGCCGCCTGCGGACTGCAGGGGGCCATCATCCCCGATCTGCCTCCGGAAGAGGGTACGGATTTTTTCGCGGCCATGCAGTCGCAGAACCTGGCCCCCATCTTGATTTACTCACCGACGACATCTTCCGATCGCAGGCGCTACATCGCTTCCTTTGCCGGCGGGTTCATCTACTGTGTGGCCCGCAAAGGGGTAACCGGTCTGGAAACGGATTTCTCCCAGGAACTGGAAACCTACCTGCAGAATTGCCGCCGAAGCACGCCGCTGCCCCTGGCATTGGGTTTCGGGATCAAAGCCAAGGCGGACATCGATTTTTTAAAGAGCAAAGCGGATATCGCCGTCATCGGCTCCCAGGCCATCCGGGTAATGGAAGCAGATGGAATTGAAGCGGTGGGCGGGTTTATTCGTGGGTTGCAATAAGGTTTTGACATTCAATTGATACGACCTATATCCGATTTGCGCAATCGCGCTGTCGAAATCTCAGAACTTTGCCATCGTGAAGACCAACCCGTATTCATCACACGCAATGGCAAAGGCGATATGGTTGTGATGAGCCTTGCGCACTATGAACGTCTGCAGAGCATGCTTGAGCTATATAATAAGCTTGGAGAAGCTGAAGCGTTGGATGCATCCGGCGAGAAAGGCATCACTCATGAAGAACTCTTCAGGAGGCTTAAAGGTAAAATTAAATGAGCAAGCCTTTAGAGATCCGGTATCTGACGACAGCAGTCAGAGATTTGGAGGACATTTTCGACTATATTGCCAGAGACAGACCGGCTGCGGCAGTTTTACTGCTAATTACACAACATGCTCACCGAACCACAACCTTTCCAGAAAATCTTGCCACGGCAGCACCTCAACGCTGTATTCAAGCATTCCAAAAGTTTGATTCCCATCACATTTTGTACGCAGCATACTGTGAATTCGCAACATGCTGCGGAAAAACATCTATGACATCGTATCAATTCTCTATTGCCCATCCTTTTATATTCAGTTGGAGTACTTTTATCAGGCGTTCAACGACAAGGCCAGAGCCCCGGCTCGCTGATAGAACAAATTGGGAATAGGCAAAGCAGTTGACTTCCGAAATACGGCATATCAGTGTGGGTTTGAAGAC
>CAYTBC010000185.1:0-2252 GCA_964435765.1 uncultured Desulfosarcina sp.
TGAAATACACTCATAATTCAAAGCCCGGGCCAGTCTTTCGGCGACCTCCTTGCCCCGGCTGTAGGACCCCCTCGAAATGGTGACAATGGACATGTGAACCCCCGTTTCTTCCTCGAATTCGGCTTGATTTTAATCTGTTTGTACTATGGTGTCAAACGATTAACTCGTCCCGGCGATCAGCCAGCAACTAAGCAAAGTAATTTTTTACAATTTTCGATATCCTTGCAAGACCCTGAAAAATCATAGTGCCACAGAAAAAATCGATGCAGGGGGCCGGAAAAATTGGTCGCGCGCCTCAAAGACCCCGCCGGTCGCAGGCAAATCAAAGCAGACATCCAAACCGGCATCTAGGGCTGGGAAAACTGGAACTGGAAAGATAGACTATATAGATAGAATATTAAATGCTCAGCATAAAGTAATTAATCCGCCCCCGCTTCGATCTAAGCGCATTCTTTAATTTTCAAATAATAATTCATAACCGCGAATCTGCCACTTTGCAGGGTGGAGTAATTAGGAAAGCCTGAAATACTCATGCTCACAGGGCGGTCCCTTGGCGATCAGGCAGGTTTTTTCAGTCAGGTCCATGATCAGCGACACATTGGTCTGGCCGTGCTCCTGGGGCGAGTGCCTGCGATCGGGGTGCGCGCAGATGGAGTTCGGCTTGTCGAAATGATCTCTGAGAACTTTTTGAATGGTGGTCTCATCGATGGGGCCGGATGTCTGGTTTAGAATTTTGGACGCACGGTAATCGCGCATGATGGTGTCGGGCCAGATACCCGGGGTAAGGTCGTTGATCTTGGCATTGCTGACCTTGCAGTGATTGGCATGGGAGATGATGCCATTTTGGGGAAAGATGATGTTCACATCCTCCGGGGCCGCCTCCAGGTTTACGGCCTCCCCGTCCCCGTGGCCGATGAGATAGTTGGCCGCCGAGGCCCGTGCCGCCCCAGTGACGGCCCCGATGGCTTCGGACATGGATTCAGCCTTCAGAATGCGCCAGAGAATGGCATGATAGGGCACCCCCAGCCGCCAGTTGGCCGTCACCAGCGCATTGGTGCACAGACCGATTCCGGCTGAGTTGAATCCGGCTTTGGCAATAATGCCGGCTTCCACCGCCTGGATGATTCGCGGGCGCCCCGCCGGCTTTTCCTCTAATATCACGCAGCACTCGCGCACCTGCGGGTACCAGTCCCAGTTCTCCGCCAGCAGGGTGTGACCGGACGCCGGCGGCACTGCCGCCAAGGAGGTGCAACTGGCTTTTACATGGCCGGTTTTGGCAGCCAGCAGAAACAACAGCTCGGTTCTCACATTGAGGGCCACAATTTCCAACAGCGGTCTTTGGGACCCGTCGGCAATGCCTCTGATTTCTTCCATGATGTCACGATCGTACCCATCAAGAAAGGGAACGAATTCGGCGGCCTTTTCAAGGGACTGATCCCAGTCCAGTTTTGACTTCAACTCAAAAATCCAGCGGTAAAAGTCAATCACCTGTTCAATCTGTTCCCGGCATTGGGATCCGTACTGCTGACCCCGTTCGAAAGGGGTACCCTGGATTTTTACGATGGGAAACGGCATATTGAGATTCATTACATATTCCTCAAATTACGGGTGTCTAAGGTTTCGGCTGTTATACGAAAGGACATAAATCATTGCGCAGACATACACAGCGTTTTACCCATGTCTCCCTATTGCAGTGATTCTTTAATTGACAAGATAAAGCGAATACGCATTTAAATATGACGCTGTGTATAGATAGAAAAATTCATTGCTGATAGATCCTTTAACCTTTTCAACTCAATCGACTATGAGCTATGAGCAATGAGCTATCAGCTATGAGCTTCCATCCGTCTTCCACAAGCGACAGGTCACCCCGTGGTCCGGCTGAAATTCTTTGAGCTCCGGCGCTTCAATCCGGCAGCGCTCAAAAACATCCGGAGGCCTTCCCCCTAACGGTCCGGCTGCAAAAGCCTGCAGTCGGAGGCATGCGCCTGTAAAACAACCTCCTGACCGGTTTGGTAGGTGCTGGCTTTCACCATGCTGATCACGTGCAAATCAATGCCGTTTTCGGCTTCTACCACGTAGCGGATCTCTCCGCCCATGTAGCTGCGGTCTTTCACCCGTCCAAAAAAACAATTGGCCTCGGCATCCGGCTGAAGGCTTTGTCTGGCCTCGATACTAAATTTCTGTGCCCGAATGACAATTTCGACCAACTCTCCGGTTTGAAAATTCCGCGGCGCGACCGATAGGATTTT
>CAYTBC010000185.1:2262-8473 GCA_964435765.1 uncultured Desulfosarcina sp.
GATTTTATGCCCGTCTTTAAGCGTTACAACGGTCCATTCGCCCTTGTGGTCGGTGACTTCGCCGGCAAGAAAATTTGAATGGCCCAGAAAATCGGCGACAAAATGATTTTCGGGCGCATTGTAGACCGCCTCCGGCGGTCCTTCCTGCAGTTTGCGGCCGTTTTGCATCACGACAATTTTATCCGACATGGAAAGGGCTTCGCGCTGATCATGGGTCACAAATAGGGTCGTCACCCCCAGCATGCGCTGCAGGTTGTCGATCTCGCGGCGCATCTCCTCCCTCAGGTTTTCGTCCAGGGCGGAAAGCGGCTCGTCCATCAGAAGCACATCCGGCTCGATGACAATGGCGCGTGCCAGGGCAATGCGCTGCTGCTGTCCGCCGGACAGCTGTGAAGGGTAGCGCAGTTCGACCCCCGGCAGACGCACCATCTCCAGGGCGCGCCTGACCCGGGCCCTGATTTCTTCCCTCCTGACATTGCGGTATTTGAGTCCGAAGGCGATGTTATCATAAATGGATTTGTGGGGAAACAGCGCATAGTTCTGGAAAATCATGCCGAGATTCCGTTTGTGGATGGGCACATCGTTGATGCGAACCCCCTTGACATAAATATCGCCTCCGGTCGGTGCTTCCAGCCCGGCGATCATACGCAGCAGGGTTGTTTTGCCGCAGCCCGATGGCCCCAGCAGGGTCACCAGGGAGCCCTCGGCAATGTCCAGATCTATTTTCTCGACCGCCACCACCTTGTCGAAGCGTTTGAATACGCCCTTGAATCGAACCATCGGTTCCGCTGAGTCTTTCACAGTTGGTCCTTTTCTTTAAAATTTCCCGGTGTTTGTTTTAACAAAAACAAATTGATAATTTTAGGTTGCCGTTGGTTCTTGAAATTCCCGGTCCTCGAGTACCAGAGCTTGGAGTGTTGAATAAAAAGATACCTATCCTTTAGCCATTACTCCAACACTCCATCACTCCAAAATTAACGAAAGCTCCCATGATGGATTGCCTTCTTAGCAGTTGTAGCCGGCTGCCGGCCGGTTGCATATTTCGGTGAAGCCGGCAGTCGGCAACGTCCGGGATCAAACGCCGGCTTTGATTCGATCCCATTTTTCGGCCCATTCCACCTGATGACCGTTCCAGTAAGCAGGATTGGCGAACAGATAACCGTCGAGCTTGCCGGTTGGATCGAAGGCCGGAATTTTCTTGACCTCAGCGGGCATCGCAACCTTGGTCGGGTCCAGGCTGGGCGGATACTTTTGCCCGACAGCCACTGCAATCGCACACTTGGGCTCCAGCATGAAGTTGAGCAATTTCTGGGCAATCTCCATATTGGTGCCCTTCATCACAAAGATGCATTCCTGCCAGGAGTAGCAGTTGTGGGGGGAAAGAAATCCGATCGGATGGCCCTGGGCCTGCAGTGCCGCCACACGGCCCGACCAGGCCACGGTGGCATAAATCTCCTCGTTGGCCAGCAGGCTCATCAGTTCAGCGCCGGAACCCCAGTACTTTTTGATCATTTTCTGCTGGACTGTGAGCGCATCCCAGACAGCGTTCAGATCTTTGATGTCGTTCGGATTTTGACCGGTGTGCAAAGCGCCGTACCAGATGTTGGTGCGCCAGTCACCCCAGCTTCCCAGTTTACCGTCAAGCTCTTTGTCCCACAGCAGCGATGCACCCAGCTTTTCGGCCTTGTCTTTGGAGATGTATTTGGTGTTGTAAGCGATGCCCGTCTGTCCGTAGTCATAGGGAACAGCAGACAGCTTCCCGTTTGTGATCGCACGGTAGGGTGCCATCATGGCGGACATCACGTTTTTCAGATTGGGAATTTTGCTTTCATCGAGAACGGAATCGAATCCCAAACCGACATAGCGGGCGTAGTCGAACACGCCGCTGAGATGCGCCAGGTTGAATTCTCCGCCGGGCGGAAAGGATGCCTTCACACGGGTGATATAGGTGTCCATGTCGCCGAACTCTGCGTCGACGACTTCAACTCCGGTGGCTTTGGTGAACGGGTTGAACGCATACTCGCGGAATGCTTCCGACACGACCCCGCCCCAGCCGTCGAAACGGATGGATTCGGCCGCCTGCGCCCGGCGCACCATGTAGCCGAACGGCCCTCCAACCAGACCGGCGGCGGCACCTGCCAGGCTGAGAAAACGCATGAAATCACGGCGGGTCATATCACCTTTTTGATAACGGTCATGAGCGCTTTCCAGTTGTTTTTCGATTGTCTTAGTCATGTTGTTGCCTCCTTTGGGTTTGTTATTTACCCCCCTTGGCAAATCGGCGGGTAATGTACCCCGCCAGCAGGGGAGTGGATATGGTCAAAGCAATCATGACCGCGCCAAGGGCGTTGATTTCCGGGCTGATGGAATTGCGCAGCATGCCGAAAATCTTCACCGGCACGGTTTGATTGCGGGCGGTGGCCCAAAACAGCGTGGCCGTAACATCGTCAAATGAAATGGTGAACGCAAACAGCATGCCGGCCAAAATAGCCGGCATCAAAAGCGGCAGCGTAATTTCTCTGAAAGTTTGAAGTCCATTGGCGCCGAGCACCAGGGCGGCTTCCTCATATTCGCGCTTAATCCCCACCAAGCGGGCCTGAACAACCAGCAGAACATAGGGCAGCGTCAGGACCACATGCCCGATCAACAGCAGCGCAAAACTTTTGGGCTGCTGCAGCCAGCGAATGAACAGCAGCAGGGCCACCCCCAGAACGACCTCCGGAATCATAATCGGGGTGAGCAGCAGGGTGTTGAACGTGTTCTTGCCGGGAAAGTTGTAGCGCACAAAGGCCATGGAGGCGGGAATCCCGATCAGGGTTACGCAAATGGCCGTCAACGATCCCAATATCAAAGAGTTTTTAAAAGCCCCCAGGATCGTGCGGTTATGGGCCAGTTTGAGGTACCATTTAAAACTAAACCCTTCCATGGGAAAAGAACCGAACTGCTGCGGATTAAAGGACAGGATCACAACCGCCACAATCGGCGCAAACATAAACGCGTAAACCAGAAAGGTGTAGATACGGATCAATGACCAACCGGAAAAAAATCTCATTCGTTGCCCCCGCCGAAACTCTTGAACAGTTGATTGATGCCAAGATAGCGATTGTAGGTGTAAATGATAATGACCAGCAGGCCCAGCAGGATGACACTGATGGCCGACCCGAAGGGCCAGTCGAGGGTACCGATGACCCGTTTGAAAATCAGGTTGGCGATCATGTCGTTGCCGGGGCCGCCCAGAATCATGGGCGGCAGATACGTGCCGGCGGTCAACACGAATACCAGCAGACAGCCCGCGCTGACACCGGGCAAGCTCAGCGGCAGGGTCACTTCCCGGAAGGCCTGCCACTCGGTGCAACCCAGGCTGAGGGCCGCCTCGGTCAGGCTTTTGTCAATGCCCTCCAGGCTGACATAAACGTTTAAGATCATGAACGGCAGCAGATACTGGATCAGTCCGAGCAAAACCGCCCCTTCGTTATATAGCATTCCGAGGGGGACGGAAATGATGCCGATCTTCATCAAATAATGATTGATCAACCCGGTATCCCCCAGAATATTGATCCAGCTAAGCGTCCGGATGATAAAACTGACCCAGAAAGGCAGCATGATCAGCAGCATCAGAAACGGCCGCAGACGGGAGCGCGTGCGATAGAAAAAATAGGCCGGTATGTAGCCCATCACCAGACACAATGCCACCGTCTCCAGTGCCACCCGGATCGTGCGGATCAGCACGCGCGGATAAAAAAAATCTTCAAAAAATTTGGCATAATTTGCGAACTGAAACGCCGGAATGTCCGCGCCGGTCGGCGCCCGCAGCCAAAAGCTGTAAACCACGACAAAAACCACCGGTACGACCAGAAGCAGAAACACGGCCGCAAGAGAGGGTGACAACAAAATCCAGGGTTTCCATTTTTTTGCCTGCATCGGATCAACCTCGGAGAGTAGCGATTGAAGATTGAAGATTTGTGGATATCGCTTCGCTCTGTTCTTTTTAGCGTGTTTTCACATAAATGATAGAATTCCTTAAATATTCAATCTTCATTCTTCAATCTTCAATTATTTTATTCCGCCAACCCGCACCAGCGGGCCAGAAACAGCGCGTAGGTTCGCGCCACCTGCATCACGCTGTCCAGGTTTACGCGCTCGTCGGCGGCATGGATGTTTTCCGCGACCGGTCCGTAACAGGTTGCCTGGCCCTGGCCGAAATGGATAAACGCTCGCAGGTCGGTGGTGCAGGTGGCAATGTATTCGGCAGCCGCCCGCCCGGTCAAGGCGCGGTGGCTCTCGTTTAAGGTTTGCAGCGCCGGCAGTTGGCCGGAAAGGCTGTGCCCGTCGGAGCGAAATCCATAAAACTCAATTTCCGGTGGGTTTTCCGCCAGCCATGGATCTGCATGGGCGGCCCGCTCGACGGCCTGCTCAATCTGCCGGCGGATCGCGTTGTAGCTGACCCCGGGAAAGTAAGACAGACGCCCGTGAAACTCGGCCTCGGCCGGCACCGTCGAAGGCCAGTCGCCGCCCTTGATAATCCCAACATTCAAATTAATCGGATGAAAAATCCCATCGTAGGCAGCCGGGATGTCGTCGGCATTCAAATCCGACTCGAGCCGCCGCAGGCCCGCGATCAGGGGATAAATTTTCTCGATGGCATTGGTTCCGGCGGTTGCCGCCAGCACGTGGCTGGGCACCCCTTTGACGGCGACCTTAAACCACGCCACTCCAACCTGGTGGGTCAGGATTGTGGGACCGAAGGGTTCGGGAATCAGCACGGCATCGGCATCGTGGCCGGCCGCTATACAGGCCAGGGCTCCGTTTCCGCTGCATTCCTCCTCGATGACCGCTTCGACTGTCACAGGGGCTTTCAGCCTGAAACCGGCTTTTTTGACCGCCTGCACGGCATACAGCATGGCCGCCACCCCGGATTTCATGTCGCCGGCCCCGCGCCCGTAAAGCCAGCCGTCCCGGATAACCGGCGCAAAGGGATCCTGTTTCCACATTCTTTCAGGGGCCGGGCTGACGACATCCAGGTGCCCGTTCAACAGGACGCTGCGCCCGCCGCTGCCGGCGGGCGGCTCAACGGCCACCAGATTGAAGCGGTTTTCATACTCCCAGGGCACCGGCGCAAATCCGGGATGAGCCGCCAGGCGCCGGGCATCGATCGGTATTCTCTGCGGCTGCATTCCGAGCCGACGGAGTCGGTCTTCCATCACTGCCATAACTGAGGCTTCGTTGCCTAAAATGCTCGGCTCGGCCACCAGTCGCTGGGTAAATTCGACGATGTCGTCTTGCAGCGCATCGACGGTGTCGATGACGTGCTGTTCTTTCGAGTTGATATCCATGCCGTCTCCATTTAGCTCACAACGATTAGAACCTGGGGACATCCCCCTGCGGCAGGATGACCTTGGCGCCGGTTTGGGCCACAACAGTCTCCAATTCGGTTTCGGCGGCGATTTCCCGCAATAGCAGCCCCTCTTCAACCACATCCATCACCGCCAGTTCGGTAATAATGGTATTCACACACCCTTTGGCGGTGAGCGGCAAATCGCAGTGTTCCACAATTTTGGGCTTTCCATCCCGGGTTGTATGGGTCGTCGTTATGATCAACCGCCGCGCTTTCTGAGCCAGCTCCATCCCCCCGCCGATCCCCGGGGCGTATTTGCCCGGGATGATCCAGTTGGCCAAATCGCCCGCGGCCGACACCTGCAGCGCACCGATGACCGCCAGATCCAGCCGGCCGCCGCGCACCAGCGAAAAGGAGAGTACACTGTCAAAATAGGCACCGCCGGTTTCAATGGTGACATAGGTGCCGCCGGCATCGATCAGATTGCGGTCTTCGCAACCGCGGGCGCAGGGATTTCCCAGGCCGAGAATTCCGTTTTCGGAATGCACGACCACCTGTCTGCTGCCGGCCAGGTATTTGGGAATCAGGGTCGGAATGCCGATCCCCAGGTTGATGATTTGACCCTCCTGAATTTCGGCGGCAGCCCGTTTGGCAATTTTTTCTTTATAAGACATGATGCTCCAGGATTCCGTATTCATCTGACAGTTTGTCCAGCACCACCACATGGTCGATAAAGCCCCCGGGCGTGTGAATCGCGTCGGGTGCAAGGTCTCCGGGCGCAACCAGCCGCTCGGTTTCGACGATCACGGTCCCGGCCGCGGTGGCCATCGCCGGATTGAAATTGCGGGCGCTTTTTTCATAAACCAGATTTCCGAA
>CAYTBC010000186.1:0-8336 GCA_964435765.1 uncultured Desulfosarcina sp.
AGTTCGGAAGGCTTGATAACCACCGTGTTGCCGGCCGCCAGCGCCGGGGCCAGTTTCCAGGCCGCCATCATCAACGGGTAGTTCCAGGGCGTAATCGAGGCCACGACACCGACCGGGTCGCGTCTGATCATGCTGGTGAAGCCGGGTAAATATTCCTTGGCCGCGCTGCCGTTCAAGCACCGGGATGCACCGGCGAAAAAACGAAAGCAGTCCGCAACGGCGGGGATTTCGTCTTCGAGGGCAAGCTTATAGGGCTTGCCGCAGTTGCGCGACTCGAGACGGGCAAATTCCTCGGCATTTTCTTCGATGCGTTCAGCCAGTTTGAGCAGCATGCCGGCTCGATCGCGGGGTGTGGAGCCGGACCATTTCGAAAATGCGGCCGATGCAGCCGCGACGGCACGGTTGATTTGTTCTGGTGATGCCTCTGAGACGCTCACGATGGTTTCGCCCGTGGCCGGATCGAGGATGGCCAGATCCTGTCCCGCACCGGTCATGAAATCTCCGCCAATGTGAAGTTTGGTTTGCATAACATGTCTCCTTTAATATGAAAACGGTTGCGGCTTGTCGGAGGCTGTCCGAAACTGAAACCACTCGCTCCGGGATTCCCCGTCATCAACGCCATCGGCATACAGGGAGTCTGCCTGCAGATTCGTGAAGTTGTGGGAATGCTAATAGCTGAAAAGGGCAGATTCATTGGAACCTGCCCCATTTGATTGAATCAACAAAAAGCGGTTTCAGAATTATCCTTTAGCCGCTTTAAAGTATTCATTGGCCTTATCCCAGTTGATGACGTTGAAAAACGCACTGATATATTCGGCTCTGCGATTCTGGTATTTCAGATAGTAGGCATGTTCCCAGACATCAATGCCCAGAACCGGTGTTTTGCCCTGACTGAGCGGGCTGTCCTGATTGGGTGTGGTTACAATTTGCAGTTCATTGTTGCTCCAGGCCAGCCAGGCCCAACCGCTGCCGAAAAGCAATCCGGCTGCGTTTGAAAACTGCTCCTTGAATTTGTCGAAGCTGCCGAAGGTGGAGTTAATGGCATCGGCGACTGAACCGCCGTAGCGGGTTTCTTTTCTCAGCATGGGCCAGAAAAAGGAATGGTTGAAATGGCCGCCGCCATGATTTTTGACAGCGGTCCGGATGTTTTCCGGCACGGCCTTGAGATTCCGCAGCAGATCTTCCACGCTCTTGTTCTGCAGATCGGCGTGCCCTTCCAAAGCGGCATTCAGTTTGTCAACGTAGGTCTGATGATGCTTTGTATGATGAATTTCCATTGTTTTGGCATCAAAATATGGCTCCAATGCATTATATGCATAATGCAGTTCGGGTAATTTGTGCGACATGATAATACCTCCCTATGTATCACAATGTAACAAACATCGTAATTAATTCATTTTTTTCTGATTCTGATGACTTATCAGAATCCTGCGGAGCACGGTCATTCCAGTGCGCTCCGCTCCGTTAAACCGGTTCAATGTTTTACCGAAATCGCCAGTCGAATTTATTATAAGCACTATATTGGACGGCTCAACTGCGGTTCTCAAAATATGAATCGGAATATTAAGGATGTTGACGACGCTCGGAAGGTATCTGCATTTAAAAAGTGTTACTTTTCGTGAAGAAGCTGAAATTCGAAAACGATATCCGCACCGCTGTCATCGGGGTGGGCTGAAAAATAGGTATGGGGATCCGCATCCTGCGGCCCGGGATCATAAATGACCCCCCGGATTGGATGTTGCGGACCTCGAACGCTGAATTGCACAATTTTCTGACCGGCCAATGGCGGCGGCCGTTCCTGGGACGGCTTTGCGGCGGGAGGCTCTTTTTCTTCCTCACGCGAAGTCGTTTCAGCAGGAGCCTGCGACCCGGCAACCGGCGCTGATACCACGGCGGACAGCTCCGGCGGCCGGCGTTCGGGGCGGATAACAGCGTAAAAGTATTCATGGCCGACTTCATCGTCGAAGGTAAATTTTCCCGGACTGGCCGGAACCGTCGTCTCCCGGCCGGCTTCCACCCGGTTGAAGTCCAGATGGCTAATTTTTTCACCAAAATTTACCCGTGGCCAGAGCAATTGGGGTTCCCCCCCGGGCGAACGATGCAGGATATACAGCCAACCGTCCTGGTTTGATGATACGATGAATCGAAAGCTTTCACCGGTGTGAAATCGATGATGAAGGTTGACATTGTGGGGGCTGCTCCCCTCCGTCAAAAGCAAAACGGCAATGCGTCCGACCCCCGTTCCCAAGCCATTCTGCGATGCCTTATAGTAGACACCCCGCAAGTCATTGGCGGGTTGGATCGTATCAGACGGCTGGAGCCTCGATTTATCCGACTTGCCGCTCATCGCCGGCGTTCCGGTTCCGGAAGCATCCCAATTAAGGGCAAATGCCAACGCTGAAACCAGCGTTATGGAATATATAAATGCGCGCATATTTTAGTACCACCGCGCCTTTTACTAATAAGATTTTTTAAATAATTGTTGCCGTACTATTAACTGCATTGCAGGTGCCCGATACCCCCTGCTGCTTACTTGTCGTAAACCGGCTGCAAGGGGCGGATTCGGTACCCGACGATGACCGGACTATCTGTTCGGATGACGCTCTTTTTTTCACTGTCATGGAGCAGTTCCAGCCCGGAGCCGGGCGGCCGAATGCTCTCGCTGTAGCCACTTAATATCGAGCCCAGCTGCTGCATGATTTGGTTTCGCTGGGCACTGCGACCCTCGAGAGATGACCCCGACTGCCAGTTCATTTCAAGGGTCAGCGACTCGGCGATGACCGCTTCAACGATGATCGAGAACCACTCGATTTTATCGCCGTCCTCAATGGCCTGGGACAGCGCCCGGACACATTTCTCAGAAAACTGGCGTGAGAGGTCGCCCTTGGCAAAGGTGTATATCTGGGTGTTTTCCAGATCGAGTCGATAGTCTGCCAGGGTCTGGTGGCTGAAATTCAGCGATGGAATAAGCAGGCTCAGAATGCTCGCGCCGACGCTGATTGAGCTTGCCTGGGTGCCTTGCGAATCGGGAAGTACGAACGGAGCGACGCGGGGGGTGCGGCCGGGGAAGCAATCCGAACCCCAGGCAAATACGAGCGGACTGGCCAAGGCGGCCGGCTGCCCATCGGGTCCCTCCTGGGTGGTTTGGAGAATGTTGCCCGGTTCATAAATCCCCGAAAGACCCACATTGGCCTGATAACCTTGCTGCTCGAGAATTTCAAAGATATCGCCCAGCCCCCCCTGATCGGGCATCGGCGCTGCACATCCGAAAAAAAATGCGGCCACCGTAAGGATGATTGCAGTTAAATGCATGGTCATTTACCTCCGGCACATTGGAAAGCAACTGTGAGTAATAAGACGCAGGCGATTCAGGCGTTCTATATTATTACCTAAATCTTGCATGGAGCGGGCTTTTGCGAATGCGCGGCTGAATGCTGTGAGGGACCATCGTCGACTGGTTATCTGATTTTTTCCTGCCCAGCTCCATGTTTAGGCCGGCATTGTCTGAGCGTGCTGATCATTAACTGATGGCAATCGTGTGGATCTGATTTATAGCTAAACCAATTATCACGAGACCCTGAATTGAGTCAAGCAAAATACGCCTTCTTGACATCATTCAATTTAATGCTATTTTCCTCTTATTGCAAAGCAGTTTCCGATAGAGCATAGAGGGGCTCATTCCCGATTTGTTCTCCTGCCCTCGAATATTCAAAACTTACCCTCAGTTTTGGGCCTTTTGTTTACCTTGTTGAACGGATTGTGGATAATCCCTGCCTTTCACAATTGAAGAATGGCTGGGTCTCGAATCTCTTCGGGTATGCATGGGAGAATCCTGCAATGAACGTAAAGTATGACTACGCAACTCTGATCCTCTTGCCGCTATGTCTCGTTTCAATCTTCCTGAGTGGTTGCCCCTCGACGACCATGACACCGATGGAAGCAAGTCAAATTAACGGCCTGTCTAAAAAATCTCCCGGCGGTGCATATGACTACATCATTGTCGATTGTAGTCTGCCCGGTCAGATCAGGCAATTGGGGCAGGGAATGGTATATCTTGCGCGCGGCGAATCCAAAAAGCTTACAGCCGAAGAATGCGCAGTCAGAGGCGGGCAATTTGCCATCCCCGGTCAGACCGATCAAAATAAAGCTTTGATGGTCTGGCAGCCCGATGCAGAAAAAGGGGATATGGAAGCGCAATATTATGTCGGTGAAATTTATCAACGAGGGCTGGGTGCTGCCTCTAATTATTCTCGTGCGGCCGAATGGTACCGCAAAGCGGCCGAGCAAGGATATGTCAAGGCGCAAATGAGTCTGGCCTATCTTTACGAGAAAGGTCTGGGCGTTGAAAAAGATCCCCAACAGGCGCTGCACTGGTATCGTAAAGCCTCCGGTCTGGGGGATTCCATCTCCCTGGATGAAACCGCTCTCAGCATCGAAGAAAGGCGGGAATTGGAGCAGCTCAGAGAGGAGGTCAAAGAGCGCAGCGGTGAAACCCGGATGCTCAAGCAGAAACTGGATCAGATTCAAAAAGATCTGGAAGAAACCCGCCGCAAATTGAAGCAACGCAGCAGTGATGCTGAAACTGAGAACCAGCGCCAGGATGTTGCCGAATTTAAGGCTCAAATAACCGCTAAAGAGCAGACAATCGAGGAGTTGCGCGCCAAACTCGCCCAAAACCAGGCCAAATTAGACAACCTCCCGGCTCCCCGCATTGAAGTCTATGACTCCTTGCCGCAGGCTACCCGCGGCGTCAGGTATGAAGCGGGCAAGCAGGCCCCTAAAAAGCGGCTCCTTGCGGGCAGGGTGTGGGCTCCGGCCGGCCTGGCCGGCTTCAAAGTCAACCAAAAATCCGAACCTGTGGAATCGGACGGCAAATTCAGGCTGTGGGTTTCACTGAATTCCTCCGGCGACACATCTGTTCAAATGATTGCCGTCGACCAGCGGGGTAAAAGTACCCTTATCACGCACACGCTTGCAGAAGGGGCCGCCATCCCGCCAATGGGTCCGGAAACAGCGGAATATGGAACCATTAATTTCGGCCGCTACTACGCCTTGATTATCGGCAATATCAACTACATCAAATTATCCAAACTGAAGACGGCGGTTAACGACGCCAAGGAAGTTGCTGAAATTCTGCGCGATAAATACGGATTTGACACGAGACTCCTGCTGAATGCTCAAAGTAATGAGATTATGCAGCTGCTGAACCAATACAGAAAAACCCTAACGGAAAATGATAATTTGCTGATCTACTATGCCGGCCACGGCTACCTGGACGCCAAAAATAACCGCTCTTACTGGCTGGCCGTTGATGCAGATCAGGATAGCACCGCGAACTGGATTCCCGATTTTATGATTACTGACCAGTTAAACCTCATGGCAGCCAAAGAAGTGTTGATTATCGCGGATTCCTGTTATTCCGGAGCCCTGACTCGGGGTGTCATGGCACAGTTAGAGTCCGGCCAAAGCGCTGATGTGCGGTTGGAGTACATCAAGGAGTTGGCCAAGGGGCACGCACGGACGGTTCTTTCCTCAGGGGAATTAGCGCCCGTTTTAGACGCAGGCGGAGGAGGTCACTCCGTCTTTGCCAACGTTCTGCTCAATGTTCTGAAGTCAAATGAGCAGGTTATTGAAGGAAACCGCCTTCACCAGGAAATGAGTGCTTTTGTTGTCTCTGAGTCAAAACGATTCGGTTTGACTCAGGTTCCTCTATATGCCGCCAATACTCAAGCCGGACATCAATCCGGCGATTTCATCTTCGTCCCCAAAAAATAACGGTAAAAATTTATTCTTGACATCGATAACTAACCCGAGTAAATAAGTATTAAATTCCCTAACGCGAGGGCGGACTACTTCGAAGCTCAGCCTGACTCTTCCGGCATCAGCCGTAGCCGTTCAACGCAATCTCAGCCTTGGTCTACCTGACGGCAGCTGATGCCAGCAGCAATTCTAAGCAGTATCTCCAAAAAATCCATCGAGCTTGCACCACCGAAACAAGAAATCCCCTCGCTTCCAGTCCGATGCTATAGTCATCGGAAATGAATTTAAAAGTATACGGCTTTTACCATTGCGCCTATGCAGTTTGACGTCCACATTTTTGAGGAGTCCTATGAAAAAATAATATGGGAGGAGAAGCTATGAATACAAAAAATACGAACACTGGAGGAATTAAGACACCGAAATATCACCAACCATTCAGATGTTGCGGTCTGAAAACCCAGAAATTTTGGGCGACAAAAGGCCTTCTGGCGGCCCTGCTTTTGGCCGTCGTTTTGATACCCGCCGCCGCCAACTCCCAGTCTCTGAACGATGCGGTTACCGCCCAGCTTCGGGTTAGGAATGGCAATCCATGCGACCGTTTGCTGGGTGCCGGTGGTGACCCACTTACGGATCTGCGCGGAAATCTCCGGGATATCTGTACAGGCGGTGGACCTGGTGGTCCGGCATCATCGCAAGGCGGTGATGCAGCCACGCCAAGCACCCTCCCGGGGATCGTAGAAAAACGCCTGAAGGAGGCCCGCGGTGATGAAGAATCAGAAACCAGCAGCACGGACAGCGTCCTCGCAATGGGCCGCACCAGCGTTTTTATATCCGGTGAGTACGAAAATTTAGATAAAGACAAGACCCAATTTCAGGACGGCTACAATTCGATTGTTCGACGGTTGACCCTCGGCGGAGATGCCCAGTTTTCAAAGCGTATTGTCGCTGGGCTGGCTTTCGATACCTATGGGCAGCACGGAAATTTCAATGAGTTGGGCAACTTTGATGTCAATTCCTATCGGTTTGTTGGGTATGGGTCGTTTCTTCCGATCGAAAATCTGTTTGTGCAGGTGTCGGCTAATTACGGCATTACAACCAACAAGCGAAAACGGTTTGCGTTTTTTCAGGAAGAGGGTTCCTCGGATGCTGCGATTGCCGGTGTGAGTGGAAGACCGCAGGCCAACTTCGATGCCGACCAATACGGTGCCTTCGTTACGACGGGCTATGGCCTTTCTTTCGGCCCCTTCACGCTCACCCCGCGAGCCGGCTATGAATGGCAGCGCATGGCTTATGAGACTTACCGTGAATCGGGCAACTCGGGCCTGGAGCTCAAATACGACAGTTTTAACATAACCTCCAGTTTGAGTACGATGGGTCTGATGGGCTCATATGCCATCAGCACCGGATACGGCGTTCTGGTGCCGCAGGCCAGCTTTGACTGGAAGCACCAGTTTGACCTGGACCAGCAAAAGCTCGATGTAAGCTTCATCGACGACACCCGCTCGAAGAAATTTAAATATCAGAACGAAGAGCCGGACCGCAATTACTATGAGATCAACGCCGGTCTTGTTTTTGTAATGCCCAATGGATTCCAGGCGTTCGGCAATTATCGAACCATCACCAGCAACAGCATCTATGACAGTGACGCCTATACCCTGGGCCTTCGCTATAATTTTTGATGCGGCCGGCCGCCCTTTTCATATGTATAACAAGTTGCGTAGAAGGATGCCCGGCTAGTTATACTCTAATTGAAATTATTAAAAAATCCCCTCTAAATCCCCTTTATCAAAAGGGTAGAACCGTTTCTTCCCCTTTTTTTAAAGGGGGACCGAGGCCTCCGGCTCGTAGGGTCTATAGCTCGGTGGGGGGATGTCTAAAAATGGCAATCCAAAACAATAAAACTTGACTCTTGACATTTATTTATATTTCGGGTAGTTAAGTACAAAAAGCTTTATTCTCGGGCAGACGATATAGATGCTCTATCCGGACTCTATCTGAAATTCAAGCGACTGTTCAACATTATCTCACCACCGACCTATCTGAAGGTAATGTCGCCAATAGCGATTTTCTTCTGATCGAATCGCCCATTTAGCGGGAGGATATATCGTGATTGAATTCATGAAGATAAAAGTCGCTTTCGTCCTGGTGATAGTGACGGCGGCGGCACCATCGCTGGGGGGTGCCACGGATTTGCAATCGGCTTCCGGTGCCGCCGAATTTCAAACGCTGGCCAATATTCTTGTGGATACAGACAAAGATTCATTCAGGGAATTCGAGGGTCCCCGAGATGCACCCGCTCCTGAAGGAATGGCTCAAAGTGATTATGACCGAGGATGCTGCGTTTACCGGACACCCGCGCCGATGTGCATTTACACGAATCGAGGATATTGCCGAACAAAGGCGGAGTCGATGAGCATCAGATATGATTTCCACGTGAACAAAAACTGCAGCGACCTTCCCGACTGCCACTGAAGTTAAGGCGCAACACCTGACCCGGACGAGCCGGAATTGAAAAGGTCTCACGCCAAGACGCCAAGATTTAATTAATGCTTTACCTTTGCGCGCTTTGCGGCTTT
>CAYTBC010000187.1:0-8049 GCA_964435765.1 uncultured Desulfosarcina sp.
GCGTTCATTAAAAGCAGGGCGGCCGCACCCTCTCCGAGTGACAACCCCAGCCGGTCGCGGTCAAAGGGCCGGCAGGGGACCGGCGAAAGTGCTTTTAGGGCGGAAAATCCTGCAAATACAAATTCAGTCACCAAATCCCCGCAGCAAATCAAAACCGCTTCGGCGCGGCCCGCTGCAATCAGGGCGGCGCCGTGGGCAACGGCGATCGTTGAGGAAGCACAGGCGGCGCTGATATTGATGCCGCCGGCAGCAAGCCCCAGTTTGCGGGAAACGGTATCTGCAATGGAATAAGGCAGGATATCCTGAAAATCGGCCGGCTTGCCCCGACGCAACAATTCCAGATTGTCGATGCCGGCCTTGGTGGTCGCGGTAATCAGCAAGGCATCGGACGGCACCGGTCCTATCTCAATTAAAAGACGGTTCAGCAGCGTATGCAGCCTGGAGCGGCCGTCGGAGGGCTTTAAATTATCAATGCAGGCGGCAATTTTCGCCGGGTAACTGTCGACCGCGAAACGGTCGAGCGGCCGGATGGCGGTTTCACCGGCCATTATTCCCTGCCACAGCTCTCCCGGGCTGTTCCCCAGGGCTGTAATCACCGCTGCCTCTGTAATTATACACGGCGTCATAATTTATAATGTCTAGAAAAAACGACCCAGCATCCACACAACGGAGTTGACGCCCCGGTTTTCGTCCTGCAGTCCTGCGTTTGATATGTGGGAGAGTCGAAGCGCAGAGAAAAACGGTTTACCGGAATCCGCTTGGAATTCCATACCGATTCCGATTTGAGGGTTAAAATTAAAGCGGGAACCCTGACCTTCCACTTGATAATCGGTATAGACCACACCAATGCCGCCTTCCAGATAGGGCACCAGTCGCGCACTTGCAATAAATTCCAAATAGTACAGGGCCATCATACCGACCGAGGCCATGGCACGAATATTCGGAGATACCGTCAGGCCGGCAGTGCCCTCCACTTTGAAACGCAGAGGGTCCGGCGCCCAATGGTGCCATACCTTATCATAATCCCACATAATAAAACCCGATAGTTGCGTAAAATAGATATTATCTACCGGGTCAAATGTCTTCCCCAAAACAGCTGCCAGAGCATAACGCGTCGGAACATTGCTCTCATTATTGTCTTCTGACAGGGCTGTATTGGCGCTGCCCAGAAATACCAGCACAATAATCAGATCTAAAGACAGTTTGAGGAACCTGGGATTCAGCATGCTTTGGATTTGATGATTTTTAACATAAATTGATGGATTCCGGGGTCAGGATGCCCGAAAGCCAATATAGCCGGTTTCAGTTTTTAGCACTTCCTCTACCCGACGCCTGCAATTTTCAGTTTTGACAACATGCCGTCAGATAGAGGTTACTCAGGTCTTACCTAGTCTCTTATAAGCCCCGGCTTTTTAAACAAGAGCTCCCTCAGGCCGTTGCGATAGCGAAATAGCTTGACGATATTGAAATCGGCCAGCAGCGAGGTCAGGGCCCGATTGTGGCGGCAATGCCAGGGAAGCGTCAGATGCGGTTGTAAACGGAGGTCCAACCGGTAATCTTGACCGATTACCAGGGTACGGATTCTTCCGGCCGCCGGTTTTTCTTCAAAGGCCATCAACATCATCAAGCCGGTGGATCTAAGCATTGCAAAGCACTGCTTAAGCAACTGCCGGACCTGGTCATCGTCAAGATGGTCGATGAGATCCCACAGCTGAATGCCGTCAAAACTGCGGGGGGCAAAGTCAAGATGTCTGAATGCATCCCGGTCTCCGGGTTTCTTGATTTGCTCACGCTGCAGCCGCAGGAACATATCGCACACATAGTGCCTGCGCATCCGGCGTGCGAAAAACATGATGTTCTCCTGGCAGATCGGACCCGCATCCAGAATCTGAGCATCGCGCCAGCCTTCTATGGTTTCGACGAATGATTTGAGAATCGTGCTGTTATAGCCCACCGTAAACGGCTCGGCGTCTGAATAGCTGCGGTGTTGAGCAATCGGGGTCGTCAAAAATCACGGCTCCTTTTTAGCCCCGGCCGCCGGCGAAGCCGCCGTCGTGTCTGGTTGCGGTGAAAAAGGTCGCTTGGCCGGTTCAGCAAAGGCGGCTTTTCGATGCGGTTCCCGGTTCAGCTCGATGGATCCCTTGAAGTAGGCGCCGTCCTGCACCGAAATGCTTTTGGCTTTGATGTCGCCATAAAAATCCGCATCTTTGGTAACTTCAACGCTTCCCAGCGCATTGATGCTGCCGCGCAGCTGTCCGCTGATGCTGACGTTCTGAGCCCGGATTTCGCCATCGACCCGACCGTTGGGGCCTACCGTAAAATTATGCTTCTCCATGTGGACATTGCCCTTCATCGATCCCTCAATGATCAGGTGCTCCTCACCCCTAATTTGGCCCTCGATGGAGATATGTTGACCGATAGTGGTTTTTTCTTCGGCCGCGGCCGGGACCGGGCGCGGCTGCTGCTGCGGTGGTGGTGCTGATGGTGCGATCGGCTTTTCGGACTCTATTTTATTGGCCGTAAAAGGGGTATTGTTTTCAGGTTTTTTGGTTTTTCCTAACATGGGCCCTCCAACGCTTGGTTATTTATTATTTGGCATTTTCTAACCGCTGCTGCCGCTTATTAAACTTCACCGTGATTTTTTGACAACATGTCTCAGCGGCTCAATTTTCAGGCTGACAGCAACTCATCCACCCATTCCAGGTCCAGCTCCTTTAGCTTTCCCGGGTGGGGCCGGCCGGTTGCGGGATCGCAGCCGCTCATCTCGTGAAAAGTCCTGACGGCCCGGTTGAAATCGTCTTTTTCAAAAATTTTTTCGCCGGCATTGGGTCCGTCCGGTTTGGGGTCAAAAATTCGATTCGGCAGCCGGTCATCTTTGACCGTAAAGCCTTCCCGGCTGTTGAACGCCCGTGCAACCATGGAACCGCGCTCGCCGGATTTCATCAATTCAAACAGGCTGGCATTCCATCCGGTGACGGCGTTTAGGGATTGCAGCATCACATCCAAGGTCATCACCCCCCGGGGCGCGTAGCCGAAAACACATAATCCCAAGGCGTCCATCATGCGCCATAGATTTTCCAGCAGCATGTAGCTTCGCACCTTGTCATTGGTAATCTCCGTGGAAGCCATCGGCTTATAGATGCCCAGCGGTTTGACGGATTTAAACATAAAGGAGTTTTCATCGGTGAAATACGGATCGTGCGCGGCGGTCATGTGATCGGCGCCATAGGAGCTGACCGCGTAGCCGAACCCCACGCCGACTTTTACCCGCGGATCGTGCATGGGAATCTCCTGGCCCTTAACCGACAGGCTACAGGGATGGTCTGCGACCCCCCATTTTTGAGCCAAACGGGCGGAGCCCTCCGCCAGTTCATCGCCGAAGCCTTCCCGCCGGGCAATCATCTCCAGCAGTTGAAGCATGAGGTCGGCATCCCCGAAGCGCAGCTCCAGACCGCCGGTATCTTCCCTGGTGATGATGCCTTCTTCGAAGCACTCGCAGGCAAAGCCGATGGTCATGCCCGCGGAAATCGTGTCGAGGCAATGGCGGTTGCAGACCTCGTTGCCCTTGGCAATGGCTTTAAGGTCGACGATGTTCAAATTGGTCCCCAAAGCGGCGACGGTTTCGTACTCGGGGCCTCCGTAGCGCGAATCCACGCCGTATTTGGGATCATCCAACGCAATGCCGCGCTTGCATTGAATCGGACAGGCGTAGCAGCCTTTTCTTTTTTTCAGCAGGACCTCGTTGTAAGTGTCGCCGCTGACCGGCGTCGCATCCGCCAGCGCACTGCGCCGGAAGTTGTCAACCGGCAGGGCGCCGCCGTTGGATAAAAGTTCGGCAAAAGCAGTGGTGCCGTAGACATACAGTGCATCTCCCAAGGGGTTGTCCCGATAGGTTTTGGCATAGTTTTTGGCAACCTGATTTAAGAAGTCCTGATCGGCGAATTCAAGTTTATCGGCACCCAGCGCGGCCACTGCGCGAATATTTTTGGAGCCCATCAGGGCGCCGAAGCCGCCGCGGCCGTTAAAATGCCCGAGATTGTTGGTGATGTTGGCAAACCGCACCCGGTTCATGCCTCCCAGCCCGGTTTGGGCCACCCTGATTTTAGGGCTTCCCAGCTCTTCCCGGATGGCATCTTCCACTTCCTTGGCGCCGAGATTCCAGATCCGGTCCGCAGCTTTAAGTTCGGCGGTATCATCATGGACCCAGAGATACACCGGGGTTTCCGATCGTCCCTTCAGCACCACGGCATCGAAACCGGCCTTTTTAAGCTCGGGGCCGAAAAAACCCGCGGCTTCCGACTCGCCGGCCGTTCCGGTGAGCGGTGATTTTCCCACCGCCGCAAAGCGGCAGGAGGCCGCCAGCGGCGATCCCGTCATCACGCCGGTGGCCAAGACCAGAATATTATCCGCTGAAAAGGCGTCGGTGCCCGCGGGAACCATCTTCATCAAATAATGATAGCCAATTCCGCGCCCGCCCAGATAGCTTCTGTAAAATGCTTCATCCTTTTCATCGACCTCAATCTTCCGATTCGTTAGATCGACATGCAAGATCCTGCCCTTATATCCGTAGCTCATAAAAATTCCTCCCTCAATCGATTATTAGTCGTGCTGTAGTATAGGATAAAGAATTCTCAATGTCAAAAAAACGATTGGGAATCAATCATTTTATTGAAATATTCACGCCGAACCTCGCCATTCCGAAAAACCGGAAAAGTGGCGAATTGGCATGCGATCATTCAATTTGCGGCGTTGCCGATGTGCGGCTGCGAAAAGGCTACTGCCGGATGCATACCCAATGTTGGGTGCTTTTGTGCTTGACGCACAAAAACCGCTTCAATATACTGACCAGATAATCAACCTTGAGGATTCATAGATGATATGCGCGCGTTATTTCAAACCAGCCCTGATGCTCCTGCTGCTCATCTGCCTGCCGATAGCCTGTGCCACCAGCAAATCCATGACGGTCGGGGCCACCGCCGGTTTGCTGGAGGACGTCGCCAAGTCCGCTAATCGCCAATCCGATTTGAAGCTGGTCCGCGAGGGGATGCCGGCCTACCTGATGCTGATCGACGGCATGGTGGAGGCCGTGCCGAGCAACGCGCGGCTGCTTATCAACGCCGCCCAGGCGTATGCTTCCTTCGCGTCGGCCTTCATCCAGGCGGAGGACACCGAATATGCCGGCCTGCTGTATGCCAAGTCCAGAGGGTATGCATTCAGGGCCCTGGCACAGATCGGCTTTAAAAATCCGGCCTCGCGGGAATTTGACGACTTTCAGAAGGCGCTGGACGCTTTGCCCCCAAAGGATGTGCCTTACATATTTTGGGCGGCCTCCTGCTGGGGCGGCTGGATCAGCCTCAACCAGCGTTCCATTTCGGCCATAGCCGATTTGCCGCGGGTGGAATTGATGATGGCAAGGGTTTTGGAGCTTGACGAGGGATTCTACTACGGCGGCGCGCACATCTTTGCCGGGATCCTGGAGGCGTCCAAACCCAAAATGGCCGGCGGGGATTTAGAGAAAGCCCGGTCGCATTTTTTAAAGGCGATAGAGCTGGGAAACGGAAAATTCTTAATGAGCCGCGTTTATTATGCCGAATACTATGCCAGAAAAGCCTTTAACAGGGATCTTTTTGCTGCGGTCCTGAAGGAGGTTCTCGACACCCCGGCGGATATCGAGCCGGATCTGACATTGCTGAACACCGTGGCACACACCAAAGCCCGGAAGATGTTGGACCACATCGATGAGTATTTCTAAAAATACACAGCTTTTGCGGATGGAAGCCTTGTAACTGTTTAATACTCGAGGTTCATATGGCAGACCACTCGTAGTTCAATGCAACGCTGTGTATATAAACGGCATAATAATTCATTACCCATATATACACAGCGGGGGAGTGGTTATATGCCTTGCAGCTATTAAAACCATGATTCATAGAGGCCAGCCACCTGCATTTAGTGCGACGCTGTGTATACTGTGTATAAGGAGAACGCCGATGAGCAGACCGAACGTGATAAGAACGATGGGCGTGGGTATTTTGATCCTGTTTCTCTCTTCCATTCCACCCGGTGCGGCGGCCAAAGCGGTCACCATCAAAATCGCCACCCTGGCGCCGGAAGGAAGCTCCTGGATACAGGCTTTTGAAGACCTGAACGCCGAGCTGCAAAAAAAGACCAACAACGCTGTGCAGTTGAAGGTCTACCCGGGCGGGGTCCTGGGCGATGAGACAGATATGATTCGCAAAATGTACGTCGGTCAGATTCAGGGAGCGGTGCTGACCTCGGCCGGACTGTCGGGCATCTTCAGCGAAATGGATGTGTTTCAAATCCCCTTTCTTTTTAACTCCTACGATGAGGTAGATTATGTTCTGGGCAAAATGGATGCCTTTTTCAAAAAGGGTTTTGCCGACAAAGGGTATATACTTGCGGCCTGGTCTGAAGGCGGATTTGTGCGGTTGATGTCAACGGTTCCCATTGCCTCTTTGGATGATCTCAGAAAAGCCAAGGTCTGGACGTGGGAGGACGCCCCCATGGCCAAGGCCATCTTTGATGTGGCCGGGATATCCGCCATTCCCCTTTCGCTGCCCGATGTCCTGGTGGGGCTTCAAACCGGCCTGGTGCAGGTTGTCTACGCACCGCCGACCGGTGCAATCTCTTTGCAGTGGTTCACCAAAACAAAATATATGACCGATGTGCCCCTGATCTATCTGATCGGCGCCATCCTCATTAAGGAAAATGCTTTTAATGAATTATCCTCCGACCACCAGCAGGTATTCATGGAACTTTGTGAGAAATACATGGCTCAGTTGAAGCTTGTGATTCGCAAGGAGAACCAGGAGGCTATCCAGGTGATGGCCAAACACGGGGTCAAACTGATCCACCCGTCGGCGGATCAGATCGAAGGATTCAAGGAAGTATCCCAAAAGGCCATGAATCTGCAGACCGGAAAAAGCTTCTCCGCCAAGGTGAGGGATGAAGTCATTTCATATCTGCAGGAGTTTCGAAAGTCAAAAAAATGAAGATTGAAAATTGATAAATGAATATTTAAAAAATTCTATCTTTTTAACAATTAACCTTGTTTTTTTTGAAAGCAGTTAAAATCGATCACAATCCAAAAATATTCAATCTGCAATCTTCAATATTCAATCATCAGCCATGGGGTAGCGAGTGAATCTCTGGTATCTTTTGGACGAAAAATTAAGCCGGGTGGAGCAAGTGCTTATCGCCGTTTTGCTGACGGTGATGATCCTGCTGTCTTTTGCGCAGATAATGCTCAGGAATATTTTCGCTACCGGGATCGATTGGGGGGATGCGCTGGTACGCTATCTGGTGGTCTGGGTGGGGTTTATCGGAGCGGCCGTCGCCACGCAGGAAGGCAAACACATCAACATTGACATGCTTTCGCACTGGCTCACCGGAGCCGGAAAAAGTGCCGTCCAGGCCATATCCCATTTTGTTTCCGCCGCTGTCTGTGGACTGCTGACATGGGCCGGCATCAAATTTATCCTGTTTGAGGCCCAGATGGGAGGGGTGGCCTTTTTCAAGCTTCCGGTGTGGGTGCCCGAGCTTATCATTCCCATCACCTTCGGACTGATGACGCTGCGGTATTCACTGCGACTGCTAAATGAGATAATTGCAATCACAACGGGGACCCGCCCGGTGGAACAGCTTAAATGATCTCTCTGTTGATTTTTATCTTTTTTATCATCGCGATGCTGTTCGGGGTTCCTATCTTCGTGGTCATCGCCGGATTGACACTTTACCTTTTTTTTTCCAGCCAGATCGACATATCCGCCATTATCATCGAAATGAACCGCATGGCCACCACCCCCGTGCTGGTGGCCATCCCGCTGTTTACCTTTGCGGGCTACCTGCTGTCGGAAAGCGGCGCGCCCCGGAGGATCATCCGGCTGTCCAATGCCGTCCTGGGCTGGTTGCCGGGCGGGCTGGCGGTGATCACCCTGATAACCTGTGCCGTTTTTACTGCCCTGACCGGTGCCACCGGGTTGACCATTATCGCCCTAGGAGGTATCCTGCTGCCGGCTATGAAAAATG
>CAYTBC010000188.1:0-1365 GCA_964435765.1 uncultured Desulfosarcina sp.
AAATACCTTTTTGCCTTTGACGGCGGCATGATCAAGGCGTTTCAACCGATCAGCGAAAAAGCGAAAGTGTTTACAGTTGCCTATGCCTCACCGGGAAAAGACTACATCAACCCGAAGAATTTTTATACATGGATATATGGCGTGGACTGTATGGCTTCGGTGATTTTCTATCCTTGGCTGGAAAAAAACACAGAGTACCGGAGAATTGCAATTTTAGAACCGGACCACTGGACCGGGCACACCACTGCCGAGGCTTCCCGCTACGGGATCTCTAAAACCAAGCTGGAAATCGTTTTCGACGAATTTTTCCCGGCTGACATGACAGATTTTTATCCAATTCTAACCCGAATTTTAAGAACCAAGCCGGACCTCATTGATATTGGCAATGTGGACCCGGCAGCCCGCGCGCTTTTTGTCAAGCAGGCTCGCGAAATGGGTTTTAAGGGCCCCATGTATCTCATTACCCCGGATATCGGCAACCTGAAAAATGTTGCCGGCTGGGAAAACTGCGAAGGCCTTTACTTTCTACCCTATGAAACCGAGCTGACGGCGGGCCAGAAATATATCGAAGAAAAATATATTGAACGCTACGGCCAGGAAAACTGGATTGGGTCACTCGCTTATCTGCTCTGGGATTTTGCGTTCTGGTTGACCAAGGCATTCGAGGAGACGGGATCGTTTGATACGACCATGGTGAGCAATCACCTCGAAAAAATGAAGCTCAAAAGCGTTTTCGGAGAGCCTGCTTATTTTGCCGGCAAAAGCTACTACGGAATCAACCGCATGCCGTTGTATCCGTACAACGTCAGCCAGGTGCAAAACGGCAAACTGGTTCAGGTGATCACCGGCGCTTATGCGACCTACCTGGAATAAAACCAAGCAGCGGAATGAGCTTTAATCCCGCTCTTCCGCTGCTTTTACCGCAAGGTTGGCGGCACTTGTTGATTCAAAAATTCGGCTTTTTATCCGGTCAGGCAATACCCCCGGAAGAATATTCTCAGACGTTGGGCAGAACATGGAATTAAATGAATTCATCCAGATCGTAGTTAACGCAATTTCCATCGGTGCGATCTATGCGCTTTTGGCCCTGGGGCTGACGCTGCTTTTCGGGATCATGGATATTCTTTTTTTCGCGCACGGAGCGATGTACATGTTGGGCGCCTATGCCGCCTTTTACTTGTGCACCAAGCTTAGGCTGAACTACTTCGTGTCGATCCCGATCGGTATCGCGATTATCGGACTGCTTGGCGTCGTTATGGAGAAGGGGCTTTTTCGACCCATTCGCAAAGATCATGTGGCGGTCATTTTTCTGGCAATCGGCCTAAACTGGTTTTTGGAAAGCGCAGGCTATATCGTTTTTGGCCT
>CAYTBC010000188.1:1465-8040 GCA_964435765.1 uncultured Desulfosarcina sp.
TGGCAATCGGCCTAAACTGGTTTTTGGAAAGCGCAGGCTATATCGTTTTTGGCCTAAGGCCCAAACCGGTAGACTCCGTATTCACAGGACAACTAACAATTTGGGGTGCAATCATCAGCTGGGAGCGGGCGGTGGTGGTCATTATTGGTTTATTGGCCGTCGTGTGTCTCTATTTTTTCCTCATGAAAACCCGCTGGGGGCTGGGGATGCGCGCTTTCGCCGAAGATCCGTCTGCAGCCGAGCTTCAGGGTATCAGCAACGACACCGTTTGCAGTCTCGGGTTTTTGATCGGGTGCGGTCTTGCGGCCCTGGCAGGGTTGTTGGTTGCTCCGATTTTCATCATCACTCCGACCATGGGTTCCCACGCAGTTCTTATCTCACTGTTGGTTATCGGCCTGGGAGGTCTCGGCAGTATACCGGGGGCGCTGATCTCGGCATTTATCATCGGCATCATTGAATCCTTTGGCACGTCTTACCTGGGGGCCGATATCACCTGGGGCATGATTTTTATTTTTGTCGTCATATTTTTGATCATCCGTCCGACCGGACTGATGGGAGTTGTAAGAGAATGACAAATGATCCGCAGAAAAAGGAGCCTGAGGAAAAACGGCCTGGACGGGCTGGAGCACCCCAAAAATCCATGATCCTTTTCGGCGTCGCGCTGGTGCTGCTTTGCCTCATACCGCTGGCGGTCCGCAACGATTATTATCTGCATGTCCTCATCGCAATCTTTTATCACATTATCTATGCGACCACCTATCGGTTTATATTGCGAACCGGCCAGTTCCACTTCGGCGCACACGCCTTTATTGGTATTGGTGCGTATGCCTCCGTGCTCCTGGTTATGAAGGCGGGCCTCTCCTTCTGGCTCGCCATGCCGGCAGCGGGGATCATCGCGGCCTTTTTTGCCGTCCTGATCGGATATCCAACCCTTAGGCTGAAGGGTATCTATTTCGCTATCATTACCTGGGGGTTTGCGGACACGTTGCGTTTTATCTATATGCGGTTCAAAGAGCCCTTTGGGGGCCCTTTGGGGATATTTTCGATACCGGCGCCTGATCCGATCACGCTTCCAATATTCGGAAAGATCGATTTCAGTCAAAAATCGCATTATTACTTCCTGGCCCTCTTTATGATGATGGTCGTGCTTTACATTCTTCACCGGATGGAAAAATCGCGCTTCGGCTTGATATTTGGAGCAATTCGTGAGGGGGATCAGCTTGCCATAGCGGTCGGCATCAATATCATGAATTACAAGGTGCTCGCCTTTGCGGTATGTTCCGGTCTGGCGGCAACGGCCGGCAGTTTTTACGCCCACTACACCTATTATATTTCGCCCCTGGATTTTTCCGTTCTATTGACCATCTATTTGGCGATTTATACAATTGTCGGCGGCCAGGAGAAATATGAGGGGGTAATTTTCGGCACGGTTATCCTGATGCTGGCCGGTGAAATATTTGCAGGATACTCTTACTACCAGTTGCTGATGTACTCGGGCTTTTTAATTTTGGTTCTGCTGTTTTTGCCGGGCGGGATGGTCAGTCTGCCGGGGACTTTAAGCAGGTTTTTTTCAGGAACCGGTTCGCAGCAGTTGGAGGATAACAAATATGGCTCAGCTTGAACTGCAAGGCGTCTCAAAATACTTTGGCGGATTGGCAGCTATCAGCAACCTTGATATGGCGGTCGATCAAGGTGAAATCGTGGGTCTGATCGGACCCAACGGCGCCGGAAAAACGACAACCTTTAATGTAATTACGGGTGAGTTGAGCCCGACCAGCGGCAGCGTCATTTTCGAAGGCCGCGACCTCACATCCTTAAAACCGCACACCATTGCCAAACTCGGCATTGTTCGAACCTTCCAGCTCGTTACGCTGTTTCACGGATACACAACCTTGGAAAATGCGCTGGTTGGGCTCCATTTGCAGTCAAATATAGGGTTCTTCGAAGCGTTGCTTAACGGCCGCTCCAACCGGCGCAAGGAATTAGAGCTGTACCATGAAGCAATCCGGGTCCTTGACTTTCTGGATCTGTCCGACTCGGTGAATGAATTGGCAGAAAATCTGCCCCACGGGCTCCAGCGGAAACTGGGAGTTGCGATCGGTCTGGCGGCCAGGCCCAAGGTTCTTTTGTTGGATGAGCCCCTGACAGGGATGAACCCCAGCGAAGTGTTAGAGATGATTGATACCATTCGCCAAATTCGCGAAAGCTTTGGAATAACCATCGTCGTGGTGGAGCATAATATGCGTGCCGTCATGGCGCTCTGTGAGCGGATACTGGTCATCAACTTCGGGACCAAGATTGCCGAAGGTTCGCCCGCCGAGATCCAAAAAAATCCGGAAGTCATTGAAGCCTATCTTGGGAGGGGATCCGATGCTGCTTGAGGTCGAAGATTTAAAAGTGCGTTACGGCACGGTTGCGGCGGTCAAAGGCGTCTCCCTGATGGTCGAAGAGGGCAGCATCGTTGCCTTAATCGGCGCCAATGGTGCCGGAAAGAGCACCATCCTCAAGGCATTGTCGGGATTAATTCGTCCTTGGGCCGGAGAAATCCGGTTACAGGGCAAGCGAATAAATATCTGGAAACCGGCTAAAATTGTCAAGGCCGGTATGGCACAGGTTCCGGAAGGCGGCAGAGTCTTCGCCAAATTGACCGTGGAGGAAAATTTGCGCGCCGGTGCCTATCTTCGCCGGGACCGGGAAAAACTGAACAAGGATTATAAGCGGGTATTCAAACTTTTCCCGGTTCTGCTGGAACGCTTAAAACAAAAGGCCGGCACCATGAGTGGGGGTGAGCGGCAAATGCTGGCATTCGGAAGGGCGCTGATGAACGGTCCCAAGCTGCTCTTGCTTGATGAACCGTCCCTTGGCCTGGCGCCCATTTTAGTGGACGAAATTTTTAAAGTTATTTTGGCCATTCGAGAAGAGGGCGTCACCATTTTGCTGGTCGAGCAAAATGCCAAAAAAGCCCTGGAACTGGCCGATAAAGGGTATGTATTTGAAACCGGCAGGATTGTCTTTGAAGGATCGGCTGAAAAGCTCATGAACAGCGCCGAAGTTAAACAGGCCTATCTGGGTGGATGAGCCCGGCGAATGAAGGGTAGATAAAAAATCACAAGATGGAATAAATGGTAACAAGGAGAAGGTTATGGAACTGTCCGAAGTTAAAAAAATTGTTGAAGAAAAAGAGCTTAAGACAATTTTTGTCGGCACCCCTGACATCAATGGAAATTTTCGCGGCCGCGGCATAAAACCCCAACATTTTATAAAAACCATTTGTGAAGAAGGCTTGGGGATTTGTGACTGCATCTATAACATGGATACGCTGGATGGTCTGCACGAAAATGCCGTCCCGCTGCCGTGGTATCCAAGCTGGGAAGACGGCTACCGCGATTACGTAATCAAACCGGATCTCAGTACCTTCGGTGTCGTTCCCTGGCTGGATCGAACTGCCGCGGTTATCGGTGACGTCTATGATCAGCATACGGGTGAAATCCTTGAAGCGGCCCCGCGCTCCCTTTTGAAAAAACTTGTTAAACAGGCCGGTGATTCAGGGTATCGCATACTGGCGGCAACCGAATTGGAATTTATTGTATTCCCGGAGAGCATCAGTGAAATTGCAGCGAAAGGTTTTAAGGATATCAAGCGATTGTCGCCCGGCGCCTATGATTACAGTCTTTACCGACTGGCAGTTCATCAGGAATTTATTGATGAGATCGTTGAAAATATGAATGCAAGAGGAATTCTGGTTGATACCTATCAAGTGGAGGCGGCCGGCGGACAATTTGAGATCCAGCTCAGGCATACCGATATTCTGGATGCCGCCGATCGGGCCTTCTTATATAAAAGCGGTGTGAAGGAAATTGTCGCCCGCAAGGGAATGACCGCCTCTTTTATGGCAAAATTCGACTCAAATGATTTTGGCAGCGGGTGCCATGTGCACCAGAGCGTGATAGAAGCGGCGACCGGTCGCAATCTCTTCTGGGATCCGGACGGCAATCATCACATTTCAGACTTAATGGCGCATTATGCCGGCGGTTTGCTGTCGACTTTAACGGATTTCACCTTGATGTGGGCGCCTTACGTCAATTCCTATAAGCGGCTCAATGTCGGGACAGCCGCCGGAATCAGCAAAACCTGGGGGATAGACAACAGAACCGTCGGCGTCAGGGTGCTTTCCGAAAATGAAGGGGCCTGCCGGCTCGAGCAGCGGGCACCGGGCGCCGACATCAACCCATACCTGGCCTTGGCGGGAATGCTGGCCGGCGGACTATACGGAATCGACCAGAAAATTGATCCGCCGCCAATGGTAGCCGGAAATGCGTACGATATTCCCGCCGAAAAAGCAGAGCAAGTCCCCGGAAACCTGGAAAAGGCGGTCAAATTGTTTCTGCGCAGCGGCCCGGCTCGTGAATATTTTGGCGACAAATTCGTTGAATATTATGCCGAATTTAAAAACTGTGAGTACCGACAGTTCTGCTCCCAGGTGACCGAATGGGAAAAAATGAAATACTTGGAGATGGCTTAAATTTTTCTTGCCGGGCAGCCGGACAACCACAAGGAGGTAATTGATGAGACTTGAAGACAGGGTCGCAATTGTCACCGGCGCAAGTTCCGGTATCGGCAAGGCTACCGCCCTTCTGTTCGCTGAAGAGGGTGCCAAGGTTGCGCTGGCGGATATTAACGAAGACGAAGGGCGCGCGGCAGCCGAAGAGATTACGAAGGCCGGCAACGAGGCGGTCTTTGTGAAAACCGATGTCTCCCGGGGACCCGAAGTCAAAGCTTTGGTAAGCGGCACCGTTGATCGCTGGGGAAAGCTGGATATTATGGTCAATAATGCCGGCGTCAACCTGCCCTGTTTAATCCATGAACCGGAAGCTGAAGATATCTTTGATCGCACGGTGAGCGTCAATTACAAGGGAACGTTTTTTGGGTGCAAGTACGCAATCGAACAAATGCTGCGACAGCAAAAAGGCGCCATCGTCAACATCGGCTCCGGCAACAGCGTGGTGGCCGAACCGTTTCTGGCAATCTACTGCGGGACCAAAGGCGCCATCGCCCAGTTTACCAAAGGCATCGGGATTGACTATGCCAAGCACAATATTCGCGTCAACTGCATCGCCCCCGGCTTTATCGACACCCCGATCAACTATGCCCATGCCGAAAGGCTGGGGGGCGTGGAAGCGGTTTACGCTGCTTTGCCGGAGGCCGTGCCTTTAGGCCGGGCGGGAACACCGCGGGAAGTCGCCTACCTGTGCCTATTCCTGGCGTCCGATGAAGCATCCTACATTACGGCAAGCGTTTACCTCGTTGACGGCGGCATCATCGCAAGAGCTTAGCAGTTCCCCCGCATCGGATATCACATGCCTTGGCAAAGGGAGATTCAATATGAAGGAAAACACAGATAAACGTCGGTGTGGCTACAACGGCAAAATTCTTAAAGTCGATCTGACCAAGGGTGAGATCGCAATTGATGAACATGATCCCGGATTTTACCGAACCTATCTGGGAGGCAGCCTTCTGGGCACCTATTATGTTTACCGGGAAACCGAAGCCGGTATCGACCCGCTTTCTGACGGCAATGTTTTGGTGTTTGCACCCAGCGTCCTGACCGGAGCGCCGGTAACGGGAGTCAGCCGGTTCAGCATCACGGCTAAATCACCCCTGACCGGCGCTATCGGGGACACCCAATGCGGCGGCGCCTGGGGGGCGAAACTCAAACATTCCGGCTATGATGCCGTCGTGATCAAGGGGCGCGCGGATTCGCCCGTTTATCTCTGGATTGATCAGGGACAGGCTGAAATACGTGATGCCCGTCATCTGTGGGGCAAGACCACCGGCGAAGCCCAAAAAATGATCCGCGCAGAGGTCAATGACAATAAGGTCGAAATTGCCCAAATAGGCCCCGCCGGCGAAAACCTGGTGCGCTTTGCTTGTATTACGGGAGGATTGAGTCATTTTGCCGGTCGCACCGGCATGGGGGCCGTCATGGGCTCCAAGAATCTGAAGGCGGTCGCAGTTCGAGGCAACCGCGGTTATTCTTTCTCTGATGAGGAGAGTGTGAAAGCGCTCGCGAAAAAAGGCGCTGACGCATTTAAAAAATCGGAGCTGCACCAAAATTTCCAAAAATACGGAACCTCCATGGGAATTTCCTGGTTTAAAAAAATCGGGCAGATCGTGACCCGCAACTTCCAATCCGGGCAGTTTGAATTGACCGATGAGATCACCGGAGAGAAGCTGGCCGAAACCATGCTCAAAAAGAACGATACCTGCTGGTCTTGCGTGGTGCGGTGCAAACGCGTCGTAGAAATGACGGAACCCTACCGGATCAAAGCCCAATACGGAGGCCCCGAATATGAAACGATTTCAATGCTGGGGTCCAATTTAGGTATTGGAGATCTTGCCGCCATCTGCAAAGCGAATGAAATCTGCAATAAATACACCATGGACACCATATCTGCCGGGGCCATGATTGCTTTTGCGATGGAATGTTTCGAGGCCGGCCTCATTGCTGAGAAAGATACTGCGGGACTTAAGCTTAATTTCGGCAACAGTGAAGCGGCGTTGGAGGTTTTGGAGAT
>CAYTBC010000189.1:0-5265 GCA_964435765.1 uncultured Desulfosarcina sp.
CAGGCTGAGCCTCAAATCAGCACTGCAGGAATCAATCTACGGCCGCCAAAAAGATCGTCGACAAAAAGATGGGGCTCCGGTATGATATTGATTCTTGTGGAATCGAATCATGAACGCTATGCCCGATTCCGGCAGCCTTGGAGCGCTGGAGTGTTGGAGCGATGAAAAAAAATCCTATACTCCAGCACTTTAAAACTCCATTAGCCCTTTAAATATCAGACAATATCGTTGTTTTCACCCGGTGCTGACTGATCCCGATTTATTTTGGACACCCATATTTTTAAACCGATGGCCCTAACCATTACCGCCTGCACTATGGATTGCCCTGATGCGTGTTCCCTTGTGGTGGACCAGCGCCGGGATGGCCGCATCGCATTGAAGGGCAACCCGGACAGCCCGTTTACGGCCGGTTTCACCTGCTCCAAAATCAAGGGCCACTTTAAACGGCTGCAGCACCCCGACCGTATCCGGCACCCGCTGTTGCGGGTCAATCAGAGCTGGCAGCGCATTTCCTGGGAACAGGCGCTGGATCTTTGCGCTCAAAAGATCCAGACCCTGCGTTCGGAGCCTAAATCCATCCTGCACATCAAAAGCGAAGGCGCCAAAGGGGTCTTAAAAGCGGCCACCGCCCTTTTCTTTTCAATCCTGGGATCCAGCCGGACCCTGGGGTCGCTGTGTGATGCCGCCGGCTTTATGGCTTACATCCACGACTTCGGCTCCCGCGAGAACAACGACATCAACGACCTGGTCCATGCCGCCCGCATCATCAACTGGGGCAAGGATTTCTCCCGCAGTTCGATCCACACGGCCGCCATCATCCGCAAAGCCCGCAAGGCAGGCAGCCGCCTGCTGACCGTCTCGCCGGGCGGTGACGGCAACGATCCGTTGTGCGACGAGCGCATACGCATCCGGCCCGGCACCGACCGGTTTCTGGCGGCCGCCGTTATCAGGCGCCTATGGGAAGAGGGCCGGATATCGCCGGCCGTTTTAGAGCACACCGCCAGGCCGCAAAAATTTCTGGATCTGATATCCGGCTGGGCACCGCAGGAGCTGACCCGCGCCTGCCAGGTCGACCCGGCAGATGTCGAAAAATTATTGCACTGGTATGCACAGGACGGCCCGACGGCCACCTTTGTCGGCACCGGGCTGCAGCGCTACCGCTTCGGTGGGGAAAACACACGCTTTATCAATGCCCTGGCCCTGCTTTCCGGCAACATTGGAATCAGCGGCGGCGGCAGTTACTTTCACCTGCACTCCTACCGCAATCTCAACCTGGGGTGGACCACCGGCCCCGAGAAACAAAGCCGGCGCTCGTTTCCGATCCCGGCCATCGCCGCCGAAATTCAGGCGGCGCAAAGTCCGCCGATTAAAATGATCTGGATAAACGGGATTAATGTCGTCAACCAGGCGCCCGACTCGCGCGGAATTGCCCGCGCGTTTGCAGGCGTTGACTTCAAAGTGGTAGTGGACGCCTTTATGAACGACACCGCCCAGCGCGCGGACCTGGTTTTGCCCAGCACGCTGATGCTGGAACAGGAAGACATCATCGGATCTTACCTGCATGAATTCGTCCAATATGTCCGTCCGGCCCTGAAACCGCCGGGCGAAGCGCGCGGCGACATCTGGATTTTAACTGAAATCGGCAAAAGGCTGGATCCGCCCATCCGGCTGCCGGACGTAGAAACGTGTTTGCGCAGAGCGCTGGACAGCCCACATTTGCAGGTCACCTTAGAAGCGCTGCGGCAAGAGGGCTGCGCCCGCGCCGACCGGCCCGCTGTTGCCTATGCAGGCCTGGCCTTCGACCACCGGGATGGGAAGTACCGGTTTCCCCTGATTCTGCACGCGGAGCCCGAGGCCGACCGGGCCTACCCTTTGCGGCTGCTGACCCTGGTCCGCCGCAATGCGATTCATTCCCAGATACTGCCCGAAGAACACGACAATGTGCCAACGGCCTGGGTCGCCCCCGACAGCCCTGCGCTGACGCACATCGACCGCAGCGGGGACGTGTACCTGGCATCCCCCCTGGGCCGGCTCAAGGTAAAGCTCGACACCCAGCCCGGTCTGCATCCGGAAGTGGTGCTCTACAGGCGCGGTGACTGGATGAGTCGGGGCGGCGGCATCAATCAGCTCATCGGCGCCGGTTTGACGGACCTGGGATCGGGCGCGCCGTTTTATGACCAGTACGTGCGCCTGGAAAACGGATAAGTAAATATTACAGGACTGTGACCGATAATAAGATACAATTGAGATTACCGGATATTCCTGTAGGTCGCGCCCCCGTAATGGAGTGATGGAGTATTGAAGTGTTGAGTTAAAAGATAATTTTTCAGCCATTACTCCAACACTCCAGTACTCCGGCATAAATTAACGGATAAATCTGCCCGGAACTAAACAACCGGGTTTCTAATGGCTGTTTAAAGGAGGCACTCCGAAGTGTCCAGACTCCCTGAATCGTTTCACGACCTGCAGGCGGTTTTCGACCGCTGGGCGGAATCACTTCAAAACTTTACGGGCAATGAACAACGGATTGCCTATATCGGCAGGGAATTGCCCGGGCTGCTGTCGAACCGGCCGGTGTTTGCAAAAATTCTGACCGAAATCGTCAAAGGCCGGAAATATCCGGATGTGCACCAGGCAACCCTGTTCGGCAACGAATTCGTTCTCTATATAAACAACCAACGGCTTTTTTCAGTGCGTTTGTATATATACGAACCGGGGCAATACACCCCGGTCCATGACCACAATTCCTGGGGCGTCTACGGTTGTGTCGCCAAGAAGATCGAGGTCATCCGATACCGCCGGGAAGACGACGGAACCCGCCCCGGATACGCGCGCCTGACAGAAATCGAGCGGCCGTTTTTGCAGCCCGGCGAAACGACGTCCGTATTACCGCTCAACGACGGCATTCACCAGGCCGGCAACCCCAACAATCAGACCGCCTTGATGTTGAGCGTCTACGGCACCCCCATTCGCCGGCTGTACATCAATCAATACGACCCTCTGCAAAACCGGTTCGAAAAAAGGTACCCGCCCCGCCTGCGAAAAAAAATGCTCGCAGCCCAGGCGCTCGCAACCTTGGATGGCTCCGGCTGAATCACACAATCACCCAAACGGGCTGCTTACAGAGGGCTCCTATTCATAATTACGGTGACGTATTCGCCGGAATATTTTTTCACCAAAAAGACGCTGGGTGTGGAATGGATTCGATTTTTAATTTCTTTTTTCAGACAGGATTAATGGGTTTTTTTTCGCCTGCGGCAGGCGAGATGCCCTCCGGCCGAAGGCCCTTCTATCCAAGCGATTTCGAAAATCTTTTTTATGCCTTCCTTGCGCTTTGAGCCTTTCTCCTTTCCCCTATAACCTTTGAGCTTTGACCTTTCACCTTTAACCTTTGACCTTTGAGCTTTGAGCTTTCAGCTTTGAGCTTCCACCTTTCACCTTTGAACCTTCACGTCCCCCTTGCACCTTTTCATTTTATCCGATAAAAGCTTGACTCACGTTATTGTCATGGGAGTTAAAAATGCCGGACATGCTGATCAAAATCTAATGGCACGCAGGTATCATAAAAAAATAGACTGGTCCTGGCTGCGAGCCATAGCGGAATCCGGCCTGAATGCCAGCAATAAATTTGCAGTGGCTGTCGAAATCGACGGCAAGCTCGACTGGATCGAAGGCGGCATGTACCACGACAACTACCGTTTCTGGATTCACGGCGAAGGGCTGCCGAAAGCGTCGAAAAACCAGTCGCTGCTGCTGCGCCTCAGCAGTCAAAAAGATCCGCTGCGGTCCAAAGCCCAAGCGGCTCAATATCTGCAGCGCGAGGCCCACACCCTTCAAGCACTGAAAGCGGCCGGGTTCGATTTTGACGCGCCGGAATTCATCTGTATGGCCGGCCCGGATGCAGCGGGGCCGCTCGCCCTGATTGAAACCTGGGTTTGGGGAATGTCGCTGGAATACTATAAAAACAGTATTTATCGAAATCGAACCATACCGACCATCGCGGAAGTGGCCGCTGCGGTTCATCGACTGCCGCCCGGGCTGTTCAACCATCTACCGGCTTGCGGGGACAGCCGGGCCCACATTTTAAACACCCTGGGAAGACTTTCACCCGAATTGTTCACCCGATTCCGGGCCGCACGGACCGCCCGGGATTGGATTCTGGCCCGTCTGCCCGACAACCGCCCGGCAACGGTTCTTCACGGCGACCTTCTGCCGCAAAACATCATCTGCGGCGAAGATGACAGCGTCTGGAAGGTTACCGTAATTGACTGGGAGTTCGCCGAAATCGGCGATCCGGCCTACGACCTGGCCATTGTGACCCGGGGAGACCGCAAACTGCTGGGGATCGACAACGGCTTAAAGCATCTGCTTGAGGCCTACCGCAAGGCCGCCGCCGGAATCGATCTGACGCTTGCCGATGTCCGCATCCATGAACTGCTGCTGTTCATGAACTGGTTGTGGAGCGCCTCGGAAGACCGTCGCAGAGGTAAAATCGAAGGCCACGGCCCCGATCATTATACCCAGCGATTGGAGTCCCTTCTGCGCCGGGCACAAAAGGGTGAATAGGCGCTTAATAGAAAAATCTTTGCATTTTGTGATAAAAAAATTATCTCGCAAAGCCGCAAAGCCCGCAAAGGCAAATCATAAAGTTAATCTTGGCGTCTTTGCGCCTTTGCGAGAGACCTTTTCGGTTCCCCGATAAATCGGGATTTCCGCTTCGCTCCAACCGGCTCGTCCGGGTTAGGCAATTATGTTTAAATTCATCCACACGGCCGACATCCACCTTGACAGCCCCCTTCACAGGCTCGAGGCCTACGAGGGCGCCCCGGTCGATGAGCTGCGCCGGGCTACCCGCCGGGCCTTCGACAATCTGGTCCAGACGGCGATTAACGAAAAGGTCGCATTTGTTCTGATTGCCGGGGACCTTTATGACGGCGATTGGCGGGATTACAATACGGGCCTTTATTTCGTGTCCCAGACCAGCAGGCTGCGCGATGCCGGAATCCCCGTGTACATCGTGGCCGGCAATCACGACGCCGCCAGCAAAATTACCAAAAATCTGCGCTTTCCGGATAACGTGCATCTGTTTCCGGCTGAAAAACCGGCAACCCTGAAGGTCGCTGAAATGGACGTGGCCATCCATGGGCAAAGCTTCGCGGCGGCGGCCGTCAAAAAGGATCTGTCCCTCAAATACCCCGCGGCCGTTAAAGGCTGTTTTAATATCGGCCTGCTGCACACCTGCCTCACCGGCCGCGCCGGACACGA
>CAYTBC010000189.1:5365-7861 GCA_964435765.1 uncultured Desulfosarcina sp.
CTGCCGCTGGTGACCCGGGTTGTCATTCAGGGGGAAACCCGGGCCCACGATGACCTGGCCGCAGGTTCAGGGCGCTGGGTCAATGAAATCCGAGCGGCCGCCATCGATGCCGGCGGCGGCAGGGTCTGGGTTGAAAAAGTCAAATTGGCCACACATCCGCCATTTTCGGACGGGGCCTATCAGTCCCAGGACGGCGCCATCGGGGAACTTCTGGCGGTGCTCGACGAATTGGAGGCCGATCCGGCCGGCCTGCGGGAATTGGCGCGCGAGTTGGATGACCTTGCCAAAAAATTGCCGCGCGAACTCAAAGAAGGGGCTGACGGTTTGGCCGTTGACGATCCGGCCTGGCTTCAGGACATACTCGGCCGGGTGCGGCCCATGCTGCTGCGCCGCATGCTGCGCAAAGAGGATTCCGGATGAAAATTCGTGAACTCAGATTGACGGCCTTCGGTCCGTTCACCGGTGTCAATATGGATTTGAGCCGGGGCCGGGAAGGTCTGCATGTCGTCTACGGCCCCAACGAGGCCGGCAAAAGTTCGGCGCTGCGGGCGCTGCGGAACCTGTTCTACGGCATTCCGCTGCGGTCGCCGGACGGATTCCAGCATCCGTACGAAAAAATGCGCGTGGGGGCGGTGATTCAGCGCAATAACGGGGACGTGCTCGAATTTGTGCGCCGCAAAGGCCGGACCAACACGCTGCGCGCAGCCGACGACAAGGCCGTGCTGGCCGAAGACGTTATCCGCAAATTTGTAAACGGAATCGACGAAGACGCCTTTGCCACCATGTTCGGCATCGACCACGCCGATCTGGTGCGCGGCGGCCGGGAAATTATCGGCGGCGGGGGCAGCCTGGGCCAGGTCATATTTGCGGCCGGATCGGGTATCGTCAATCTGCGCGAAATCCAGCAGGATCTGCAGGCCGAAGCCGAAGATCTTTTCAAGCCATCCGGGCAAAAACCGCGCATCAATGAAACCCTGGGAAGCTTTATCAGAAACCGCCAGGAACTGCGCGAAGCTCAGCTGCCCGGTCAGCAGTGGACCCGGCACGACCAGGCGCTGCGCGATGCCCAGGCCCGCATCCGGGTCGTCAATCAGGATCTGGTCGACAAACAGCGCGGCCGGCACCGCCTGGAACGCATCCGGGATGCCCTGCCCCTGATCGCCCACCGCCGGGAGCTGCTGGAAAACCAAAAAGTATTTGCCGACGCCGTTTTGCTGCCCGACAAGTTCGGCGAGGAGCGGCGTGAGCTGGCCACCGCGCTCAGCATTGCCGAAAATGAAAAGCGCGGCGCCGTTAAAAACATCGCCGCCCTCAACAGCGACTTGGTCGGACTTGAGGTTGCCGAAGGGCTGCTGGAAAATGCCGAACTCATTGAGGCCGTTCACCAGGAGCTTGGCAGCCATCGCAAGGCCGGCCGGGACCGTATCCAGCGCGAAACCCAGAAAAACGTACTCCGGGCCGAGGCGGTCGAAATCCTGCGCAGCCTCAGAAACGATATGGATCTGGCCGATGCGGACAAACTGCGCCTCCGCAAACCGGAGCGCCTCAACATACAGCAGCTCGGCAGCCAGTTTGAGCGCATGGCGACCCGTTCGGAAAATGCGCGCGCCGCGATATCTCAGATCAGCCTTCAAATCGATGAGATTGACACCCGGTTAAAAGCCCTCGATGCACCCCGCTCAACAAGCCGGTTGAAGATTGCCGCCGATCAGGCCGAAGCCTACGGGGCGCTGGAACAAACCTGCCGCGAGGATCAAATCGAAATCCAAAATGACCTTAAAACCCTTGAAATCAATCTGGGCCGGCAATCGCTGTGGTATGGCACCGCCGCCGAAATCGAGGGCCTTGCCGTACCGGCCACCGCAACCATCGATGCGTTTGAAAACCGACTGGCCGTCGCCGAACAGGCGGTATCCGACCGGAATTCGGCCGGCCGCAAGCTGCAGGCCGACCTGGCCGAAACCAGACGGCAAATCGAACAGCTGCAGCTGACAGGCCGGGTGCCTTCCGAGCAGGATCTGCGGGATTCCAGAGGCACGCGCACCCGCGGCTGGCTGCTGGTGCGCGCCATGCTGGAAAACCGCTCCGTCCCCGCTGAAGAAGCGCGTCAGTTTATTGACCGGCATCAGCCGGCCCAAACCCTGGCGGACGCCTACGAAGCCAGTGTCTCCCGGTCGGATGAAATCTCGGACCGGCTCCGGCGCGAGGCCGATCGGGTGGCCGCTCTCGCAAATCTGCTGGCCGAAAAGAGCGCCCTCGAACAGCAGGCTGAAGCGCTGAAAAATGAGCTGGAACTTGTCGAAAAAAGCCTCGCTGAAATCTCCGGCGAATGGCAGAAACAGTGGCATCCGGCCGGCATTACGCCGCGAACGCCGCGGGAAATGCGCGGGTGGACCCAGGACCACCTGGCCAGGACGGATAAGGCGGCCGAAATCAGAGCGCGCAAATCCCGCACGGAGGCCTTGCAGGCGGTCATCGCCCAACATGGCCGGGAAT
>CAYTBC010000190.1:0-7843 GCA_964435765.1 uncultured Desulfosarcina sp.
GAAGGCTGAGGTTCAGGCTGAGGGATGTGGTCGCGCTGCCGCGCGGACCCCATTGATCGACCAGAATCCGCCCCCGTATTTTGACATGCGACACATGTCACGGTACATTCGCCCGTGATCCAGAGCTTTCGACATCGCGGGCTCAAACGGTTCTATGAAAAAGACGATCGCAAGGCCCTCCCTGCGGACAGGGCGGACAAGATCGGGCGTATCCTCGCCCGCCTCGACGAAGTCGACGAGCCGAAAAAAAATGGATCTTCCTGGCTTCCAGCTTCACCCCCTCACCGGAGCGATGAAGGGGTATTGGGCGGTCAGCGTCTCCGGCAACTGGCGCATCGTCTTCCGCTTCGAGGCCGGCCATGCCCGAGACGTCGACTTGATCGACTATCACTAGGGAGGAAAGCACCATGCCCATGAAGAACCCGCCGCACCCGGGACTCTCGGTGAAGCACGACTGCCTCGACCCCCTGGGTCTGACGGTCACCGCTGCCGCCAAGCTCCTCGGTGTCACTCGCCAGACCCTCAACGATCTGGTTCACGCCCGTCGCGGCATCTCCCCGGAGATGGCGATTCGTCTCGACCTCGCCTTCGGTGGTGGCGCAGACACCTGGCTTCGGATGCAGGCAACCCATGATCTCGCCAAAGCTCGCCTGAACACCAAGGGCAGAATCAAGGTGAAACGCTACGCCGCGACCCGCGCAGCCTGATTGCGCAGCTCTGTGCCGAGCGGCCAACACTGTGGATCGACGCCCTGTTTGTGGCATTTGCGGCTAGGTGTGAAGGCCTGCCGCGTGACCCGGAGCTACGGGCGTGGCGCCGGCGTCGACAGCGGGTCGGGCGGCCGTCCCACCGTGCGGGCACACGAAGATGTCGGGTACGTACGCTGGCAGCGATCTGTGCAAGCAGGATACTGAAAGGCCATGCGCCGCCCGCTGGAGAGAAACGCGCCCACGTCGCACAAGTGGGAGTTCAAAGCCCGATTCCGGCGCCACGTGTTCGGGTGGAGATCGCAGCCGGCCATTCAGCGTGTCAAGCAAGCGGTCGCGGAGATCCGCAAGGTCGCCCGCAAGAACCCGTTGTTCGGGGCCGAGGGTGCGGTGACCTTTCTCGAACGCCTCTCCCCGGCGCTCGAGAACGTCGACAGCTCGTCGGGTGCGATCGGTACGGCAGTGAACAACGCAATCGCCGCGCTCGTGCCCATCATCGCCGACGCTCCGGCCGATGGGGAGACGCGGGCGGCGTGGCTCGATCGACTCTGGGAGGCGCACGCGGCCGATCAGATCCCCTATATTGAGGGGCTGGCCGATTACTGGGGCCAGCTGTGCGCGGCGCCGGAGGTGGCCGGAGCCTGGGCGGATCGGCTGCTCGACATCACAAGCCTGGCGCTCAGTCCCGAGAAGGACGTTCGCGGGCACTTCCACGGCACCTCTGCCTGCCTGAGCGCCCTCTATTCAGCAGGGCGCTACACCGAGATCGTTCGATTGCTCGAGGTCGACGCGATCTGGCCCTACAAGCGTTGGGCCGTCAAGGCGCTGGCCGCGATGGGCAAGACCGACGAGGCCATCGGCTACGCCGAATCATGTCGTAGCCCGTGGGCCAGCGACCTCGATATCGACGGCCTCTGCGAAGAGATCCTGTTGTCCGCGAAGCAACCCGACGAGGCGTACGCGCGCTACGGCCCGCGCGCCAGCCGCACCGGTACCCATCTCGCGACGTTTCGGAGCGTAGCGCGGAAGTACCCCGATCGCGGTGCCGCCGAAATCCTCGACGATCTCGTGAAAACCACGCCCGGCGAAGAGGGTAAGTGGTTCGCCGCCGCTAAGGATGCAGGGCTCTACGATGAGGCGATCGCACTCGCGAGCCGCACGCCGTGCGATCCGCGGACGCTCATCCGCGCGGCTCGCGATCATGCGGAACGGAATCCGGCCTTTGCCGTGGGTGCGGGGCTGCTCGCACTCTACTGGCTCACCGAAGGCTACGGCTACGAGATCACGGGGGCCGATGTGTGGGCCGCATACGGCGAAACGATGAAGGCCGCCGAGCAACAGGGCAGCGCGGCGGAGACGCGCCAGCGCATTCGAACGATGGTCGCGGGCGAGACGATCGGCGAACGCTTCGTGACTAGAATTTTGGGGCGAGAGCTCGGTTTTCCCAAACCGTGAGTGCAACGGGTCGCAGCGGTAACTGGCGACAGACGCTTCTCGTCGCCGACCGTTGACCGGGGGATCGACGACTACCCGCGGCAAGGATCGAGCGCCTTCCTCGCGGCTGGTCTTTGGAGAGCAAAGGCTGAGGCTACGGCTGAGGCTCGGGCTGAGGGAGAATCCGGAGAACTCAGCCTCAGCCTGAGCCGTAGCCCAAGCCTTCCGAAGACCGAGGCTGAGCCCCTGGGTGCGATGCGATTCTCTCCCATGACGGCGCGCACGGTCTGGGCGAGACGATCGAAGCCGTAGCGCATGTCCACGGGCGAGGTGCACACGAAGATGCGCACCGTGTTCGGAATCATCGCCGCGTCTCCACGACGGCCAGCAGCCGCCGCAGCTCGCCGTCGTCGAAGCCGCGGGGCACCAGCACCCGACAGTGCGCCAGCTCGACCTCGAAGCGCGACTCGCCGATCTCAGCCGCCAGCTCGATCACCGGCAGGGGCCTTGCTTCCTCGCCGGCCCCCGACTCTGCCTGCCCCACGGACTCGCGCTTCAGTCGCCACGCCCAGTACCTCAGCGTTCCCCGATTCACCCCCGCACGCGCCGCGAATTCCCGCGCCGTCAGACCAAGGCCGCCCTCATGAATGCCGTCGACCATCACCGCCGCGGCGCCGTTCCCGCATCACGGACGTACTACGAGAAGAAGCGTGCGCAGATCGGGAGCAGGACGCGCCTCACGGTCTCGCTTCGTCGTCAGCGTCTTCTTGCGACGACTCACGCCCTGAAGCCCCGCCACTCGCATCAGCCGAGCCACTCGCTTACGTCCCACCCGTATCCCATCCTCGGCGAGCTCCACATGAACGCGCGGAGCGCCGTATGGCCTGTTGACGCTTGTCACCCCACGGGTTACATGCAATCGTGATCAGGCGATGGACCCACAAGGGGCTGAGAGCATTGTTCGAAACCGGAAGCACACGTGGTATCCGGCCGGAGCACGCCAACAGGCTTCGACTCGTGCTGGCGCGACTTCAGGCGTCGGCCGAACCTCGGGACATGAACTTGCCTGGTCTGCGGCTGCATCCGCTGAAAGGTCGATTGAAGGGCGCCTGGGCGGTCGACGTCAGCGGTAACTGGCGCGTGGTTTTTCGCTTCGAGGGCGCAGATGCGGTCGACGTCGACTATGTCGACTATCACTGAGAGAGGATCATTCCATGCACAATCCCCCGCATCCCGGAGAGATCATTCGCGAGCTGTGCCTGGAGCCGCTCGGGCTTTCGGTGTCCGCTGCGGCCAAGGCTCTCCGCGTGAGTCGCAAGACACTCTCGGAGATTCTCAATGGTCGTGCCGGCATCAGTCCCGAAATGGCGATTCGCCTGGCGATCGCGTTCAACACCACGCCGGAGAGCTGGTTGGCGCAGCAGGCACAGTACGACCTGTGGAAAGCCAACAAGAAGCGCAAGGCACTGGAGAAAAAGGTCAAGAGCCTCGCCGCGTGAGTAGGAAGCCTCCGCCTCCATGGGGTCGGACCAGCGTAGGTACCGAGAATCATGTGACAAGCAGTGCCTAGACGGCTTGTCTAGAAGCCTAGAGGTCCAATTTCGGCCAGAAAACTGTGCCCGTAAGGAGAGAGGCAATGCTGCTCGCACGCGCGCCGGGCCTCGGCTGGTCCAACAGCGAGCATCCCGGGCATGCTGTCGTTTCTGTTCGCTCAAGACGTTGGCCATCCCGGCGCAGGCTCATTCGCCAGCGCCTTCGTCAACGTCTCGTGTCCTACTCCGACTGGCCGGTTTTCAGGCGATCACGACTGGCCGGTTTTGACCGATCCTCGAGGAGATGTTGAGCGAACGAACGACGCCCTCGGCGTTCAGATCGAACACGTCGACCGCCGGTCGACGCAGACGGCGACGAAGCGGTTTCCATCACCGAGCTCATCATCGGGGTCGGCAACGCTCTGGCGGGTTCCCCGGCGAGCTGACTCCGGCGTGTGCCGACGCCGTTTCAGACCGTGGTGCGGTCGATGTCGCAGGTCGCGTCGTTCGACTCATTCGCTCCTGAGCGCGTGACGCAGGATTGTTGCGACCTCCCGGGCGTTGCGAACGGAAGGCTCCGCCGTCGTGGCCAGCGCCGAGCCGTGAAAGGTTCCCGCATACGAATGCAACTCGACGGAGACGCCCGCCTCGAGCATCCGGGCGGCGTAACGGATTCCCTCGTCACGCAGGGGATCGAATTCCATCGTCGAGACGTATGCGGGTGGTAGGCCGGCGAGCTCTTTGGCGCGTGCCGGTGCCGCGTATTGCGAGACCTCGCCCTCGTGTCCTTCGCCGAGGTAGTGCCGCCAGCTCCAGACGGCGTTCGGACGGTTCCAGAGCGGAGTGTCCTGGAACCGCAGCATCGACGGAGTGTCGAGGCGATCGTCGAGTTCCGGGATCTCCAGGAGCTGATAGGCGATCGCGGGACCGCCGCGGTCCCGCGCGACCAGGGCCAACGCTGCGGCGAGGCCTCCGCCGGCACTCTGGCCGGCCACGGCAATTCGCGACGACTCGACGCCGAGTCCTTCCGCCTCGCCCGCAAACCAGCAGAGCGCGGAGTAGCAATCGTCGAGCCCTGCTGGAAATGGATGCTCGGGCGCAAGGCGGTATTCGACGGAAATCACGACGGCCTGGACCTCAGCGGCGATCTGCTGGCACCAGGGATCCATCATGTCGATGCTGCCGGTCATGAAACCGCCGCCGTGGATCTCCAGCAGACCGGGCAGGGCGCCGCGAACTTCGCGCGGTCGGCAAATGCGCACGGCGACGTCGCCAGCGCCATCGCGCCCCGGCACCATGCGGTCCTCTTTCTCCACGTCTTCGCGATCGGGCACCTGCGGAATCATCTGCGCGTGCAAGCGTCGCACCTCCCGGACCTTCTCGAGCGTCGAGAAGTCCGTGACTGCGGGCAGGAGCGCGATCAGGTCGACGAGATCTGGGTGAAATTCATAGTCGCTCACGAGTGCCTCCTTGGATGCAAAACCGGACTTAGGGCACCTGTCGGTTCTAGGGTCAGAGAAGTCGGAAGAGGCGGCGCTACGTCCCGCAGTCTTCAAGTCTAGAAGAACACCTTCGCGAGTCCCATCATGACGAAGATGAGCCCGAAGTAGCCAAGAGGGAACATCCATCGGCATCGACGATCGATCCGATCTCCGAGCGCGGACCTCCCTTGCTGGTCGAGCGCGCCCACCACCAGATTGATCACGACCGTCGCGCACATCGTCAGGAAGCTCAACGTCAGGAACCCATGCATCAACGTGACGTAGGAGATGCGGGGCAGAACGCTGCCCATCACCAGTTGGTAGGTGACGCCCGTCAGGAGCCCGATGAACGAGACACTGATCCGGTCGCCGAGGGAGGCTCGATCCATCCAGAATACCGAGAACGAGAGCAACACGATCACGATCAGAGGGAAACTCACCAGCCGCCGGATATAGAAGGACTGCCGCTCGACATCGACTCTCACCACGAACGCCGAGGCAATACCGCCGCCCGCGTAGGACAGCGATCCCTCCCGCACCGACGTGCCAGCTCCGGTGATGGTCCACTGTGGAATCCGAGCCGTGTTGGCCAAGACCTCGCCGGCGGCAGTCGACGCCGACTCCAGCACGATCTCGTTCCGATCAAACCCCAGCACCTCGAAGACGATTTCCAGGCGCTGACTGTCGAACGGAAACCACTTCATGTCGAAGTCCGACTCTGCCGCGGCGGTGATCGTCTCGATGAGGGTCGAGGTACCGTCCGGCTGCACGCGCAGGACAACGCCGCTCTTCTGGAACAGCCCGGATTCGTTGCGGAGAACCACCTGAGGATACCAACCGGTCGCGAGCTCGTTGAACTGGTAGCTGCCCTGAAAGACCTTCTCGTTCACTCCGGCGAGCGCGGGATCGAATGCCTGTCGTGGATCGTTCCAGATCAGGGTGAGAACGCCAGAGAACTCGAACGTTTCCACCACATCGTCGATTTCGTTGATGTCGCGCAGCGCAAAGCCGGCGCGGACCACGACCGGGCCGACCTGCCGCGGCGGCCCGAGCAGAAACGGGGGGCTCACCGCAGTTCGGGGAGGAGTGTCGGCGGGAGCCACGCCCGCTGCGGCCGCCGCCGCCCGCGGAGCGCCCGCCAACAGGACGAGCAGGGTCGTGACCGTCGCTTCGAGCCCACGCATCGCTCGCCCTCCCAGAAGTCCTTTGACAGCGCAATCGAGCTGTCGACGTCCCAAGCCAGCGCAGGGAGCGTAAGCTCCGTTGCGACAGGACTTGCTACTCCGGAACGGTATCGCCCGAGCCGCCAAACTCCTTCGGGAAATCCTTGAACTTCGGCAGCCCGTCGCGCATGGACATCACCTTCTCGCCGTAGTGCACGTGCAGCGTCGGCTGATAAGTGAAGCCGACGATCGAGCCAGCCGGGACGTCGGTCATTCCCAAGCCCGGGTGTTCAACGAACACCGCGGCGCCACAACTCGTACAGAACTGGCGGTGGCTGTTCTCGGTCCGCTTGTACATCCCGAGCTTGTCGGCGCCTTTCACCACCTTCACGTTCGTTGCCGGCCACAGACTCGCCGCATGGATCGGCGCACTGAGCCAACTGCGGCACGAGTTGCAGTGGCAGTACACCTGCACCGCAGGGTCGCCGCTGATCTCCAGTTGCACCGCACCGCACGCGCACCCGCTCTTGTACGTATTTGCCATGAGAATCCCTCCGTTTGCAGGAACTTTCCACGAGTGTCCGATCGGACGCAAGACACGTGCGATTCTTCTGGGTCCTCTCCCACCGCGAGGGCCACGGGGGCCGATGTGTGGGCTGCATACGAAAGCCGCCGCTGCCGCAGCCGAGTTGCTCGCTCGTGCGCCGGCTGGTCTTTGGAGAGCAAAGGCTGAGGCTACGGCTGAGGCTCGGGCTGAGGGGGAATCCGGAGAACTCAGCCTTAGCCTGAGCCGTAGCCTGAGCCTTCCGAAGACCGAGGCAGCGATGTGTTTCCGTCACGCAAGGGTGCGGCGCGACACTCGAGGCACGAAAGTCGAGATGTCAGAATGACTGTCAATCGGCTATCGGTCCTGCCGCCGACGCGTCGGCGGTCCGAAAATCTGCCGAGCGAACTCCTCCCCCCAGCCGCTTCCAAGCTGATGCGGTCGACCTGAGCGGTCCTACGGCTGCGACATAGTCCTGCTTCGGCGCGCCTTGTCCGCCAGCGCCGTCTCCAGGTTCCGACGCCATGCGGCGTAGTTGGGGCGTTGCTTCACGGCGAAGGAGAAATGCGGGATGGCCTCGTCCAGCCTGCCTTGTTGGGCCAACAGGACCCCGAGATTGTTGTGGATCTGCGCGTCGGAGGGGTCGATCGCGAGTGCCGCGTCGAGACGCTCGATCGCCTCGCCATATCGGCCTTGTCGAATCAGTTCCGTGGCGTAGGCATTCTGGGTGTCCGGAGAGTTGGGCGCGAGCGACAGCATGTGTCGATCGAGTGTCTCGGTGTCTCGCCAGCGCGTGTAGTAGCTACGGGTGCCCCAAATCTCCAACGCGGCGACCGCCGCCACGGCAAGGCACAGAGCCGCGGTCCCGGACCGTCCTCCCCACCGCGACCGCATCTTCTCCAGCAGCCACAGCAACAGCGACGCCAGACCCATCAGCAGCCCCGCCGCCGGCATGTAGGCGTACTTGTCCGATGTCGCCACC
>CAYTBC010000191.1:0-7737 GCA_964435765.1 uncultured Desulfosarcina sp.
GCCGCTAGCGTCCAGTCTGATCGGAAAAGAAACTTAATGAAGTTTCATATAAGGGTGTCATGAATTTAGAGGGTGCGCCGGTGAAATACATGGCCCCGGGAACAAAAATGGGGCGCAGACCGTATTTAAAACTCAGGACAGGATAAATATATTTAATCGCAAATACGTAAATACGCTAACAGGTAAAGTATATGCAGGACAAAATCAAACAGCCCTTTGGAAATCAATCGCTGAACTGGCGGCATATTATCTGGTTTTTAGTTGTCTGGTTCTTTCTGATTTTTATATTCCGCGGTTTTGCGCCGGCGCCGTCGACCAAAGAGATTTCATATACGGCTTTCAAAAATAAAGTCGGCCGCGGTGAGGTAGCTGAAATCACATTCAAGGGCAGCCGGATCAGCGGCAAATTCAAACAGGAGAAAAGCGCTGAAAAGCAGGAACAGCCGAAAAACGGCAACGCGTTCCTTCAAATCTTTCAGTCCAACGAATCACAGCCCGACTACTTTCAGACCACCAAACCGGCACTGCAGGATCCCGGGCTTCTACCGCTGCTTGAAAAAAACAAGGTTGTCATCCGGGCTGAAACCCAAAAGCGCTCCTGGTTCTCAACCCTGATCATCACGCTGCTGCCCTGGCTGCTGATTTTCGGTTTGTTTTATTACGCCAGCAAAAAAATGCAGCAGCGCATGGCGGGCGGTGCCGGCGGGGGTATTTTCGGCTTCGCCAAATCCAAGGCCAGATTGTTCGACAAAAAAAGCAGCGGGGTCCGCTATGACGACGTGGCCGGACTGGACAACGCCAAAAAAGAGCTGCGCGAAATTGTGGCCTACCTGCGGGACCCGTCCCGATTCCAAAAACTGGGCGGCGAGTTGCCCAAGGGAATATTGCTGATCGGTCCGCCGGGGGTGGGTAAAACCCTGATGGCCCAGGCCACCGCCGGGGAGGCCGATGTACCCTTTTACAGCATCAGCGGTTCCGAATTCATCGAGATGTTTGTCGGGGTGGGGGCTTCCCGGGTACGGGACATGTTCAAAAAAGCCAAAAAAGACGCCCCGACCATCATTTTCATCGATGAAATCGACTCCATCGGCCGGGTGCGCGGCACCGGGCTGGGCGGCGGCCACGATGAACGTGAACAAACCCTGAATCAGATTCTGGCTGAAATGGACGGCTTTTCGCCGCATGAATCCATCGTGATCATAGCGGCCACCAACCGGCCGGATGTGCTCGACCCCGCCCTGGTGCGCCCGGGCCGTTTCGATCGGCGCATCACCCTGGATATGCCCCAGAAGGAAGCCCGCCAAAAGATCCTTCAGACCCACACCCGCAAAGTTCCTCTATCCGATGATGTGGACCTGGAGATTCTGGCCGAAAGAACCGTCGGTTTATCCGGTGCGGATCTGAAAAACCTGGTCAATGAGGCCGCACTGCTGGCCGCCCGCAAGGAAAAAGATCGGGTCGCGGATGAAGATTTCGATCAGGCGCGGGATAAAATTCTGATGGGCATCGAACGCGAAGATGTGATCAACGGCGAGGAGAAAAAGATGATCGCCTATCATGAATCCGGACATGCCCTGTTGGCCGAACTGCTGCCGGGTGCAGATCCGCTTCAAAAAGTTTCAATTATCCCGCGCGGCCGTTCGCTGGGAGCGACCGAGCAGATTCCGGAGGAGGATCGACACAATCTCAAACGCAGCTACCTGCTCAACCGGATTGCCATTATGCTGGGCGGTCGGACGGCTGAAAAGATCGTATTCGACGATGTATCCACCGGCGCGGGCGACGACCTTAAAAAAGCCACCCAGCTGGCCCGCCGCATGGTCTGTCAGTGGGGTATGAGCGAAAAATTGGGGCCGGTAACATTTCAGCTGGGCGAGCCCCACCCGTTTCTGGGCCGGGAGCTGACCCAGGCCAAGGACTTCAGCGAACACACGGCCCAGCTGATCGATGAGGAAATCCATAAGATTATCGGCCGGATGGAGCAAAAAGCCGAAGAAACCCTCTCAAGCAACCGGCCCAAACTGGAGGCCTTGGCGGAGGAACTGCTGAAGCGTGAAAGCCTGACCCGGGATGAGGTCGACAAGATTCTGGCGGAGGCCGAGGAGCAAACGGCTAATTGAGGACGAAGCAGGGAAGATGGGAAGCTGAGAGGATAAATTGATTGGAAAGGTGTCAGGTGTCAGGTTTCGGGTGTCAGAGCGGAAAGTGATGAGGAGTTATTTGTTATTAAAAATAGAGAGCAGAAGACAGATGACATGTTTATAGAAGCTGGCAAGCGTGCAAAAGTTATTAGCTATGCCGTATGTTGCGGTTTCTTTTAGCTATGCGCTATCAGCTATGAGCTTTTTTCTCTGAACCCTGAACCTTGAACCCAAAGCTCTGAACCCAAAGAGCAAATCACAACAACCAACGAACCGCAAGGAGGTAAACCATGGCAAACATTGGCGAACAGTATCAAACAGCCGACTGGAAATCCGAAAAACACGTACCGGTAATCGAGTGCCCGGAAGAAGTTGCAGCAAACGAAATATTTAAGGTTACCGTCACCTTAGGAAAAGAGGTCGCGCATCCCAACACCACGGAGCATCACATCCGCTGGATCCAGCTTTACTTCAAACCCGAAGATGACAAGTTCACCTACCAGGTCGGCAATTTTGAATTCTCCGCCCACGGAGAGTCGGTGGAAGGCGCCGACAAGGGACCGGTGTATACCAATCATTCGGCCGTCGGCAGCATGAAAATCAACAAGCCCGGCACGCTGCTGGCCACCGCGCTGTGCAACATTCACGGCCTGTGGGAAAATTCGAAAGCCATCAAGGTCAAGTAACTCCATTTTTCTGAACAGGCGGGCAGGCAGGTTGCCCGCCTTCGTATCGGACAGAGTAAGAAGGGCAGCTGACAGAAGCCGGATGGCAAAAAATGGACTCACTGATCATTGTATCCAATAGACTGCCGGTAACCATCGGCGAGAAAATAGAAAAGTCTTCAGGCGGTCTTGTTTATGCCATGGAAGGTCTGGGAGACGACTATGATTTTAAATGGGTCGGCTGGGCCGGCGGGGTTGTGAACGAACCGGCTGAACGGAAAAGAATCGCCGTGGAGCTCGCCGCAAGATTCAACTATATACCGATATTTTTGAGCAGGCAGGACGCCGATGACTATTACACCGGTTTCTCCAACTCGAGCTTGTGGCCGCTGCTGCATTATATTTCACCTTACGCGCGCTACGAGGAAAGATGGTGGCAAACCTACCAGAAAGTCAACCGGGTATTTGCCGACACCGTCCTGGATTTGGTTCAAGCGGGCGATACCATCTGGGTTCATGACTATCACCTGCTGCTGCTGCCTTCCTATCTCAGGCAAAAGCGGCCGGATCTGAAGATCGGTTTTTTTTTGCACACGCCTTTTCCTTCCTACGAACTGTTCCGCTGCCACCCGAACCGCGAAGAGCTGCTCGAGGGGGTGCTGGGTGCGAATCTGATCGGTTTTCAAACCTTCGGTTATCTGAGGCACTTTCGCAGCACCGTTCTAAGATTGCTGGGCCTGGAATCGGAGATTGATCATGTCTTGCATGAAAGGCATAAAACCGCCATTGGCGTCTATCCGATCGGAATCAATTCGGTAAAATTTCTGCGGGAATTACAATCCGTTGAGTATTTGAAGCGCTACAACGAGTATAAGGAGAATTATGATGGAAAAAAAATTGTATTGAGCGTTGAACGCCTGGACTATACCAAGGGAATTCCGCGCCGACTGGATGCCATCGAGCGCTACTTGAGCGAAACGGAAGATCGAGAGGAAATCGTTTTTATTTTTATTAATGTGCCGTCGAGGACCAGTGTGCCCGAATATCAAAAATTGCTGGAAGAATTGCAGGTTAAAGTTGGTCATATCAACGGCAAATATGCGACGATCAGCAATGTACCCGTCCACTTTATACACAAATCGGTCGATTTCAGCGAGCTGTGCGCCCTTTATTCATTGGCGGATGTAGCCTTGGTAACCCCCTTGATCGACGGTATGAATCTGGTGGCAAAAGAATATCTGGCCTGCCAGCAGCAAAGCGATGGAGCGCTCATCATCAGCGAGTTTGCCGGAGCCGCGCAAGAGCTTCCGAATTCATTTATCGTCAACCCTTATAATATCAATGAAGTGGCGCAATCGCTTAAAAAAGCGCTGCGCCTGAGCACGGCCGAAAAACAGAAAATGGTCAAGCCGATGAAAGAGCGCGTGATCAAATATGACGCCAGATACTGGGCCGATTCATTTTTTAAGGATCTGACCGCCGATGTAGATTCGGGCTGGATGCCGACCGATACCAGGGTAATCTCCATTGAAGCCGTAGACTCCCTGCTGCGCTCGAGCAACAAGGCATTTTTTCTCGACTATGACGGCACAATTTCCGAAATAAAAAGAAAACCCGAAGATGCGGTTCCCAGCCGTGAAATCGAAGAATTATTTTGGCGGCTGAAAACCGAGAAAAATCTGGACGTCTATCTGATCAGCGGCCGTAAAAAAGAAGACATGGATCAATGGTTCTCCCGGTACGGCTTCAATCTTATCGCTGAGCACGGATACCACTACAAGCATCACAACGCCGCGGAGTGGGTCGTTTTTGACACCCAGGCGGACTTTTCGTGGAAAAATCAAATCATTGACGTATTCCGGCTTTATACGGGCATGACGCCCGGAAGCTTCATCGAGGAGAAAACGTCTTCGGTGGTCTGGCATTACCGAAATTCAGATCCGGAATTCGGCAATTGGAAGGCGAACCAGCTCGTGGCCGAGTTGTATGAAATGCTTTCAAATTTGCCGGTTGAAATTCATCACGGACAAAAAATCGTCGAAGTCGGTTCCATGCAGCTCAACAAGGGGATTGTGTTGCGCCATTTTGTGCAGCTGAACCAATACGAGGCCGTCCTGTGTGCCGGAGATGATGAAACCGATGAAAGCATGTTTCGCTACACGGACGATGCTGAAATGTTCAGTATCAAAGTCGGCGATGCCACGAATACCGCGGCGAAATTCAGGATATCCGGTCCCAAAGCCTTCAGAGCATTTTTAAGGGATATTATTGAATAAAAGCATTTGTTTCCGCCAAAGAGGCTACGTGGCAGTAAATCATATTGATGATCTCGATTTCTTTTTCGTGAAGCTCGTGGGAGCCGGCAGCGCAGCAGTCTTCGACGACAATGACATTGAAACTTTCATCCGCCAGGCTGCGGACGGTTGAAGATACGCACTGGTCCGTAAAAATTCCCGCAACAATGACATTTTTTATTCCCATGTTGGCCAGAATCAACCGCAGATTGCTGCCCGTCAGGGCGCTGTCGGTCGTCTTGGTGACAACGATTTCGTCATTCTGGGGAACGAGCTCAGGGACCAGCTGCGATTCCTCGCTATTCTTGGGCATCAACAAATAGTTCCAGCCCGGTTTCTTCTGGCTGAGCGAACGATCGCGTCCGTCTTCCTTTAAGCATGCAATGCGGGCGAACATCACCTCGACATTTTTTTTGCGGCAGGTTTCGATCAGTGAAACCGTGTTCGGAATGACAATGGAATTCATGCGCTCGAAAAAAGGCGCCCAGCGTTTGCTTTCTGCGGGATCATCCGGCACTTGCATGTATTTATTCTGGATATCGATCACCAAAAGTGCGGTTTCCGCCGCACGTAAGACGATGTCCTCGGGTTCGGGTGCCCCCTGGTAGTAGAATGAACGATACATTGTTTTCCAGGACATGGTATGGCTCCTTTCAGAATTTATAACCTGAATATGGACTTGGTTTTAAATCTATACGATCTAAATCCTTTCACATACATACACAGCGTTCTGCTGGATGGACACCATATTGTATTAGAAAACCCATGCTTATAATGGCGAATACGGCATTTATTGTGACGCTGTGTATATGGGGATCAATCCGGTTTTGGGCCAAGTCTATGTTTCCACCAGGAAATTTCTCCGATCTCGCTGGTTTGGATGATCCCCCCGGGCTTTAGAATCAAAATCCCGATCATGGCACACGCCAGGACAATCTCCGTCAGGCCCACCACCGGCCGCGCAAGGATTTGGGCGGCATTGATCGTATTTTCGAACGATCTGAGCCCTTCGAAAGCGGCGGTTACCGCAAAGGTGCCGAATACGGCACCGGAAACCGTGGCAGCGCCGCCGATGACGAGCATCCCAAGGATGACAAAGGTTTCGCGCAGGTAAAAGGCATTTGGAGAAAAAGAGGTAATGAAGTGTGCCCAGAGCCCTCCGCCGATGCCGGCATACAGCGCGCTGAGGATAAAAGCCTTCCAGCGCAGGGTCGTGATATCCGCCCCGATGGCACCGGAGGCGACTTCATCGTCGCGCGTGGCCCGCAAAAGAATTCCGGTGCGTGACTCCTTAAACCAGAGGGCCCCCGCCACCGCAATGATCGCGGCGGCAGCGGATGTCTTCAAATCGGTTGCATTGACGATGCCGAAAAGAGTTCGGGGGCCGTTGGTCACCGCACTCCAGTGCACCATCACCGTATGCATAATCACCAGCACCGCAAAGGAGGTGATGACGGCGGCGGCATCCGACAAACGCATCAGCGGGTATGAAATAACCGATGCCACCATGGCGGCGGCCAACCCGCCGGCCAAAATGCCCAATATCGGATCGATTTCCACCGATTTTAAAACCAGGTAAAGATCCGGCAGTGCCATGGACTTCATTTGGGCGGGCATGGTCAACACGGCGGTGGTATAGGCCCCGACCCCCATAAAACCGATATGCGCAAAGGAAAGGATTCCGGAATTGCCGGTGAATATCTGCAATCCGAGCACCAGAATCAAGTTGATCAGAAGAGTCGTTGCAATGCGGCTGAACAATCGGATATCGAGCTCCTGCGCAACAACTACCAGCACGACGATGGGCACAATGAGGATGAAGATGGAGCGTATGTTCTGTTTGTCCGGCATAAGGTAGCTGCTCCTATTCTATGAGCGTTGGCCGGCTTCGCGTCCCTTGATTAGGCCCGATGGCCGGAAGAGAAGAATCAAGATAACGAAGGTAAAGGTAAAAGCATCCCTGAAGTGAAGCAGGTGCTGCGATAAAAAGTAGTTAAAACTCACATCGATCAAGGCCAGCAGATAGCCGCCGACCACCGCCCCCACCAGACTGCGCATACCGCCGATGACCGTTGCAATGAAGGCCACCAGCAGCGGTTCAAGGCCGATCCCCGGCACAACCGAGCCGATTCGGCCCAACCAGAGAATGGCAACCACACCGGCAAATAATCCGCTGATGGCGAATGCGAGGCTGATGATCATGTTGGCGGGGATGCCCACCATGCGCGCCATTCTGAATTGAGAAGCGGCGGCACGCAGCGCCAGGCCTAAGACCGTGCGCTTCAGCGCCAAGGAGAACAAGAGCAGCATGAGCAATGCGCACGCAATCGTGATGAGGTTTCGAATGGGGATGACCACATCTAAAATCTCAACGGAACGTGTAAAAATATCCGGCAAGGGCACATTGCGGGCGCGCGGTGAAATGAAAAGCAGGGCTGCATTTTGCAGCAGCGTGCTGAAGGCAAACGATGTTATCAGCACAGCCGTTACCGATTTGGCCCGCACCGGTCTAAAAGCGACAAATTCAGTCAACACACCGGCGGCAATCGACATGAGAATCGCGACAAAAGCCATGGCCAGCCAGGGAAACGGTGTGGCGTTGAACAGGTACAGGGTATAGCCGGCAACCATGACCAG
>CAYTBC010000192.1:0-7733 GCA_964435765.1 uncultured Desulfosarcina sp.
GCCCTGCGCGAGGAGGAAGCCGCCGCCTCGAGCATGGGAATTTCTCCCGTTCGCTTCAAACTGCTGGCTTTTGTCATCGGCACCGGCATGGCCGGGTTGGGCGGCGCTCTTTATGCCCATTATATTCGTTTTGTCAGCGCCACGGATTTTTCTTTTCCGGTGTCGGTGCTTTTGCTCAGCATGGTGGTGCTGGGCGGCATGGGAACGCTGTGGGGTCCGGTGCTGGGAGCCTTGATCCTCGGGGCCCTGCCGGAAGTGTTTCGACCGCTGGTGAACTATCGTTTTCTGTTTTATATGGTGCTGCTGCTTTTGAGCATTCGATTTCAGCCCGAAGGTCTGCTGGGCGAAGGCAGTCTGGTGCGTCGTATGCTTGCAAAAGCCTTGCCGGGTAAATTAAAATGAACCAGGCACTTTTAGCATTAAATCGAGTTTCAAAAAATTTCGGTGGACTGAAGGCCTTGAATGACGTTAATTTCGACGTTAAAAGCGGTGAAATTATGGGGCTTATCGGACCCAACGGAGCCGGGAAAACCGTCTGCTTCAACCTGATATCAGGTGTTTACCCCCCGAGCAGCGGTGAAATCCTGTTAAATGACCGGCGCACGAACAGTAAAGCACCGCACCAGATTGCCCACCTGGGTGTGGGGCGAACCTTTCAGATTGTAAAGCCTTTTGCCGCCCTCAGTGTTCTTGAGAATGTTCTGGTTGCACGCGGAATTTCGCGCTACAACCGATTTTCCAAGATCTGGTCCTCCTGGAAATCCGGCTCCGAAGTCACGAAGGGCCTCGGAATGCTGGAAAGGGTCGGCCTGGCCGACCTGGCCGACCGCAAGGCCGGACTGCTGCCCCTGGGAAACTTGCGCAGGCTGGAGATTGCAAGGGCCTTAATCGTTGGAAGCCGGCTTCTGCTGTTGGACGAATCCTTTTCGGGTTTGCGTCATGAGGAAATCACACAGCTCGAGATGCTCATCCGAAGCATTCGCGGCGACGGCATTACCGTGCTTTTGATCGAACACAACATGCGGGTGGCAATGGGATTGTGCGATCGGCTGGTGGTGCTGGACCACGGCCGCAAAATTACCGAAGGTCCGCCGGACGCGGTCCAGCAAAACGAAGAAGTGATTGAGGCCTACCTGGGGCGCAAAGGAGCTGAAGATGCTGCTTGAGGCCCGCAATCTTCATATCGCCTACGGTGATATCAAGGCCGTCAACGGCGTGAGTTTTTTTCTTGAAAAAGGAGAACTGGTTACCATTGTCGGGGCCAACGGCGCCGGTAAGACTTCCATTTTAAACGGCATCATGGGAATTGCCCCTTTGGCCGACGGTCACATAGAATTCAACGGCAATTCAATTACTTCCCTGGCCGCCTACCAGAGAGCCAAGGCGGGTATCCGGATGGTACCGGAGCGGGCCAGAGTGTTTCCGCACCTTTCCGTTTATGAAAATCTAATGACCGGCGTTTATGGACTGCGTAAAACCATAAATATTGACGATCAAATCGCATGGCTGTATGATCTGTTTCCGATATTGAAGGAAAGAAGCCGTCAGCCGGCCAACACCCTGTCCGGGGGGGAGCAGCAGCAGCTGGCAATCGCCCGAGCCCTGATCTCCAATCCCCAATTGCTGCTGGTGGACGAGGTCTCAATGGGACTCATGCCCAAGCTGGTGGATCAGGTTTTTGAAGTTCTCAAACAGCTTAACCGCCGGAAAGGTTTAACAATATTGCTGGTTGAACAAAACGCCATGGCCTCTCTCGAAATTTCACACAGGGCCTATGTGCTGGAAACCGGCACGTGTGTTCACGAAGGGGAGGCGGCGGCATTGATGGAAGATCCGAAAATCAAGCAGGTGTATCTGGGAACTGGATAGACAAACAAAAGGAGGGTATTAAAATGAAAATTACCAAAATACTATTGCTGGTAGGTTTAGTATCTGTCTTGGCCGTCAGCGCTTTTGGCGCCGATACCGTCAAAATCGGTTTAATGGCGCCTTTGACCGGCTTTGCCGCCGCAGACGGCGCCAGTGTTCTTGATTCTGTAAAATTGGCCGTGGAAAGAGTCAACAGTGAAGGCGGGCTTCTGGGTAAAAAGGTCGAGCTGATCGCCTATGATGATCGCGCCGACGGCAAGGAAGCCGTCGCGATTGCCCGCAAGCTCATTCAGCAGGATCAGGTGGTGGCAGTTGTGGCCGGCTCCTACAGCACGCCCAGCAGAGCTTCGGCGCCCATCTTCCAGGATGAGGAAATTCCCTTGGTGGCGGCCTATGCGGTACATCCGGACATCACCACGGCCGGTGACTACTGCTTTCGCAACGGTTTTCTGGGAATGGTGGAAGGCAAGTCCGCCGGCTACGCGGCGGTCCAAATGCTGAAGGCCAGGAAAATTGCCCTGTTGACCAGCGACAATGATTTCGGCCGCGCGCTGGCCGCCGGCTTCAAGGAGTATATCGAAAAGTATGCCAAAGACGCCCAAATAGTTTATGCCCAAACGTACCCTTTTAATGAGAAAGATTTCAAACCCTATCTGTCTAAAATTAAAGAGCTCAACCCGGATCTGATCTTTGCCAGCGGCTACTATTTTCAGACCGCCCCGGCCCTCAAACAGGCCAGAGAGATGGGCATCACAACCCAGTTTCTCGGCGAAGAGGGCGCGGATTCTCCCAAGACCCTGGAAATCGCGGGGCCGGCGGCCGAAGGCTTTGTGATTGTAACCAACCTGAACCGCGACGACCCCCGACCCGAGGTTCAGGCCTTTCTCAAGACGTATGAAGAGCGCTACAAGATTCAGCCCGACATGGTGGGGGCTTCGGCCTACGATGCTTTCATGATTATTTGTGATGCCATTAAACGGGCGGGCAGCACGGACGGCAAAGCCATCCGGGATGCGATCGCAGGCACGAAGAATTTTAACGGACTCACCGGTGAGATCAAGGGGTTCAACGACATTGGAGAAGTGGTCAAGGATGTGCAGGTCCAGATTGTGAAAGACGGCCGATTTCACAACTTCGGGGTCGTCACCGATATGGATCTGATTACACCCTAATTAATCCGCCCTGAAAAATAGCAAATTTCGGTTGTGAAATGTTATTTGAAAATTTAAAAATTTTTTAAATCGAAGGTTCGGCGGATTAATTACTTTATGCTGCGCATTTGGTTTTACGCTGGGCCGCCTTTGCCTGATTAACCGCATGCAAGCGGAGGACTTTGCGCCTACTCCAGGCAGTGGCCGCCCAAATCACATGGGCCGTATCACGTGCTGCGCCCGTATATCGACAGCGTCCCATGCGGTCGACTGCTATCAGCTGCTCGAAGCATTTTGCGGCTTCGCTTTGCAAGGGATCGAAAGGGTTTTCGCACCCGCTTCGCTCTGGTTTGCATGATTTTCAAACAACAGACACCCTGATCGAGCTTTGTTTGGCTGGATCAGGGTGTCGGCTTTTTTAATTGGCGTGTGAAGACTTCCAGATCGGGTTGCGGTTAGCTTTTTCGAAACATTATCAAATAGTTATATGGCCCTAAATCGACAAGGCGGTCTTTTCTGAACCCCAATGGGACCAGCATATCTTCAACCGCTTCGGGCGCCAGCCGGATGGGCCGGGGCGGACCCGGCGGCCCATCGATTTTTTTAAACTCGACAATGGCGAGCCTTCCAGCGCTTTTCATTACCCGGACAATTTCCTGCAGAACTTCTTTTGAAATCCGATCCTCGACAAAATCATGCAAGACCGTGGCCATCAGGCAGACATCGACACTCTGATCAGCCACCGGGATCTTTCGGCCGGCATCAGCGACAAAGGCTTTGATATTTGAGGCGTTTGTTTCAGCGGCCCGCGCATTTAGGTGCCTGATTCCCTCTTCCCACAAATCGACCGCATAGACGGTGCCGGTCGGCCCAATGATTTCTGAAGCCTGCAGGCAATAAGCCCCCCGGCCGCAGGCTACGTCCAGAAAAACGACGCCTTTTGGCAGATCAAGCTCCCGGTAAAAGGTTTCAACATCGATCAAATCAAAACTGTTCTTACCGGCCCCGGTCGGTTTGCCTTTTTCATTCGTAGCCATGTCAATGTTCCTCATTTCTTTAGTCCTGATAAATTTCCCGCTTTCAAGATTTCGTGTTTTCGCGATGAAAAAAATCTTTTTACCAAGAAGTTCGTTTAATCAAATTTTATCTCAAATCAACTACTTCGTCCTAAAAAATGCACAGCATAAAGCTAATTTATCCGCCCGACCAACATCCAAGCTATCCGATCAGTTTCAGACTGATCAATATGTTTATCCACGCCAGGTCCTGCTATTTTTCAGGGCGGAGAAATTAGGGGCACACCAACGGCGCGATCGGCTGTATAAAAAAACCTGCAGGCCTAATGCCAGATATACAAAATCCCGCATGAGGGTCGTTTCCGAGGAGGGGTTGCTGCTCGAATTTTGAAGAGCAAAACAGCCGCAGTTAAATTCATGCCCCCGGAGCAGGTTGATCGAGAGCAGGATGATGAAGGCCAGCAGCAGCACGTTGACGATTAAAACCGCCGAGCGAGGGTAAGCGCCGAATAGCAGGGCCAGGCCGGCCACAAGCTGCAAAAAAGGCAGAATGATCGCAATTAGATTGATAAGCTCGGCCGGAAACAGGCCGTAGCCGTAAATTATTTTCGCAAAATCCGCTGGAGAAAGAATTTTGCCGTAACTGGAATAAATAAAAGTCAGTCCGAGAACCCAACGCGATGCCAGCTCCACCCAGCTATTTTGAAATATACTGTTGAAATATCTATTCAATGGGATACCCCGCCGCCTCCCACCCCGGAAAGCCGTCGATCATGACACGGGTGTTTAAGTAGCCCCCGGAAATCAAAAGCTGCGCCAACCGGTGGCTATCCTCACAGGTTCGGCCTGAACAGTAAGTTACAATAGGGGTGTCGAGCGCATAGCGATCAAAAAAGGTGTCAATCAGCTCATCAAACTCGCCGACCGGCAGCGAAAAAGCACCTTTAATGTGGCCGTGTTCAAAATTTTCCCGGGATCGGGCATCGACGAAAAGCACATGGTCGCTGTCGTACAGGGTCTTGGCATCGGCAACGTCCTCGATTTCGAGTTCGTCCATGACCACATCATTTTTTTCCCTGGCTGTGACCACACCCTGGGAAGTATCCCATTGACCCACCAGGGCGATGCCTTTCGGTGATAGATAGTTAACCCCAAAAGCCGCAATGGCGGACACACCCAGTATAATGATTATTTCTTTCAGCGTGTTCACCAGACCACCCACATTCTATAAGTACTTAACCCTATAATTGCATAAGATATTGCATTAGACTCAGGCTGCTGCGACGAAACCCCTTGGCATTATTGTTGGATCCTGGATGCCGGAGTCTCAGCTGTCGGTCTTGAGTCCATTTATCTCTTTGAGCATCGGCAGCAAGGCTTCCGGACCGATATAGCCGGGCACGCTTACGATGGGTTCACCCCCTTCCGTTAGAAAAATGGTAGTGGGCAGGCCCATGATGCCATAACCGGCAGCGGTCTGCTGCTCCCGGTCGGTGTTGACCCTGACCGGTATGAAATTTTCGTTCAAATAGGTGATCACGTCGGTATGCTGAAACGAGTCTTTGGCCATTTTCCTGCAGAAGCCGCACCAGTCGGCATAGAAATGAAGGAACACCTTTTTTTTCTCGATTTTGCTCAGCACCATGCCTTCTTCGTAAGAGCGCCAGTTGATGCCCTGCGAGGCCGGCGCAACCCCGGCAAGACATAAAACCAGAATCAGAGCGATAAGCCGGAGATATCGGATATTGTTTAATCTCATGTAGGTTGTTTCCTTTTCTCAAATGGACGGACATCGATTGGCAATACCGATTAATATAGAATTGCAGCCGTGGAATGTCAAATAAAGCCTATAATTGCCAGCGATTCTCGGTGAGGAGCGCCTTGGCACTTTTTATTTTGATTTATTTCATAAAGTTAGGCAATATTTAGGCATTACGATCATCGATTCCTTTTAATCGAAAACGGACCTTTAGCGTTGGTATTCAATATTTTTTGCAATAAACAGCCGCAAATTTCGTCATAATGGATAGATGAGCAGACAAGATCAGAAAGAACGCATTGCCGATTTTTTCCGCAGCGAACACCAGAGGCTGGTAAGCTATGTCCGCCGTTGGATCGATGACACCGCCGAACGGGATGGCGAGGACATTTTACAGGATGTGGCGCTGAACATTTTCGATCGCGCCGACGTGACCATACCGATTGAATATTTGTCCGCCTATGTCTATCGAGCTATACGCAACCGTATCATCGACTTTTTAAGAAGACGGAAGATTCCGATTATATCGCTGGACAGCGACGATGTCGACGACCCGACATCTTCTTTATCCGATCTCATCCTTGTTTGGCGCTATGATGCGGAAAAAGAATTTGAAAAGAAAGATCTCTACGCTAGAATTTACGAAGCCATGAATTCCTTGAACGACCATCAGAAAGCTATCGTCGTTGAGACAGAATTCGAAGGACGAACCTTTCGAGAACTGTCTCGCGAATGGGGTATTCCGATTGGAACCTTGCTGGCAAGAAAATCGCGCGCGCTGAAAAAGATAAGAAAAGTCCTGGAAAAAGGAGAATAACCAATGACACCCAACTGCTTCGGGAATCATAACTACGATTCGAGTACCACCAGAGGTAAAGTATTTCACATCGTCGGCCACGTGTTTGTCGGGTTGCTTTTCGCAGTGGCGTTTGCCATTGTATTTGCATTGTTGGTAAAGCTGATCTGGAACAGCCTGATGCCGGCTATTTTTGACCTCAAAGAAATAACATTCTGGCAGGCCTTCGGCATTATCATTCTGGCGAAACTGCTATTCGGCAGCTTCGGCAATCATCACCATGATCGCTGGAAAAAAGACCGCCGCTATGCACCTCCCTGGCACCGAACAACCGACCGGCCTGCGGATGATACGCCGCCGTCTCGATATCACCGCGACTGGAAAACCTACACTCAATACTGGCAGGAAGAGGGCAAGGCGGCTTTTAAGGCATATATGAATAGAATTGAGAAGGAAGGCAAAGAGGCTTGAGGTCTTTGAGCAATGCTTCGCGGCGCTTTTCAGGGAGAATCGGATCCGATCGGCAAGTACAGGGAGATAGTGGTTCCGACCCCCGGTGTACTTTCGACTTCGATTCGGCCCTCATGGGCTTCCATAATAGTCTTGCACAGGCTTAAACCCAGACCGAAACCGCCGGTATCCTTAGCGCGGGATTTATCCACCCGGTAGAAAGGCTCGAAAATAAAGGGCAGCTCATCGTGCGCAATTCCTATTCCGTTATCGGCAATTTTTACAACGACATGTGGCGGCCGGACTGCAGCGGAAATACGAATCGCCTCGCTGTCGGGGCCGGAATATTTAACGGCATTCGTCAAAATATTTTTAAAAACAGTTTTAATCTGCTCCGGGTCGACCTTGAGTGCGACATGGATTGCTATATCATCGGCCTGCACCCCCGGCGGTTGATTTTCGTATTCAGCGGCCACATCCTTCAGAAGATCTGCCAGAAGGACCCGTTTCAAATTAAGCTTGCCATGCAAGTGATGCATACGGGCGGTGGCGAGAATTTCATTGATCATTCTCTCCATTTCCGCGATATCGCCTGCAATGCTTTCCTTGGCATTTCCATCCGGCAGAAACTCCAGCCCGACCTTTAAACGGGTCAGCGGCGACCGCAGTTCATGGCTCACATCCAGCAGCAG
>CAYTBC010000193.1:0-7676 GCA_964435765.1 uncultured Desulfosarcina sp.
AGCGTGGGGCAGAGCTCAGAGGCACTATGGAAACAATGGACCGAAGCTGGGAAGCTTGGATGCTGGGAGGCTGCTAGACCGAAGCATCATCGACTTTCGATCAGCTAAGGTTTAATCAAAAACCCGCGTCATTTCTGTCTTTAGCTTTCAAGCATTCCGGCTTGCCAGCTTTCAAGCCTTTCTCCTTTGACCTTCCTCCTTTAACCTTTCGCCAATCAACTCAATAAACTTGCTATTCTTATATTTCGTATATCTCGACTTCTTCGGACACATTTTTTAAAGCGAATTTTCCCAGGGGGGAGATAGTGAAGTGATCTTTTACCCGGGCCGCCGTTGTCGGTGAAAGAAACACCTTGCCGCCTTTGGCCTGGGCACCGATTCTGGACGCTACGTTGGTGATTGATCCCCGGGCGGTATAAGTCCAGCGTGATCCGGTGTAGCTGTCGAACTTGGCGGCACCCACAAAGGCGGGCCCCGAGTTGATCCCCATGTTGATTTCCAGGGGGCGGTAGAGGGACCTGCATTCCTGTCCGATTTTGATGGTATCTTCGCGGATTTTAAGCGCGGTGCGCACCGCGCCCAGTGCGTTTTGAACTTTGTCCTCGTCCATGAACAGGACCATCAGGCCGTCGCCGGCGGTTTCATTGACATCGCCGTCATTGGCATAGATCGCGTCCATAAAAGCTGAAAAGTGCTTTTCGATGATGTCGTTCATTTCCTCATCGCCCAGCCGTTCACAAATTTTGGTATAGGCTTCGATATCGAGGAAAAGAACGGACACATCCTGCTCTTTGCTGTCCGGCATTTCGCCATTGGGGGATTTTTCGATCAAGCGGCTGACGGTGTTGGGGACGAATTTGCTCAGGTTGGCCTTGATGCCCTCAAGGATCTCAACCTTGCGCATGGCGGTCCGGAGTTCATCCAGCGCCTTTTCGAGCTCGACATTTTTTAGCTGCAGGTTTTTATTGAGTCGCCGGATTTGGTCAAAGGAGCGCGCGTTTCTTAGTGCGATGACCAGGTTGTTGGCCAGGGTGTTCAACAGCTCGATATCATTCTCATTGTAAGGTTCACCGATTAATTTAGGACCCAGTCCCAGCAGGCCTGGACAATCCGGCGTTACGGTGAACGGCAGGGAGAATTCAACCTCCGGCGGCATAAAGTTGCCACTGTCCGGGGACGACAGCTTTTCGGATGATTCCCGGCGGCTTGCCTGGATCAATAACCGGGTCGCCCCGCTTTCGAGAGGTTGGTTGAGGCTGTCCTGAAATCCGACGGAGACGAACTGACCAATTTCATTGGCAGGTTCGTCGAGCAGTAAAATGAAGCCCTGCATAACGCCGAAATTTCCCATGGTCATCAGCAGGAAGTTTCTGATGATCGTCTCCGATTCCACACTGCCGTAGATGTCTTTGCTGACATCGTTCAGGGTTTTCAGGTTGAAAACGCGCAGGTCAAGCTCAGCCTGGATGTTTTCGGCCTGTTTTAGAGATTCTCTAAGCTGCTTAATTTCTTCCTGATGATTCATGGCTGGCGATAGCCTTGATTTATAGGATAAGAATCCTTTCCTCTGAAGTTACACGATTCACGAGTTGCCGGACATGACTTGAATCGCTTCCTCCAGTCCATTGTATATATTGGCAAACTTGGTGATACCGACCATTCGAAAAATTTTTTTGAAATGTTCAGAGATACCCGATATGCCGATCTTTTGATCGTTCTTTTGGGTGTGGGCGAGGATTTGAATAAGGACCGCAATGCCGCCGCTGTTGATGTACGCCTCCTGCTCAAACTGGATCAGAATCTTGGAGACATCCCCCTGATCGTTGAGCTCTTTGTAGGCCTGGTTGATAAAGGGCTCGGATTGGGCGGTGATATCGCCCTGGATGTGCATCAACGCAATGTCGTTTTGTCGCTCCAGCTTAATTTCGTTTTTCTGTTCCATAGTCAGCTTGTACCTTAATTTTCCATTTTCAGGACCATTTTGACCACATGGCCCCCACCGTTCACTTTATTGAACTCAACTTTGTCCACCAGCTGCTGAATCAAGAACAGACCCAAACCGTTGGGCGGTTCCAAACGTGCTACTTTTCTTTTTATATCTATAGGTTGCGGAAAAACCGATATGCCGTCGCCCTCATCCATCACCGAGACTTTGAAATCTTTGTCGCCCATATACATGGTCACGATCACTCTGGAATCCGGACGTCCCCGGTTGCCGTGTTCCATGGCGTTGAGGCAGGCTTCGGCGACAGCAGTTTTCAAATCTTCGATCCGCTCTTTTACCAGGCCGCCAATTTTGGCAAAGGATGCAGAACACTCCATGGCAATACGTTCATAACCGGTTACATTTGGAAGGTTGACTTCGACGGTCCGATCATCCAGCATCCTGATTTTTTCGTTCACTTCCGCCTCCAGAGACCACTGACTGTTACCCTAAATGACCATAAATAAAATGGGATCAATTTATTTTATGGAAGATATTATAAAGCATCGAGCATGTCAATTGATAAGTGGTGCGGGGTGCGGGATGGCACTTTCAGTGCCAGCTGATAGCTCATAGCTGATAGCCTTAAGGATTTTATTGATTTTATTGTGGTTTACGGGAGTGAAGTTGATCGGGTTAATTGGGTTGATTGAAGGAGGGTGAAAGGTTAAAGGCAAAAGGATAAAGGATAAAGGTTTGGGGCTCCGCGCTGCGCGCTACGACCCCACAAGCAGGGTTGAAAAGCTGGGAAGCTGGAAGGCCGGAAGGCTTGAAAGCTAAGAGGCTTCGTGCCTTTTTTCCGACTTCCGCATTCCGCACTCCGACTTCAAACACCTCTGCTCTTTGCCCTTTCATTCAGCCTCTCACCTTCCGACCCTCCCACCCTCTCACCTTCAAAGCTTCCTGGCCTTCCAGCTTTCTGGCCTCCGAGCCTTCCGGCATCTGTTGGGCCCCATAACGCAAAGAGAAGGGTTCCGATGACGCCGAATGCGAAGGCAACCGTAAAGTTTACCTGCGGTCCGATCTGCCACAGGAAGGCGCCGCCGAAGGCTGCCAGGGAGACCATCACATCCCGCAGCAGGTAGTACAGGCCGAACATGGCGGCTTTGCGATCCTCCGGAGCCAGATCCATAATCAGCGCTTTGCGAGTGGGTTCGCCGAATTCTTTGAGGCCTCTTAAGATAAAGGCCAGCACCAATAGTTCAAATGACCTGCAGAACAACAGCGCGAGGGGGAAGAAAGTGAAGAATGCAAAGGTTGTGACAACAAATGGTTTTTTGGTGCTGCGGTCTGCAAAATAGGCCACGGGAATATAGACCAGCATGGCCGTGGCCATTTCGATGCCCGTTAAAATACCGAACTGCAAAGCGGTAACCGGCGCCTGGATGACTTTCATGCACCACACCACGACAAAGGCATAGGGAATTTGCTCGCAGAAGCGGACCAGGATATCGGAGACCAGCAGGCGCTTTAATTTCGGTGACATCTCACCCAGCAGCCGCAGGGGATTTTTTTCGGGTTTTGGGGATGGCGCCTGCTCGGATTTTTGGGCCGGGTCATCTTCAATCATTTTCTGCTGCATGACGGCCGCCAGGACGGCCAGCAGCAGAGCCACACAAAATGCCAGGCGCACGCCATCTTTTTCTCCCCATAACCCGATGAATAGTCCGCCGATTATCGGTCCCAGCGCCATGGGAATCCGCCGCACCAGGGATAGCATGGAAACGCCCATAGTGCGTTTGTTGGTGGGCAGCACCCGGGCCACAAGGCTCATGGTTGCCGGCAGCGATATCGCGGACCAGGACAAAAAAAACACCGCACCGACGAGCACAGCCGGCCAGGTCGGGATGAAAATGACAAGGAGGTAGCCGAACATGGCAAACAGATTGAAGATCAGCAGAGCTTTTTTGAACCCGAGGCGGTCCGACAGGTATCCGCCGGGAAAGGAATACAGCGCGGAAAGCAGATTGTCCAGGCCGTTAAGCAGACCGATGATAATGGGGCCCCCGCCGAGTGCGATCAGATATATCGGCAAAAACCGCTCGGCCATCCGCTCTCCCATGCCCACCAGGATAACCATGAGAAGCATGCCGAGAGTGCTGCGCTGCAAACCTAAAAAAGTTGATATGCGTTGAATTTGATTCATGATACTGGATGATAGATGCTGGATAACAGTTGATTGGGTTGATTGACGAAAGGTTAAAGGTCAAAGGCAAAAGGAGAAAGGTGAAAGGAAAAAGGCTTGAAAGCTGGCAAGCCGGAATGCTTGAAAGCTAAGGACAGAAATGACGCGGGTTTTTGATTAAACCTTAGCTGATCGAAAGTCGATGATGCTTCGGTCTAACAGCCTCCCAGCATCCAGGTTTCCCGGTCCCAGCTTATCAACCTTCCAGCCTCCAAGCATCCCGGCTTCCCAGCTTCGGTCCATTGTTTCCATAGTGCCTCTGAGCTCTGCCCCACGCTCCCAGTCCTCAGTCCTCATTATTCAGTCCTTATTCGCTTTTAAATCTCCAGGCTTCCCGGCCTCCAAGCTTCAAGCCATCCCGACCCATGTCCTCTCCGCTCTGCCCCACGTTCCCAGTCCTCAGTCCTCATTGCTCAGTCCTTATTCACTTTTCAGCCTCCCAGCCTCCTAGCCTTCCAGCTTCCCAGCATCCTTGCTTTTTTGACTTGATTCCGCATTTTTTCTCAGGTATAGGATCAACAGGTGTCACTACTTAGAATGTACGACAGCGAATAGGCCCTGCTTTATTTTATCCTTTAAAATTCACCGCAAAGCCGCAACGGCTGCAGTCCTGGAGGGGGAATGCCGGGCCGGAACGGCAGCGGCGTTGCTGCGGTTTTTGCGGTTACAGATCGAATGCAATAAGGTAAAGCCGACTCCCGGAGAACCGCATGTCTAGACTAATAGGCATTAATATTGCGGCCAGGGAGGGGAACGCCCCGGGTCTATATTGGGTTGAATGGTTTACGGGTTGATCCCGGTGAAATTCGCTGCGCTGGCATATCCATGAATTTCAATGGATAAATTGGTTGAGGCGAAAAAAAGAAGAAAAACCATCAACTCAAAAACTATTTACCAAGTCGACTACTTAACGAAGTAAAGACAGCCGGGTTGCCTTATTTGCAGAAAAATTGAGGCAATCCGGCTTTCTCTTTTTTGAGCATTAGGTCTGAAATCTTCATCCTCCAGGATTTATGTCTATGAAAAAAAATTTTCATCACGAAAACACGAAATCTTGAAAGCACGAAATTTATGTTGTCTTTTTTTCGTGTTTTCGTCCTTTCGTGCTTTCGTGATTAATTTGTTCTTTCTGGTTCCGGCTCGTCCGGATTAGGATATTACTCAAAATTCCTATTTTTGGGTAATCCGTTACCTAGAGTTAAAGTAGATTATTTCGGTATACAATTTTACTAAACTGAAATCATTATCAAAAAAAAATTGGGGCCGTGGCTTGCATATTGCATCGCGGAGAGTGGTTTATCTTGTCATGCCGTTGAGATTCATAATCGTCTGTTTTGTTAAAAGTTTTACAAATTGAGTGAACCAACACCTTATAGGTGATCAAAATAGAATGCAGCTCTTGAAAGCGGCAATTGAAGAATTGCTGCTGAAGCTTAAATTCGCTTTGCCAACCGAAAGGAAGCGTAAAACGACAATTTGTAATGACTTGGGGGAGACCAAACAAAACAGAGGAAATGAATCAAAGGCTATTGATATCTATCACTTGGGAACCGTGAATGCGACAGCTCTAATGATCTCTTTCTGAATCGTTCCATCGATATTCAAATTTCTCATCTTTAGTAAAGACTTACCGCCGCCGGATTCGACTCTGTCTCTCCATTTCCGTTCAATCCATTATTACAATTTAATATAACATATTTAGACCTTATCTAATTTTCGGGGATTTATATGGGAAGCATGAAACTATCTACAGGGGGAAACATGCAGGCAGACATTAAACAATCCTCAGATACCGGCGTTCGCATACTCCAACGCCTTGTGGCCGTCTGGATCATTTTGCTGAGCTTGACCCTCAGCACGGCACCCGAAGTACTTGCTAGGGTCGGGTCGGATACTCCCGGCGCATCCAGACCGCCTGTTGAACAGGCGTTCATCCAGCATGCGGTCAGGCTGCAGATGCCGTTCATTGCCAATGAGGGGCAGATAATAAATAAGCAGATCCTTTTCTTTGCCCAGACATTCGGCGGAAATGCTTTCATAACCAATGAAGGTGCAATCGTGTATTCATTGCCGGCCGTCGATCCGGCCCCCCAAAGGAATATCAGCGCACCGGCTGACAACTTTCAAGGCGTCACAGAAAGGTTGAGTGGTTCATCAATTCCCAACCCCCGGGGGATTAACCAGACCGCGACAAGGGTCAACTATTTTATCGGCAATGATCGCTCCAAATGGAAAACCAATATCCCCACCTATAACTCGATCGAATTCGGGGAAGTTTACAAAGGGATTTTTCTATCCCTTAAAGCCTACGGAAAGAACATTGAAAAAGTCTTCACCATCCAACCCGGGGCTGATCCTGAAACTATAAAAGTCAAAATCGAGGGAACTTCTTCCGTTCGGCTAAAGGACAGCGGCGAACTGGAACTGATAACAGGCCGGGGCGTATTGAGGTTGACCCGCCCGATTGCCTATCAGGAGAAGGCCGGCCTAAAATCAAAAATCCCGGTCAGCTACGATTTTAAAGACGGCTGCTATGGCTTCAAGGTTGCAGGCTATGACAAATCACTGCCCCTGGTCATTGACCCCTACATCAATTACGCCTCGCGCCTTGGCGGCCAAGGCGACGACTGGGCCCACGGGATAGCCGTTGATGACGACGGCAATGCCTATATCACCGGCAAAACCGGCTCAAGTGACTTCCCGGTCGATTCAACTTTCCAGGATGGCCTTAAGGGCGAATTTGACGCCTTCGTGGCCAAGATAACGGCCGACGGAAACCAGCTCGAGTATGTCACCTATCTGGGCGGCCAAGGAGAAGATGCCGGCAACGACATTGTCGTCACCGCAAGCGGTGAAGCCTATTTGGTCGGCGAGACCACATCGGATGATTTTCCATTTGAATCCGGTTATATTCCGGTCCGCTCGGTTTACGGCGGCAGCGGCGATGCCTTTGTGGCGGTTTTGAACAATTCCGGTACCAGCTTGCAATACACCAGCTATATCGGCGGTTCCGGAGCGGATCGCGGGCTGGCGATCGCCCGGGATGCTTTTGAGATCGCCTTCATTGCCGGAGAAACCGCCAGCAGCGACTTTCTTCCCGCCACAACCTCGACTGCGGGTGTATTTCAGACAAGCAACAACGGGAATGGCGACGGCTTCGTCGTCAAATTCAATTTGGACGCAACCGTAGGCTACAGCACCTTTCTCGGGGGCAGCCAGGCGGATAAGATCAATGATATCGCGGTCGACGCTGAAGGCAATCTGTACGCGGCCGGCCAAACCGCATCGGCCTCGGATTCTTTCCCGGCGACGGCAATCGATTTTAAAAACGCCTTATCCGGCCAGGCCGATGCCTTTGTTGCCAAATTCAATGCCGCCGGATCGGCGGTCACCTATTTCAGATACGTCGGCGGTTCCGCCGATGACGGTGCCGCCGCCATCGGGCTGGATCGGCGGGGCAATGCCTACCTCACCGGCTTCACCATCTCGGGCAATTTCCCGACCACC
>CAYTBC010000194.1:0-7673 GCA_964435765.1 uncultured Desulfosarcina sp.
GCATTTGATTTCGCGGTTGAAAACCGCTCCCACATTCCTTGTACTTGCTCTTTCTGCACAACCAGATAATAATATAAAAATGCGCAGCATTAGGTAATTAATCCGCCGAGCTTCGATTTAACAACAATCTTCAGTTTTTATAAAAAAGTTTAAAATTCTAAATCTGCTATTTTTCAGGGCGGATTAATTAACGAATTCCGCCATAAATTTGAGAATCAGGTACATGGACACGGCACCCGGGTCCGCATGACCCAGCGATCTCTCGCCCAGGGTTTTGGCCTTGCCCAGGGCGGCCACCATGTTTTTGGTGTTCTCCATGCCCTGCCGGGCGGCCTCGCTGACTTGCGCCAGTGTTTCGTCCAGAGGTGCGGTCTCCAGTTCCCGGGCCTTAACCGAGGCCGGCTCCAGTGCGTCGACCATGGTTTTGTCGCCCGGCTTCGCCTTGCCCCTGTCCTGGACCGCCTGCAACCCGTCTGCCAGCACCAGGGAAAGCGTTTGGCTGTTCAGCTCGGCGCCGCTCTCCAGGTTTTTGGCAGCGCCCCTGAAGAATGTGCCGAATACCGCGCCGGCAGCCCCTCCGATGGAGGTCATCAATATCATTCCAACCGACTTGAACAGTTCTCCAACGCCGGTAAACGCTTGGTTCGGCAGTTTCTGGCGGAGGGTTTCAAACCCGCGGGCCATGCCGATGCCGTGGTCGCCGTCGCCGATGGCCTTGTCCGCCTGGGTCAAAACATCTTTGCTCTCCTCCATTTTAGCGGAGACGTAGATGAACATTTCCTGTGCTTCTTCCACCGTCAAGTGTGCTTTTCCCATAATTTTACACCTTTTTGAAACCAAAAGAGTCCGCCGGCATGTCGTAGTACTTCTTGAGTTCATCATCCAGTTTTGTCAAGGATATTGAAAATCCGGCCATCTCCTGACTCGTGCAGAAGCTTCCCATGGCCGTATCGTAGATCGTGATTCCCTCGGCTTTAAGAATTTCATTTATTTTGCGGTTGACAATCAGCAGTTCCATCATGGTGGTGGAACCCAGGTTGTTGATCAGAAGACAGACCTCATCGCCGCGTTTGAAAGGCAAATCCGCAATCAGCCGCCCCATCATGTCCTCCACCAGTAGATCCGCCGGCAGCATCTTGCCCCGGGAAACCCCCGCTTCACCGTGAAGTCCCATGCCGATTTCAATTTCGTCTTCCGGCAGTTCAAAGGTCGGCTCTCCGGTTTCGGGCAGCGAGCCCGCCGACAGGGCAACGCCCATTGAGCGGGTATTGTCGCGCGCTTTTTCCGTGACGCGCACCACTTCGTCCAGATCCTGCACCGTGGCGGCGACGCCGCCGGAAATTTTGATGATAAATACGTCCCCGGCAATCCCCCTGCGCTCCTCTTTTCGATCCGGCGGTGCCGAGGCCACGTCATCGAATATTCGTACCGTCCGGGTGACAAGGCCCTCTTCAGCCGCCATTTCGGCGGCAATGTCGAAATTCATGTTGTCGCCCGCATAGTTGTTGTAGAGATACAGGACACCGCTGCCCTGGTCCAGAGCTTTGGTGGCCTCCAAGATGACATCGGGGGTCGGGGCGGCGAAAATATTGCCGCAGGCCGCACCGTCTCCCATATTGTCTCCAATGAATCCGTGAAACAGCGGTTCGTGGCCGCTTCCGCCGCCGATCAGCAGCCCCACCTTGCCCCGGCGTAAATTTGTCATGACCAAGGCATTTACACCTTCCAATTTTTTGATTCTGCCGTGATAGGCTGCAACCAGTCCGGCGAGAAGTTCCGCAACCGCATTTTTCGGATCATTGATGATTTTTTTTGCCTTGGCCATAATTCACCTCCATACTGTTTGTTGTGGCTTTGCCGGCTTTTCCGGGGCAGGATCTTTGCGATGAATGCAGGTTGAAAATATTCTTTAACTAATTGTAATTACATAACAACGGGACTTTACTGACTGTTATCTTGTATCTGTCGGGGTTGGTTATGTCAAGTGATTTTATAATTGTAAAATCAGCTTTTTTAATTGACCGGAGTAGGCGCCGGTGGTGCCGGTTTCCAACCGCTCAATGATTTCTATTTCCTGACGGGCTTCATCAAGCCGCCGTAGCTTCAGGAGCGCCAGAACGCGATTGTAGCGAATCTGAACCTGGCCGGCAAGCCGGCTTAAGGCGATGTCGAAATGTTTGACGGCCTGCCGGTAATCGCCCTGTGAATAGAAGATGAGCCCGATGCCGTTGTGGGCCCTGGGGCTGCCGGAATCCAGGTTCAGTGCCTGTCTGTATTCACTGAGAGCCTGGGCGACGTCGCCCGACCGTCTGGACCGATCGCCTTTTGAGGCCCAGGCCGCAGCCAGCGTTTGCTGCACGTCGGATAAAAACATCCGGGTGACGCCGTCTTCCGGCGCCAGGGCCAGCGCGGATTGATACTCGCCTACCGCATCGGCAAAGCGTCCCTCATAGGTTGCGATCCTGGCCGCTATCGTTTTTGCCCGGGCCGCATGCATCCGCATGACTTGCGAATAAAACTCGGGCGTTTCGGTTTGCGCTTCGGGCGCAATCAACTTCGTCGGCGGCGTTCGCGCCGCCAAGAGGGCGGCCAGGTTTGCGGGCGTTGTTTCTCGGCCGAAACATCTGGCCGCCGCGTGCTCCAGGTAGGCGAGATCATCCGTGTTCAAGGGGCCTTTTCCGACGTAGCGGTCGATGGCCGGTCCGGACATGAGAAAAAGTCCGAGCAGTGATGCGGCTGAGTCAATGCCGACCGACTTCAGGTCTGCGGCGATATTCTCATCACCCATTCGGTGGGCCAATGCCGCCGGATCGACGACCAGGGGATGGTTGGATGCGACTGCGGTGACATAGGATCCGGTATACCAAAGGCTGACATCAGCAAAGACCGATCGGATGGTTCGCAGGATACATTTGAAGTCTTCCGGCGACATCCAGTGCAGCGGAATCCACTGACAAAAGATTCCATTTTCACTCAGACGGGAATTGACCAGTTGATACATTTCCCGGGTGTAGAGAATCCAGCTGTCGGCACTCCATGGGTGGGTGGCGTCGGCCGTGATGACGTCATAGATTTTGGCGGATGTCAGCAGATGGTTGCGGCCGTCCTCAATAATGATGTTCAATCGGGGATCGGTTATCACGCCGTGATTCCACGGCTTAAAAAGTTTCGCCGCCCGCACCACCGGAGGGCACAGCTCGACGGCATCGATGCTTTTCAACGGATGCCGCGCGACGCTGCCGGTGGTAATCGCGCCGCCCAAGGACAGGACCATGGCCACCTGCGGGTTCGGGTGCATCAGCAGCGGAAGGTGGGCCAGAACCCGGAACGTCAGAAGCGAGGCCGGATCCACCGGAACTTCGTCCAACCCGTTGATGGATAACATCCTGGCGCCGCTGCCGTCCTCGCGCACAGCCACCGTCGCCGCACTGGATTCATCGTAAAATACGAGGCGCTCGTCCGCGGATGTGGTCTGCAGGGGATAGCCGAGCGGGGTGTAGACGACCAGCAGGACCAGGCCGAGGCCCAGCACCGGGGCAATGGCTTTTGCGGCCACGGTTTTGGAAATGCGATAAATAAGAAAGGCACCGGCGCATATGGAGATCGACGCCGTGATTTTTAGACTCCCGCTGAGGCCGAGCAGGGGGATCAGTACAAAACCGGCCAAGAGGGCCCCCAGAATGCACCCGACGGTGTTCCCAGCGTAGGCGACCCCGACCTTTTGACCCAGATCCTTGAAATGTCGGATCATTGACGTCATGACCAGGGGAAAGACCGCCCCCATGCAGAGTGCCGGGATCAAAAGCAGCAGGAAAAGGGCGAGCATCTCCATGGTGATGAACCGGCTCCAGGAGCCTCCAGCCAGCGCGGTCAGCCAGCCGGTCAATCCCCGCAGGTGATACATAATGAGACTCGTCCCGAGCGCCGTCACGCCGATCATCACCTGGGTGACGCCGAGCCATCCCGCCGGATGTTTTAATTTGTCCGTGAAGCGCGATACGATGACGCTGCCGAGGGCAATGCCGCCCAGGAAAGCGGCGAGGGTAATTCCGAAAGCATACCCGTGGCTGCCGACGACATAGGCGAGAATCCGGGTCCAATTGACCTCCAAAGAAAGCGCCGCGAAACCGGAGGCGAAAAACACCGCCAGAATGGCTGTATCCGGAATTTTGAGCGCCGAGGTCGGCAAGGCGGCAGGAGTTTTGGGGGTAGGTGAGGCCGGGTGCAGACAAACTTTTTTTCCTAAAAATTTAAAGCAGATAAGCCCGATGATCAGGTTCACCAGTGAGATCAGCGTCAGCGTCCCACGCGCTCCCAGGCTTCCCAGAAGCCAGAAGGTTGATCCGAGGACGCCGGCCAGGCCTCCCAAAGTGTTGATGCCGTATAGCAACCCCAGAGGAGAACCTGCGCTATGCCCTTCGCGGGCAAAGACCTTGCCGACGACGGGAAGCGTTCCCCCCATGAAAATTGTCGGCGCCAGCAAGACGGCGCCGGCCAGCAGAGACTTCAACAGGATGCCCGGTGAACCATCCGTGCCCAGCGTTTGATAAAGTCGGCTGTATATGAGGTCAAGCCGGGGCAGCAACACAGTCAGGGTCAGCCCCGCAAGACCCACGCCGATTTCCAACAAGCCGTAGAGCCGAATGGGATAGGCCGTTCGATCCGCCGTGCGTCCGAACAGAAAACTTCCCAGGGCCAGGCCGGTCATGAAAACAGCCAGAACCGTGCTCACGGAATAATGGGAAACCCCAAGGGAGAGCAGCAGCTGGCGCCTGAAAACAATCTCCATGATAAGCCCGTTGGCTCCGGAGAAAAAGAGCGCGCTCAACAATAAAAAGCGGATACGCTGAAATTCATAATTTACCGGCATGTTGGATGCTTCCATATCACAATTATCGAAATCCCAATTTTACAGGCACGCAACGGCGGCGCGGCTACCCCTTGAATACCTTGAAATACTTTGAAAAGCAATAGGATGATTGATTGGTGATGACCTCCCGCCTTAGCGTCGGGTGCAGCCGGTGAAACAAAGGCGATAAAAAATTGGAATTTCTCTTTGACATTTGTCTTGACAAATGTTTTCCAAGTAGATTAAAAATGGATCGGTCATTGTTGCACCAGGTCTTATCGGAGGTTGTTAACCCCTAACTGGACTTTAATGAAGTTTTTCAAGAAAGGAGGTTCGGCATGAAAATTTGTAGATGGCGAATTTTGACAATTGTCTTTATTCTTTCGGCCTCGCTTTTAATTCCGGGCATTGCGGTGAATAAGGTTGCGGCGGAGGATGTGACCCTCACCGTCGTATGGCACGGCGGTGTGTGCGCCGACATGCTTCTGGAAATCGCCAAGGATTGGACCAAGATGACCGGTGTCAGGGTCGAGGGTGCACTCGTCGGCTACGGCCCGGCCTGGCACGACAAAATCGCTTCCGAATTTGCGGCCAAGGGATCCGGATTCGATCTGGCATGCTGGGACAGCCAGTCCATCGGGGAGTTTGCCGGCGGCGGGCACACCGTACTCCTCAACCCGTACATTGAGAAGTCCGACAAACTGAAAATGTCGGACTGGTCAAAGGAAATGCTGGCCCGCTACGGTGAGTATCCGGACGCCAGCGACAAAATTTACGCCCTGCCCATCAATGCTGATGCCGAGGGCATGCATTACCGGAAGGATTTGTTCGAGAATTCCATGGAGAAGCAAGGCTTCAAGGATAAGTACGGTTATGAACTGGCGCTGCCGCAGACCTGGCAGCAGCTGCGGGACATTGCCGAATGGTTTACCCGTCCGCCGGATCTATACGGAATCGGCATGATGGGCGGGCGTGAGTATGATTACCTGACCAGCGTCACCAACTGTCTGGTATGGTCCTTCGGCGGCGAACTCTGGAATCCCAAAACTTTTGAAATCAAGGGCTACATCGACAGTCCGGCCTCCATCGACGGGGTGAAGTTTTACATCGAACTGATGAAGTTTGCCCCGCCCGGCGTCGCCACCTGGGGCTGGGATGAGGTCAACACGGCCTTCCAGACGGGTAAAGTCGCCATGGCGCACAACTGGTTTTATTTCTTCGGTGCCATGACCGATCCAAAGCAAAATCCCTATGCCGATCGAACCGGTTTTGCCATTCTGCCGGGCGCGGTGGGCCGAGACGGGATGTTCCGGCGTGAATTCAGCATGGGAGGCCAGGGAATCGGCATCTCCAAGTATTCCAAGCATGTTCAGGATGCCTGGAATTTTATCGAGTGGTACGAGATGCCTGAGCAGCAGAGGCGCTACAGCACCGTATGCCAGACCGGCCGGCAGGACGTTCTCGATGATCCGGCATGGCTGCAAGCAAACGCTTTCAACAAGCTCTTCCGGGTTGCGTTCAAGTACACCAACGACTATTGGCATCTGCCCGAATACGCCATCCTGCTCGATATCCTGCAGGAGGAGACGCACAATGCCATCACCGGCAAAAAGACGCCGGAGAAGGCCATGGCCGATTGTGCAGATCGCCAGGAGCGGGTGCTTATGAAGGCCGGGTACAAGATCAAACGCACAGCCAAGGTCGATGTGCCCGACACTGTCTGCCCCAACCCGGCAGGACAGAAGGAAATCGTTCCGATTGTCGTTGAGTAGTCATTGTTCTGCTCGTAGTTCCTGTACCGCAGACAGCAGATGCGGGTACAGGAACTACGTTTTTTAACCCTGAATTCTACTTAGGTTTCAGAATGGACATTGCCATGACAGGTACGATGGGCAGTAAACGGGCCATTGGCAAAAACATCATCTATTTTACCCTGGTTGTCGTGCTGCTCATCTACACGATTTTTCCCCTCTACTGGCTGTTTTTAGCCGCGTTTAAAACCAGAGTCGAACTTTTTACAATTCCACCGAAGTTCTTTTTTACACCGACCTTCAGTCATTTTAAAAAGATTTTCATCTACACGACCCTGGAAACCGGTGAAGAGCAGCAGACCCGCTACATTTTCTGGCTGACCAACAGCGTTCTGACGGCAGGGCTCGGGACCCTGCTGGCTGTGACACTGGGCACCATGGCCGGGTACATCAACTCGCGCATGAATTACCGGGGCAAGAAGGATTTCATGTTTTTCGTTTTATCAACCCGGATGCTGCCGCCGGTGGCCGTCATTGTTCCGCTGTATATCGTTTTTGCCAAACTGCATCTGGCCGACACGCGCTTCGGCATGATCCTGCTGTACACGATGATCGGGCTGGGGCTGGCCACCTGGATCATGAAGGGGTTCTTCGACAATATCCCCAAAGAAGTGGAGGAGGCCGCCTTCGTCAACGGCTACACGCGTTTTCAGGTATTCGCCAAGGTGCTGGTGCCGATGGTCAAAGGGGGAATTGCGGCGACCGCCGGGTTCTGCTTCATCTTTGCCTGGAACGAGTTCACCTTTGCGTCGATCATCGCCACGCGGTATGCCATGACCCTGCCTCCCCGCATCGTCGCCTTCATGGGCACATCGGGGTTCGAATGGGGGGTTGTCGCTGCTTCAGGGTTTATCCTGATTACCCCCATTTTCATCCTGTTCATATTCATCCGCAAGTACATCCTCATGGGAATGACTTTCGGGGTTCTCGGGCGAAAGTAATTTCAGTAGGGGCTAAATGATGACAGAATTCGACCACAAAAAATACGCGCGCAATGAAACGCTGATTAAACT
>CAYTBC010000195.1:0-7606 GCA_964435765.1 uncultured Desulfosarcina sp.
ATACATTGATCGCCCACTACAAAGCTGCGGATGTCCTTGCCATTCTTTTCCACATACTCCTGAATGTAGAAGATGGAATGATGGTAGCTGCCCAGGATCTGCTTGTGCTCCAGGATGGCTTCGGCCGCATCGCGATCATTGATCTTGGATATGAGCCGCCCCCAGGACCCCGTGGTGGGTTTGATCACGCAGGGGAATCCGAGCTGGTCCATGGCCGCCAGCGCCGATTCGGGGGTAAACGCCAGAAAACAGCGAGGTGTTCGGATGCCGGCTTTAATCAGGGCCTGGGTGGTCAGAAACTTGCTGCCGCAGATTTCACCCACTTCGGGGGCATTGACGGTCGGAATACCGTGGTCACTGAATATTTTCATTGCATGCAGCGCCCGGGAATGGTTGACGCAGCGCTCGATTATCACGTCGATGTCGAAGCTGTTTCTGTGAAGATCGAAGAACACCTCCCGGTCGTCTATCTTAATCAGCTCCACACCGCGGCGGCTTCTGAATTCTTCCAGCAGAAGCTTTTCCTCTTTTCTGATGATGGAATGTAAAAAACCTACTTTCATTTGTAACTCCGATTATTTATGCGCCCGGATCCGGATTCCAGAGAAACCATTGAACAAATTAAAGGGCCGCATCGGTTAGCAAAAAAAAGGAGTAAAGGAGTATTGGAATATTGGGATTTTTCCCATCACTCCAGTTCTCCAACACTCCGTTACTCCAATTCGTTAAATTCCTATTCGCCCCAGTCTTCCTCTTCCTGGGGGGCTTCCTGGAGACTGTCTTCGCCGGTGATTTCAAGTTCAGAGCCGCAGTCATCGCAGGCAATGATTTCTCCTTCTTCAGCGTCGGCCGCCAGGTCAATTTCGGCCCCGCATACTGGACATTCTGCCATATTTCACCTCCGCAAATTTAAAATGACGCCGCATGGCGTATGATTGAGAGCGGCATAATAGGGTAAAGCGACCGTTTTGTCAAAATTAATTTGGTCCATATATTGCCATTGCAAAAAATGGCAATATATGGACCAAATTAATGTGGGAAAAATTTCGGTGTATTTTTGTAAGGCGGAGGGAAACATAATATGTTTTTTCATATAGTTATCTGAAATAAAATAAAAAAAATGTAAAAAAATATGCGGAGCATACAGTAATTAATCCGCTGACTTTCAATCAGACAACCTTCTTTAATTTTCAAAGAACAATAAACAAACGTGAAACATCTATTTCGCGGGGCGGATTAATTAGGCTTCTGTCCTGCGCTTCTCTTCGCTGCGGATCTCGCGCCGCAGCAGCTTGCCCACTTTGGATTTGGGCAGCATGTCTCTGAATTCGATGTAATGGGGTACTTTGTAGGACACCAAGGTCTGACGGCACCACTTGATAAGATCGTAGCCCGTGATGCCTTTGACGTCTTCTTTGAGCACCACGTAGGCCTTGATGCGTTCTCCGACCTTTTCGTCCGGCACGCCGACCGCACAGGAAGCGATCACCGCCGGGTGCTCCTGAAGCACCGATTCGATTTCGGAGGCCGAAACCCGGTAGCCTTTGTGTTTGATGGTATCCACGGTGCGGTCCACAAAGAACAGGTTGCCCGCTTCATCCATGGACATCACATCGGCGGTGCGATACCATTTTTCACCGTCCAGTTCGACAAATGCGGCGGCGGTTTCCTCGGGCTTGTTCAGGTAGCTTGAGACCATATGTTTGGAAGAGACCAGCAACTCCCCGGGAACTCCCGTGCCGACAGGCTCCAGCGAGACCGGGTTGACGATTTTCACCTTTTTGCTCTTGAGGATGCGCCCCACGCTTTTCGGCGGGTTGTCGACATGGACCGGACACATGGCCACCCCGCCGCAGGTTTCAGTGGCGCCGTAACCCTGGTAGATGGGCCGGCCGAATTTTTCTTTCCAGCGCTTGCCGACTTCCACCGGCAGCACGTCGCCGCCGCTGAAACAAAATTCCAGCGAACTCAAATCATACTGTTCCAGGCGGACATGTTCTAAAATCATGCGGTACAGGGCCGGTACCCCGATCATGGTTCTGGCTTTGAAGCGCAGAATTGAATCAAAGGTGGCGTCCAGATTGATGCGGGGCTGGAGGATTAAACTGCCGCCGGTTAAAATGGTTGCCAGGCTGCAGGTTTGACCCAGAATGTGAAACAGGGGGGCGTTGCCCATGATGACGTTTTCTTCGACCGGAAAAAGCGGTTCGCTCATTCGAATCTGTTCGTCGGCGGACACCAGAAATAGGTCATGGGAAAACGGCACACCCTTGGGGAATTTGGTGGTACCTCCGGTATAAAGTATTTGGGCGATCGCGCGGCCGCCGGCAGCTTCCGACGGTTTTAGCCGCACCTCCTTGGGGGTACCCGACAGCAAATCTCGCAAAGCAAATGTACGGTCGTCGAGGCTGAATTTTCCCCGGGGAATTACATCGAACAAAATGCCGAACCACCGTTTCCACCATGGCAGCAGATCCGCCGTATTGGTTACGATTACCCGTTTCAGGCGGGTGTCCCCTAATACGCTGGTGACATAGCCGAAGTTGGTGTCGGCGCAGATGATCGCCTCGGCATCGCTGTCATTGGCAATATATTTGAGATCATGGGGTGTGTAAATGGGAGTGATCGGCACGCACACGGCACCGATTTTTTGGATGCCCAGCCAGCAGATCACCCATTGAATGCCGTTGGGGATGTACATCATGACTCTCTGACCGGGGGCGACGCCCAACTCGGACAGGGCGGCGGCAAAGCGCAGGGCCAGCTTTTTTACCCGGTTATAGGAAAATTTATTGCCCAGGTAAATAATGGCCGGATGCTCGCCGCGCCGTTCGGCCGTGGCCGCAAAGGTTGAAAATATATCGCCATTTTTGGAGTTTGTCATGGGTTCAAACCTTATATACCGAAGTAAGCGGACTTGATTTCAGGATTGTTCATACACTCTTCTCCGGTCCCGCAGAGCGCCAGCATGCCGTTTTCAACTATATACGCTCTGTCAATTACCGGCAGAACCGGTCTTGCAAATTGTTCGCTGATCAGCACCGTAATGCCTGAATTTTCTTTGAGGCGCACCACGGCTTCCATCACCACCTGTTGCATCATCGGGCTCAAGCCCAAAAGCGGTTCATCCAGTAGCAGCAGTTTCGGGCGGACCACCAGCGCCATGCCGATGGCCAGCATCTGCTGCTCCCCGCCGCTCATGAATCCGGCCTTGCGGGATATAAATTTTGACAGCACCGGAAACAACTCGAAGACATAAGAGATGGACTCCCGGATTTCCGCTCTTTTTTTCAGATAGCCGGCGATTTTAAGATTCTCCAGCACACTGCTTTCCGGAAACACCGGGTGCCGCTCTCTGCAAAGGACGATCCCTTTTTTGACCCTTTCACTCGGCTTGGTGGCGGTGATGTCTTCACCATTAAAAATAATGTTGCCGTAAAGATTGATCCGTTCACCCCCCTTGCGCTTGGCCTTGATCCGCATGTCAATGATTAAGCCGGAAAGAGCGTTCATCAGGGTCGTCTTGCCGGCACTGTTGGACCCGATCATACCGACAATTTCGCCGGCCTGCACATTGATGCTCAGGTCATTGATGGCCAGGGCATTCTCGAAAAATACCATTAGATTGCGAACTTCAAGCATACGACTCGACTCCCAGTATTTAGTTGATAGCTCATCGCTGAAAGGCTTGGAAGACAGGGCGCCAGGAGGCCTGGAGGCTGGGAAGCTCGAAGGCTTTAAGGCAAAATGACCTAATTTGTTTTTACGGTCAACTTTTTCAACTTCCCAACTTCCTACCTTCGCAACCTCGTAGTTTCCCGGCTTTCAAGCTTCCCAGCCTTCCAGCATAGTCCCTTTAATGCGTTCTCTTGTCGTCTTCAGACTATGAGCTATAGGCTATGAGCTGTTTTAGGCTTCCGTTCCAAGATATGCTTTCTTGACGGCATCGCTTTCCATGACTTCATGGGCTTGTCCCTCGGCGATTTTTTCACCGTAGTTGAGAACCACCACCCGGTCGGCGATCCGGAAAAGCTCTTTGAGACGATGTTCGATCATGATGATGGTTTTGCCTTCCTGACGCAATTTCTCGATGATGGGCACAATGCCGGCAACCTCCGCCAGGCTCAAACCTGAAAATAACTCGTCCAGAATAATCAGGTCGGGCTGAAGGGCAATGGCCTTGGCCAACTCCAGTCGTTTGAGATAGCCCTGGGGCAGGACACTGGCACTTTTATACGCCACAAATGAATCCCGCTCAAATCCGACCTCTTCCAGCAGATCCAGGGCGACCGCGTCGCGGTCACCGTATTTACCGCCCACCAGCTGTTTAACCCTGGGGGAGTAAAGCGGAATGATCATGTTTTTGTAAGCCGGCAGTTGATAAAACGGTTTGACCATCTGAAAGGTTCTGGCGATTCCGAGGCGGACAATTTTATAGGGCGCCATGCCGGTGATGTCCCGGCCGCGATAGTGAATTTCGCCCTCCGAGGGTTTTACAAACCCGGTAATCAGGTTAACGGCAGTGGTTTTTCCCGACCCGTTGGGTCCGATGAGGCCCAGCAATTCGCCCTCTGCCAGCTCAAAGCTTAAATCGGCAATGGCCTGTACACCGCCAAAGTTTTTGTAAAGGCCATTTAATTGCAGCAAAGCGGACGCACCCATTATTCCACCTCCACCCATCTTTCAAACTGGTGATATTTGCGCTGAACGTAATGAAAGATTCCTTCCGGCAGTGCAACGATAAAGACCACCAGAAACAGTCCGTAGATTACAATTCGCAAGCCGCCGATGCCCCGCAAAATTTCGGACAAGGGTACCAGGATAAACGCGCCCAGGGTGGCGCCTGCCAGGGTGCCGGGTCCTCCCACGACAGCGGCTGCGATGGGCAAGATGGAATAATCCAGCGCAAATACCGGCATGCCGACAAACATGTAAACGTGGGTCATAAAAGCGCCGGCAAAGGCTCCAATGCAACTGGAAATAAACAGGGCCTGGGCTTTATACCAGTAGATGTTGATGCCGGCATTGATGACCGAACGGTCGTTATCGCAGATGCCTTTTAAAACCAGTCCGTAATCGGAGTCCAGCATGCGCCGGAAGCTGAAAAGGGCCGCCATCAGGGCTCCCATTATCAGGTAGACTTCGATCCATCTGGAGGGCAGCGCGGCAATACCGCTGAGTCCCTCAGTCCCGCCGAATATCTTAGTGGCCTCAACGATGCGCACCAGCATCAGTGGGATGATGAGCGTGACCATCGAAAAGTAAATGCCGCGCAGCCTGAGTACCGGCAGCAGCAATGCCGTGCAGATCAGACCGCCGACAACGCTGGCAAACGGGATGGTTATCAGGGGGTGCCAGCCCCAGTAGTGATTAAACGTGCCGGCTGCATAGGCGCCCATGCCGAAAAACAGAGCCTGGCCCAATGATATCATGCCCGTCTGGGCCAGAATGTCCCAGCTGATGGCCAGCAGGGCAAAGACAGCCACCGACAGCAAGACTTTTTGCCAATACATACCCAGAACGAGCGGCAGAATCAGGAACACTGCAATCGGTATTAATCGTGGGGCGGCCAGATACAGCATCTCGCGCCACGAACTCAGCGCAAAGATGTCGCCCGACCGGGCCTTGATCCCTCGGTCTATTCTTTCTTTTCTTTTTGCCATAAATCCATTGGAGGTTATTAGTTATTGGTTATTCGATATTAGTCGATAGCCCATAGGCTTGGAAGCTAGAAGGCTTGAAAGCTTGAAGGTAGTAAATTCTTTTCTTTGCATGATAGCCTTCCACCTTTTGTCCTCTGTTCTCTGTTATCAGCCTTCAGTCCTCAGTCCTCGGCGCTCAGTCCTAAACTCTCTGCGCCATGCTCTTTGTGCCATGTTCTCCAATCCGCAATCTGCAATCCGCAATCGACTAAATTCTTTCCTCCAGCTCTTTTTGCTTGCCGAACAGGCCGGAAGGTTTAACGATCAATACGATGAGAATGGCGGCCAGGCTGACAATCATGGTCCAGTGGGAACCGATATAAGCATCGGTAAAGCGTTCGGCAAAACCGATAATGAAACTGGCGACGATCACGCCGCCGGTGCTGCCCAGTCCACCAATAATACAGACGGCCAGGGCCTTGATTAAAACCTCGTAGCCTTCGCCGGGAGATATGGACCCCAGCGGGATAATGAGGGTGGCCGCGATCGCAGCCAGGCCCGCGCCGAAAGATACGGCAACGGTGGCAATCCGGTCTGAATCGATGCCGAGACTGAGGGCCGTGCGCTCGTCTTGGGCGATTCCCCGAAAAGCGAGCCCCAGCGATGTGTGATGGGTAAAAATCCACAGTCCGATAATCAAAAGTATGCCGACACCTACGATCAGGATGCGCTGCATATCAACGAAAGCACCCAGGATAAAATAGCTCTGGTCGATAAAAACCGGCAAATTGTATTCGAAGCCGACAAAGCCGAGATACCGGAACAACTCCAGAATTGCCAGGCCGATGCCAAAGGTGGCAATGACTTCGGACAGGGCCTGGCCGCGCACCCTCTGAAGCACAAAGCGGTACATGAGCGCTCCCAGCAATGCTGTGAGCAAAATCGATATGACGGCGGAGAGAAGATAAGGCAGCTTTAGCAGGTTTAGCAGCATCCAGCTCGTGTATGCTGAAAAAATATACAAGGCACCGTATGCAAAATTGGCTATGCCGCTGATGCCGAAGGTCAGATTGAATCCGATGGCTATAAGTGCCAGAACGATGCTGTTGATCAATGCGTATACAACTGTTCCCACAAACATAAAATCAACTCATTTTAATTTTGATTATAATTGAAATCGATCATAATTTTAAATGATCACTAAAAATACAAAAGGAGTGTCGGAGAAGTACAAAGGGAGTGTTGGAATGTTGGAGTGCTGGAGTTATTATGATTTCAGAATTGGGATGCGAAATTCCGGATTTAATAGAAACCTTTAACTTTAAATCCAATACGTCTTTAGTTTCAATCCGAAACCCGAAATCTAAGACCCAAAAATCATCACAACTCCAGCCCCATTACTCCATTACTCCCCTTTACCGAAATTTCGGTTAACTTACAGTTTGCAGCTATCGGATAGGTGCAGTCTTGATTTCCAACCCCCTATTTAAGGGACTTCAAGCCCGGCGGCAGCTGGATGGTAGCTTCAGCCATTGATTCCGGAAAGACTATTTTACGCTGGCCTTTGTCGGTCCACTGGAAAACAACACCCACTGCGGTTTCATTGGGATCCATACCATAGATAACTTGGTGGCCTTGATCAAATTTGATTCTGCCCATCACCCCCATGCGATCCGTTTTGGCCACTTCAGCAACGATTGCATCGGGATCAAGGCTGCCGGCCCGTTCAATGGCCTCGGCCAGGATGTAAACGGATTCATAGGCGGGAGAAACCCCATGGCCCGACTGAATTTCTTTGCCGTAGGTCTTTTTATATGTGGCGACAAATTCTTCGGATTTGGGAACCTTGGCCGAGGCAACGGCATTTCCCAATTCGAAAATGCTGTTAATAGCCCCGCCGATTTTAGCGTCAAAGGTCTTCCAGGCATCCGATCCGGCCAGAGGTGAGATGAACCCGGCCATCA
>CAYTBC010000196.1:0-7588 GCA_964435765.1 uncultured Desulfosarcina sp.
CCGGCAATTTCTACATCAACGACAAGCCCACCGGCGCCATGATCGGCCAGCAGCCTTTCGGCGGGAGCCGGGCCTCGGGCACCAACGACAAGGCCGGCACCGTGCTCAATCTGCTGCGCTGGGTCAGCCCGCGCACGATCAAGGAGACCTTTGTCCCTGCAACCGACTATCGCTACCCGTTCATGGAATCCGAATAAAGGGCGCAAACGCGTCGGCAACAATTCCGGGCAGCGATAGATTCAAAAGCTACAAACGACGGCCGACAAGGCTGCAAAACGCCCTGAATCACCAGGTTCAAGGCGTCGGTGGCGTTGGCGGTGAAGACAACGCGCTGCGGGTCGGATGCGCCGAAGAAATCCGTCAGTTTTCGCCGGGTTCGTTCGACGCATTCGGCCGCCTCCACGGCCAGGTCGTAGCTTCCCCGCCCCGGGGAAACTCCTAGCCGGGAATAGATTTCCGTCATTTGCATCAACACCTCTCGAGGCTTCGGGAATGTCGTCGCTGCATTGTCCAAATAGGTGAGCCGAACTGTGTGATCCATCATAATTTAACTAAAAGCTCGAGCTTTTCATTATTGATAAAGTTGATTTTTAAAATTTTAATTATTTAGGAATTGCTGTAGCTTCAAAACCATATTCTTTGAGTATCTTTTGGCCCTCGGGTGACAAAATATACATCGCCAACCGCCATGCCTCATTCGGCGCTCCGCCCCTTACTAAAAGGCCGTAATCTGCCCCGACAGAAAGCTCTTCAGGTATCCTGATGATCTTAAGGGTTTGAACTTCTTTTCGAGCCAATACAGCATTGGTGCAGTAGGTAAGGAAGACGTCAGCCTTCTTCTCGCCCATTACCCATCCGTATTGGTTGCGTCCTTCGGGAGCCTTCTCACTGTCTGGCCCGCCAGTGAGCTGAAGAGCTTTACCGGAAAGCCTCGTAAAGCTTCCCTCCTTTATCGTATCTGCCTTTCGAAAGAGTTCCCAGGCATAGTCCCCGCTTGGATCTGCTTTTGGTGTCGAAGTTCCCACTCTGACGTTCTTATCCATCAGGGTATTAAAAAGATTGTCTGTTGTTACCTCAATATCAGGCTGAGCCAAGGCACAAAGCTGATTACGGGCAAACAAAACAACCGGACTACCCCATCCGCCGGATGCGAGTTTTTCGGGGTGAGCCATATTCGCGGAAGCAAAAACATCGGTATTTTCACCGCCTTCAATGGCCTTTCTCAAAAGGCCGCTTGGGCCGAATTTTGTGGTCACCTTCGTCTTATAGGTTTTTTCATAGGAGGCCGCCACATCGCCGAGGGCTGCCTTCAAGCTTCCTGCAGCAAAAAGCGTTACGGGATCGGCCGATACGGTCAAAGGCATCGAAAGGGCAAGAAGAGCAACAAAGACCACTAAGTTCCGATAGATTTTCATAACTATCTTCCTTTTACTCTTGATAAAAAGTTTTGTTTCTTTTTAGAAGGCCAAAGTCATCATCCCCTGCACCACCTGGTTGTCTTGATCACCGGACGTGGTTTCGTTGTGGAAATATGAATAGTTGGATTGGATTTTTAAATTGTGCCCATTCATATAGTAGCTTAACCCGCCCGTATACTCCTGCTGCTCGTTGTCGTCCGTCTGGTTGGGATTATCCGGATTCACCCAAGAATAGCGGCCCGCCACCTCAAATTTTTTCGGAATCAAAAAATATCCTCCCTGAAGGAAGTAACCCTGGGCGTTTTCACTTCCATAAGGAGTAGGCTTCTCCGGATCGATGTTTCGAAAATAGTAGCCGCCTTCGAAAAAGAAATTTAGATACTTGAAGGTCAGATCCGCCGTCAGTTCATATACATCGCTGTTCACGGGTACAATACTGGTGTTGCCCAATGGGCCCGCCAGTGTTTTCCGCTCACCCGGTTCCAGGCCGGGCAGATACGCTCCGGCCGCACCGACGGCCAGTTTCGGGGTGGCCGGTGTGTCCAGTGCGCCCTCCGAATAGGGAAAAGAACCGAAAGGCGTATAGACCATCCGGCCCACATACATGAAATTCTGATCCTGGTTGGTCTGATTGGCCCCACTGCCGTTGAACATTCCCACGGCGTAGTTTAATTGATCTTGCAGGAATTTCCCTGAGACCTGGACGCCGATGTCTCTCTGTAAGGAAAACGCACTGCTGGCGATAGACCGATCGATCAGTTCGAGGTTAAACGCCGAGGTGAGGAATTCCCGGTCAAAGGGAACCTTGTACTGCCCGATTCTCGGTTTGGCCCAGTCGTAATAAGCTGCCTCGATGTAGGCATCCCGCAATGCCGCACTGCTGCCTTCCAGAGTCACCTGAGTGAAATATTGCATCCAGGGGTAATACGCGTTGCCCCCCGCCAGCAGACGCGCCCGTTTAACACTAAAACTGTCCGTGTCCTTTTCATCTTCCTTGTTCTCATACTTGAACAGGCCCTGGGTGCGAACGTTCAGCTTCAGAGAGTAGCGGTCGTCGGGCGTTTTGATATAGGCGCCTTTTTTATAGCCCACCTCGATGTTCTTGGTCCAGTCCTCACTGGGCGACGCTTCTTTTTTAGCCTCCTTTTCAGCTGCTTCCCCTTTAACCTCTTTTTCCAGGGATTTCCCCTCTTCGCTCGTAATAATGCCTTTATCAATAAGGATTTTAATCAGTTTGTCGGTTTGATCGGCCCTCACTGCCGTGGAGTAAAAAATTATCATCACCATTGCTACCAGTACCGGAACCCAAAAATTTTTCTTCACTTTCATGCCGCTGTCCTCCCTCTATTGGTCGTTGTTAATTCACCGAACGCTTCCTATTTATCAGGCCTTGCAAACGCCATCTTAACCGGGTTTATAGAAGAGCGCTTGCCATTCCCAAAATCTTTTTGATGATTTATCGGCTGCCTGGGACACAGGAAAATTCCCTCTTTGCACGTATCATTGTCCCACAGTTTAAGATCTGAAAGCTGACGGCCAAATTGATAAATGATATTGAATACAACAATAACTTTTGGGTTATGTCAATATTGATATAGTTAATTTTAAACATTTTTTGTGCGGATTACTAGCGCGCTGAATTATATGGACTGTAAATAACCAGAACTGACAATTTAAGGCGCGCAAGCCTTAAATGCCCGGCGAATCTAATGACTGGTAGGCCGCCGATAGGGAGAGAAAAGAATATTTATTTTGCTTGCATATTTCCGGATGATAATGCTATCAAACAGCTTTTTAATCCGTAAGGGCGAACAGAAGTCGACCGTTGGAAAACAAAAACAGCATCCTATTAGGCGGCATCGCAGCCGTCTGCGTCGTTTTTTTCTGGTCGGGCTGGATCGTCGTCAGCCGGCTCGGGGTGACCAAACACCTGACCGTTTACGATGTCACCGGACTCAGGTACACCATCGGGGCAGCCGTGGCCCTGCCCTATATCATCTGGAGCCGGGCCTGGCGGGGTCTCACCATTTGGCGGACGCTGGTCCTGACCCTGACCGCCGGCGTACCTTACGCCCTGCTGTCCTATTTCGGATTAACTTACGCTCCGGCGGCCCACGGCGGGGTGTTCCTCAATGGCTGCCTGCCCATATTCACCACCCTTTTCGCCTGGATCTGGATCGGCCAGAAAAGCCGATTTTCTCAAATTGTGGGCATGGGCATCATCCTGATCGGCGTTACCCTGGTCGGCTATGAGGGGTTTACATCAACGGGCGGCGGCATGACCTGGGTCGGTGATTTTTTGTTCCTGGCAGCCATCACCCTGTTCGCCGTGTTTATGGTTGCCAACCGGGTCTGGACAATAATCCCCGGGCAGGTTCTCTTTTCAGCGACCATTGTCAGCGCCGTCGTCTATATCCCGATCTGGCTGTTGTGGCTGGACAGCAGCCTGGGCGTCGCTCCCCGCTCCGAGATTCTGCTCCAGGGAGTGTATCAGGGTCTGGTTCCCAGTGTCCTGGGCATATCCTGCCTGAACATCGCCGTTCGCCATATCGGCGCCCCCGCGACGTCGGTCTTTCTTTCGGCCGTCCCGGTTGTGGCGGCCCTGGCGGCCATCCCGATCCTGAACGAAATACCGGGCCTGCCGGCCTGGATCGGCATGTTCACGGTCACTTTCGGCATCCTGCTCGCCCTAGGTATCATCGAAGGCAAGAAGGTGAGAAGTTGGGAACTTGGGAAGTTGAGAAGTTGAAAGGCTTGGAAACCGGGAGCGCCAAAGGGTTCATGAAAAAATAATTTTGAACTTCAATATCCACCGAAATGGAATAACGGAATGAAGGTATGACGGACGAATAAAGGCAGACTCCGGATGTAATCTATTTCGAGGGTTCTCAGATTAAATGATCGAGAATCATGTGGGTGACCGTGCATACCAGGATAAGGGGAAATCCGATCACAAAGAGAAATTTGCTGAACGGCTGTCCAAGCAGAAACACCCCCACCAAGATACCGATAAGGGCGTAGAAATCGATATTGGTTAGCAGTTGCTTCATTGTCTTTTTATCCATAATATCAATTCTTTCTTGAATCCACTGGCCTCTTGGGTCAGAGAACTCGCCTGCCGTTTTGCCTGCTGAACAGCAGCATTTCGTTTTTGGAGAAATTAAAATCGATGCTCTCACCATAATCCATGTGCACGGCCTCATGGGTTGACAGTCGAATCGTCATTCCTTCAAAATCTATGTTGACGACCTTATTGTAGCCCTGGTACTCCGTGTGCAGCACCGTACCGGAGAAGTTCAGATTCCCCGGCTCCTGCCCTATCTTGATGCTCTTCAGTTTGAGGCCCAGCTGAAAATCATTTTCGGTGGTTTGGGCCCGGATCTTGTCCAGTTCCGCAGGTGACAGTTCAACCAGCAACATTTTTTGATTGAAACGCAGTGAATGGTCTTCGAGCGAACAATTCAGGGTGTTGATTGTCGGATAGTTTATCAGCGTGGCGACGGTGATGTGGTTCGGGTTCTCGATCAGGTTGTCGGGCGTGTCGATCTGGTAAAGGGCCCCCTTGAAAATGATGCCGATTCGGTCGGCAACTGAAACAGCGCTGTCATGATCGTGGGTGACGTAGAAAATCGTCGAGTGATATTTGCGATGCAGTTCTTTGAATTCGACCCGCAGTTCTTCGCGCAGCTTCAGATCGAGATTGCTGAGCGGCTCATCGAAGAGATTCAGGCTCGCCTTGCGTACCAGCGCCCGGGCAAGGGCTACGCGTTGGGTTTCGCCGCCGGAAAGCGTGCCCGTCGGCCGGTCCAACAGATGTTCAATATGCAGATCTTGGCTGAATTCACGCACCCGCTCATCGATCTCGGCTTTGTCCACCTTTAACAGCTTCGACCGCAGGGCGAAAGCGATATTGTCATACACATTGTATATATGAAAAAGATTGTAATTTTCGAACACAAACGAAATATTTCTGAATGCCGGAGGGATCCCGGTGACATCCTGGTCGTTGATGAACACTGCCCCCTCGTCGGGCGCAATCAATCCCGCCGAGATTTTAAGCGTTGTCGTTTTTCCGGCTCCGGTGGGACCCAGGAGCACGAATATTTCACCCGCCTGTACCTCCAGTGAAAGGTTGGAGACGGCCGGCACATCGCCGAAGCATTTTGATATGTTTTTTAATTTGAGCATGTCACCCTGTCCTGCCTACAGCATCTCTCCCCTTGCGCGGTTATATAAGCATATTTTTTCGTCATCGAAGACAACAACACCTTCCTGACCGTCGAGTTTCTCGCCGTCGTTGACGATACATTTGAAGAGCTTTTTGCCCAGGTAGAAATTGCCGTAATTAACTTCCTGGATGCGTTCAACGTTGACGAGTTTGACTCTGAAATAGTTGGATTCGACGGCGAGCTTGTCCTTGAAAAAAAGGTATTCGGGGCGAATTCCGAAAATGAAGTCGGTATCCGCTAATCTCGCGGCCTTTTTGCGGTAGGCTTCGGAAAAGAAAATGTTTTGCTGACCCTCGAGACCGACCTTGCCGTCCGTATCATTTCTGCAGTCAAAGAAGTTCATTCCGGGGCTGCCGATGAAGTATCCGGTAAACAGGTTCCGGGGTTTCTCATACAGCTCTTGGGGTTTACCGGATTCGACGATCTTACCGCCATTCATGACAACGATTTTATCGGCCAGGATCATCGCCTCCCGCTGATCGTGAGTGACGTAGACCGTCGTGACTTTCAACGCTTTTTGAATCTTCAAAAATTCGATGCGCATCTGTTCTCTGAACACCTCGTCCAGCGCGCTGAGCGGTTCATCCAGCAGCAATACCTGGGGGGTTCGCACGATCGCCCGGGCCAGAGCGACTTTCTGCTTGTCGCCATCGGGCAGCTCCGAAATCCTGCGGTTCAATAGATTTTCAATCCCGAGCAGTTCCGAAACCATTTCAACCTTTTTCTTTCTCTCGGATGCCGGCATCTTTTCCGCCTTGAGCGGAAAAGTAATATTCCGCATCACTTTCAAATGCGGATAGAGCGCGTAGTGTTGGAACACCATGGCGATGTTGCGGTCGGCCGGCTCAAGGGCGTTGACAAGTCGTTCGTCGAAATAAATCTTCCCATCGGTCACCGCTTCAAGACCGGCGATACACCGCAGGGTGGTGGTTTTCCCGCAGCCCGACGGCCCCAGAAATACGACAAACTGGTTGTCCGCGATTTCGAGATTGACATCATCAACCGCTTTGACCGTCCCGTAGTACTTTTTCAGATTCTCCAAGCGAACTTGCGCCATAAGTGGTTACTCCGTTTCCGAACTATCTCTCGGAGAGATAATTCAGGAGCCTGATAAGAATCGAACTGAGTCCAATGATGATAATCAGCAGTATAAAGGCCCACGCCGACCCCTCTCCGGTATAAAAATACTGGAAGGCTGTTTTGTAAAGGGTGAAGGAAATCGTTTGGGTGGCATCCCCGGGGCCGCCGCCGGTCAGCGTGTAAATCAGATCGAATTGCTTCATTTCATCCATGAGCCGGAAAATGATCGCCAGCACAAGGATGGGGGCTGACAGCGGCAGGGTGATATTGGTGAACTTGAACCAGCCGCTGGCTCTGTCAACGCTGGCCGCCTCGTACAGGTATTTGGGCACCGAGGAAAAGGCGGCACTGGCAAGCAGCACCATGAAGGGGGTCCACATCCAGGTATCGGCAATGATCGTGGCCCACAGACTGTTCTGTTCTATCCCGAGCCACTCGATACTGGCGAAACCGAGGATATTGTGCAGAAAATAATTGATAATTCCCCATTCCGTGTTGAACATGTAACGCCAGAGCAGTCCCACGACAATCGGACAAAGCATCATGGGCATGAGAACCACGGTAAACACCGCCTCTTTACCCCGGAAATTCCGCTGCAGGAGCCAGGCGATGAGGATACCCAGAATGAACTGGATCGCGACCGTAAGCCCCACATACTTCAGGGTGAAGATGAAGCGTTCCCACGTATAGGTGTCCGTCAGAATCAGCAGGTAATTGGTCAGCCCAATAAAGCGGGTATTGACCGGGCGCAGAAATGAGAAGTTGAAAAAACTGTAATAGATGAGCATGACGAACGGATAGGCGATCAAGAACAGCAGGATGGCCAAAGACGGCCAGAGAAAGAGCAGTTTAATCAGCGTT
>CAYTBC010000197.1:0-7455 GCA_964435765.1 uncultured Desulfosarcina sp.
TCAGCTGCTGGCGCTGCTGTAGTGGCGCAAAGCCAAACGCCAGAAAAGCACACTGCCGATTAAGAGCAGAACGGCGATAAGAATTGAGACGAGAACTAAATGGGTTTTAACCTGCCCCAGGACGGCGGCTGCCGGAAAGGTTGTAATGAAGGCAATGGGGATCACAAAGGTCAGAACGCCCCGCATCCAACCGGGATAAACGCTGACGGGAAAGCGTCCGGTTTCGTAAATGGCCGAGAAAAGCTCGGTAATATTATCGATGCGGACAAACCAGAAGGCAGTGGTGACCATCAGGACCCATATGCTGTACACGATCACCGCGCCGCTGAGAATAAAAACAAGCGCCAACGCGATATCCGGCAGGGTGGGAGTTGCCTTGAGTTTGGCCAGTGCATAGACGCAGATTCCGGCGCCGACCAGGATATCAGCCAGCTTCCAGATGGAAAGGTTGCGCAGCGAGGCCATGAACTGGCTGTTGACCGGTTTGATCAAAACAAAATCAAAAGTGCCCAAGCGGATTTGCTCGATGATCCGGCTCATATTCGGCTGCAGCACCGCTTCGATAAATCCGTTGAAAAACGAATACACGCCCACAACCACCATGGCTTCGTAGTATCCCCATTGCCCGATCTGGTCGCGGTGGAAAAAGAAGACCTTCAGGCCCAGGATCGCAAAGCTGAACCAGACCAAACTCATGATGGTGTTGACGATGAAGTTGGCCCGGTATTCCATTTCCGTATAAAGGGAGTTTCTATAGAAAATACCGAGCAGCCGGATATAGCGCATGGTTCCCCCTATATGCACGCTCACCTTTACTTAGTGCTCCTATTCATAATTACGGTCATGCATTAACAGTGATATTTTTTCACCGCAAAGACACTGGGTGTTGATTGGATTCGATTTTTAATTTACCTGTATATATACAAAGCCCAAGTTAGCATTAGATAGATTTCAATGTAAGCGGCTTTCAGCCGTGGCATTTGATTTCGCGGTTGAAAACCGCTCCCACATTCCTTGCACTTGCACTTTCTATATAACTATATTTATTTATTTTTCAGACAGGATTTACCAGTCTTCGCTGCGCTTCGCCCCGGCCCGATAGTCCTCGCTGAAAGCTTACGTCTCCGTTAAAACTACGCTGCACAGGTCGGCCCGACAAGCAGGATTAATGGGATTTTTTTCGCCTGCGGCAAGCCAGATGTCCTCCGGCCGAAGGCCCTTCTATCCAGACGATCCTGTAAATCCTGTCTAATACTTTTTTTAGGATTAGAATCCATTCCTCAGATTTTACGTTACTGTATTTATGAAACTATGTACTCAGGCACCGACCGCGCTGTAATGTTTTAGACCGGTCTTCCAGAGAAGCCGAAAAAGCCCGATCCAGAAAATCAACCAGACAGCCTGCTGCCCGAGGGCCCTAAGCATTTCCCCGATCGGTATCCGTCCCGTAATGATTTCCACCGGCAGGGACAGCATGTAGCGGAAGGGCAGATAGGCGGCCCATTTGGCGATAAAGGGCGGGAAAAGTTCGAGGGGTGCGATGACGCCGCCAAACATCAGCATTCCCGCATACCACATTTCATTCAAGGAAAGCGACTGGGTGACCCAAAAACTCAAAAGTCCGATGCAGTACTGGGACATAAACCGAATGGCCAGCGCGCAAATCAGCGAGAGCAGAAAAAAAGACAGCGATAGGAGGTCGGTATGATAAGAAATACCGGGCACGCAAAAGACTGCCAGCAAAATTAGCGGCACGACCGTGAACAGTCGAAATAGTTTGTCCGCCAGATGAAGGGCAATATGGCTGTGGATCGGATTGATGGGCCGCAAGAGTTTCGGCGAAAGGTCTCCCAGGCGGATATCATAATCCAGTTCCCAGGCCACCCAGACGGTGGTCAATTGCCGGACCAGCAGCAGCGCCAGGTAATACCCCGCAAATTCGGCGGGCCCATAGCCGGCCACCGGCGCCGAACTTGAGATCGTGATCCAGACGGCGAGCATGACCAGGGGCATCGTGTTGGCAATGACCCAGATCACCATTCCGGCCCGGTACTCCATCAGTATTTGCCAATTAAATTTTAGCAGTACCCAGTACTTGCGAATCATCGCGGCACTCCCGGTTCTGCGGCGGCGGGCTGGCGATCACCTGTCCGCGGCCGAACATTTCGGAGACGATCTCTTCGATCGGGGGCTCTTCAATCGTCACATCATCCAGTTCGATGGCGGTCAGAAGCCTGGCGGCGGCTGCGGTCGCTATTTCCCGCGGGACCCGCAGGGTTGCCTTGACGCCGTTGCAGCCGCTCACCTGTCCATAGGGTGCAAGCGCCTCGCAACTTAAGGGCTTTCGAAGGATCAACTTTAAAACCTTGTAAGGCGCCAGCTGCGCCACCATGGCACGCAGGTTGCCGTCGTAGATGATACGGCCCATGTCGATGACAATCACCCGGCTGCACAGCGCCGTCACATCCGCCATGTAATGGCTTGTCAGGATTACGGTGGCCCCATAGCGGGCGTTATATTCCGCCACAAATTGACGAATGCGGGCCTGCATGGTGACATCCAGCCCGATGGTCGGCTCATCGAGGAAGAGCACCTTCGGGCGATGAAGCAAGGCAGCGGCCAGTTCGCATTTCATGCGTTCGCCGAGGGAAAGTTTGCGCACCTGTTTGTTGAGAAGGGGCCGCAGGTCGAGAAGATCACTGAGCTCTGACAGGCTGTTGCGAAATTGGCCGGCGGGAATATTATAGATGGCCTGATTGACAATAAAACTTTCCATCGCCGGCAGGTCCCAGTTGAGCTGGTTTTTCTGGCCCATAATCAGGGTGATCTGCTTAAGGAAGAGCGGTTTTCTTTCCTGGGGCGTAAAATCGAGGATGCGAACCCAACCGTCCGTGGGGTGCAGCAGTCCGGAAAGAACCTTCAGGGTGGTGGTTTTGCCCGCGCCGTTGGGCCCTAAAAAACCGACGATCTCGCCGCCTTCGATTTGAAAGCGGATGCCGTCGACCGCCTTGACATCCCGGTACCGTCGGTGAACGAAGCTTCGCAGCGACCCTAAAAAGCCGGCTTCTTTTTCATGCACCCGATAATACTTTTTGAGGTCTCTGACATCAATTTGAGCCAAAAACAGTCTCCCTGCCTTTGCCCGATTTGGACGGGCGAGGATAAACCCCGCCCCTACGCAACAGGTTAAGCAACGTATTCGTGGCTATTCGTGTCCATTCGTGGCTAACTAAAATAAAAGACAAACGTTTAAGCGCCCAACCGGTAAAGTATCTCTCCAGCATGATCCACAAAGAGGATGCCTTCGTGCTCCTTGTCCTTGTAGGCCGACACATCGATTGCGGCCGGATCCATATAGCCTAGATTGATCTTTTCACAGGTTGCGCGGGGAATGGCGGTGGCCAGAACCACCTCCATCCGCGGTTTTTCTATACCGTTTTGAAAGCTGCCGGTGCCGCGGACATGGGTCGAATGGGCGATCACGCCCCGGGGAATATCCTTGAATTTTTCCATCTGCGCCAGAAAATAATCCCGCACATGATAGCCGATTTTTTCGATGGATGGTCCCCAGGTTCTTGAAATCTCGCGGATGTGCGGGGCATAGATAATCAGGGTCCCGCCGTCGGCCACCACCTGTTCCAGCTTGTAGGCCACCTTGCCGCCGACCCAGATTTCATCATACATCGCGGGAGTCCGGCCGAACACAACCCGAAAGGGTTTTTCCTTGTTGACCACATGAATCCGGGCCGACAAATCCGCCGCCGCCGACCAGGCGTCTTCGACGCCGCCGGCGAAGCAGCCGCACAATCGATTGCGGTCGGCCACCACCATGGACAGGCAGTGGATGGGGACCTCGATGTGCCGGACGGCCCGGTTGATGACCCGTCGAACGGGGGTGTCCTTGATGCCGATAATGCCGCTGCACGTGACCAAAGCGCCCAGCCAGTGAAAAAAGTGAAGGAATTCTCCGCCGGATATGCCGGGAAACAAATACTTCGCCCCGCCGGAAAATCCCACCACCTCATGGGGAAAAACCGGCCCCAGGATCAGGATTAAATCGTATTCATAGATTTTCTTGTTGATGTCAATCGGCACCGTCTCGTTTAATAGACCGCCGGAGATTTCCGCCACCTCGTGGGCCTCCAAGCGGCCCAGGCGGGTGAACGTTGCGGGCTGATCCCATTGATGGTTGAAAAAATCGGACCGGCCGAACTCGTTTTGGCGCTGCTGCGGCGACAGGCCGTACAGCGCCAGCAGGTCTTTTTCGGCCAGCGGGGTGTGCGTCCCCAGAGCCACCATGAAATCCAGTTTTGCACTGCGCGCTCCGATCACGTCCCGAATGGCGCGGATCATCATCGGCAGCGGGCAGGTGCGGGTGGCATCCGGCGTCAACACCAGCACCCGCTTGTTTTCATAGAGGGCGGCCGGTGTGCCGGCCTCAATGATCTGTTTAACTTGGTCTGCGGAAATTACGGCATCCGGGCTGCCCTGGCCTGCGGTCATAATTTTGGCTCCTTTACAATGAGGGCTAAGAAACTTGTTTTATCCAATTCTAAAAATGCGGATTAATTATTTTACAAGATGTTACCGGTGTCGATTGATAGCAAGATCTTATTTGCTGATGGGGGTATTTTTTTCTGGATATCGGACTCAAACTGTTAAACTTAACGTTGTTTAAATCTGTATTCCTACTTTAAGAGGGATAGGCGCAAGATCGCTGCTTTTACGAAGCCGATGCTGGTCGGAGCGGAGCGGCGATTCCGCGCAGCGGGGATGCTCGATACTTGATGCCGGATATTCAGGAATGCACCGGGTATGAAATTAAGAAACATCCAGGATCCAGAAACCAGTATCCAGGATCAATCAATATTGCCACAGGTTTTCGTCGCAACAACCTAAGTCCAATACTATATTTTATGCATTTATAGGGTCAAAGAAGCTCCTCAACCACCATCATCTCTTTGTGAACGGCCTGCTGGGTCTGGATGATTTGATCTCGATTTAAATTCAGAAGGGCCTTCGACTCAACATTTTCAAGGTCGATGGCTTGGACGCTGCCGGCATATAGATCGTGTCCGACGGATTTGGCGAGCAGATTCGCAAAGCGAACCACCCGCAATTCCGGTGAAATAACTTTTTTCTTTTGGGCCGCAGTCTCGGTCTCAAGGTTGACATCTTCATGGTGCAGCGCGCTGTGGACATAGCTTTTGGAATACCGCCACTTTTCCAGGAGCTTGGCGCCGAATTGACAATGGTATTGCCGAAGTGTGCCGACCAGTTTGGCGGTTGTCGCCCCTCCGTTCAGTTTGCCGTTTTGTTCCAGGTCGGCCATGATCTGTAAAAGAGCCAGTTTGCCGACATCGTGCAGCAGTCCCATGAAAAAAGGTTCGGCCGTCAATTTCAGCTTGAGCAACCCTGAGGTCATTTCCGCGGCGTAAGCGCAGGCAATTGAATGCTTCCAAAATTGTTCGATCAAAGCGCGGTATTTGGGCGTCTTCATCGAGAAATACTCACGATTCGACAGCTCGGCGACGAGCTGCACCGTTGCCGAGAGCCCCAAACGCGAGATGGCCTGTTCGATGGATTTGCTGGCCGTAATGCCTGGGCAGTAATCCGAGTTGGACAACCGGATCAGTTCGGCGGAAATGGCCACATCTATTTTAAGCAGGTTTGCCAGTTGATGGGAAATGGCACCTTTAATGAGCATTTCACGAAATTTAACCTGGATTCCAGGCAGGGTCGGCAGATTGATGTTTCTTCTTTCGATAATCGAAGAAATGCTGTCGATAAATTGAGCGGAAGGCGACGGTGCATCCGGCTGGGTGTCCGGCGTGTGCGCACTTTTGTTTTGTTCTTTGATGCCGAGCTTGTCCAGCTTGGTGCGGATGATATCGATGTCGAACGGCTTGCCGATGTAATCATTGCAGCCTGATTGCACGCAGGCAATAATCTGATCTTTGTCCCGACAAGAGGTTGCCATTAGAATCTTGGCCGCTTCATCCTTTTTTAATTTGAGCTTTTTTTCGGCAGCCCGAATTTCGGACAATACGGTGATACCGTCCATTTCAGGCATGTTGATATCCAGCATGATCAAATCAAAGGGATCCTTTTTGTGGTGGGCGGCACGAAAAAGACCCAGGGCGTCTTTGCCGTTATCGACCGTATCGCAATCGCCGAAATGCTCCAATATCAGGGTCAATTTCGTGCGGCTGACAATCTCATCATCAACAACCAGAATCTTCATTTAGGCCTCAAATCAGGATGCACTATTTTCCGAATCGAGCGATTAATCAATTGACGGTTATTTTAGAGTTTTAATTATGAAGTCTTTACATTTTATGAAAAAATATTTTCATCACGAAAACACGAAATCTTGAAAGCACGAAATTTAACTTGTCTTTTTTCGTGTTTTCGTCCTTTCGTGCTTTCGTGATTAATTTCTTTTTTGGTTCCGGCTTGTCCGGGTTAGTAATTTATCTGTCGGATATAGTTCACCAGACGATTCAATTCATTCTCAAATTTTTCAATCCGGTCGAACACCGGTTGCGGCTGTTTTGCGGCGGCTGCCTGTTCCAGACCGGATGCCAAACTGGCCAATTTATCGGCCCTGAGGTTGGCTGCCCCGCCTTTAAGGGCATGGGCCTCTGATTTAATTACTTCGTAATCAGAGTCGGCGGCGGCTTGACGGATGGTTTTCATCTGGTCCCCGGCCTTGTCTATAAATTGGTCGAGGATGCCAAACAGGATGTCTTTTTGCCCCATGAATTCTTCGATGGCACTGTCAAAATCCAGCGGCGGTTGATCCTCTTCAAACCCGACGGCCAGCGGGCACCTCTCACTGACGGCCATTTCCTGCGGGTCGCGAATCGACTCGGCTGCGGTCCATTTTTGGATGACCGCCAAAAGTTGCTCCCGATGCAGCGGCTTGCCGATGCTGTCGTTCATCCCCGGGTAACGCGCTGCGCTGAAGGTACCTTCGGACGCGTTGCCGGTCATGGCGATGATGGGAACTCGCTGCGCTCGAGCTGAAGGCTGAAAGCTGAATGCTGAATGCTCAGCTGAATCTTTCTTTTTGAGCTTTGAGCTTTGAGCTTCGAGCTCCCATGCGCGTATTTCGCGGGTAGCTTCGTGACCGTCCATGACAGGCATTTGAATGTCCATCAGTATCAGATCATATTGTTTTTGGCAGTACGCTTCGACCGCCTTCTGACCGTCGGCGACGATATCAACGCAGTAGCCGGTTTTTTGAAGGATCAGCTGTACAATCTTCTGGTTGACGTCGTAGTCTTCGGCCACCAGGATGCAGAGGCTTTTCCGGGTGCTCGGATTGGTTTTAAGGGTGTCCATTGGCAGATTGTTCCATCTTAGGGCTCACTCAAAAACAACTTCAAATTTTATATGCCGATGCATCCCGCCCGGCTGCGTTGCGAAAGCTCGGAATATCCAGATATTCCT
>CAYTBC010000198.1:0-7399 GCA_964435765.1 uncultured Desulfosarcina sp.
CCGGCCATGGCCAGATGCCAGATTCCGCCCTGACCGGTGCCGGAGTCCTTCAGTTGGCCGGGGTTGTTGCGGACGTAGTCCTCAAGTTCTTTGTAGGTTTTCCAGTCCGAATCCGCGAGCACGTTGATGCCGGCCGGATCAAAGTTCACCATGGCCACGGGGGTCAAGTCCTTGTATGTCACCTGGGTCAGCCCCATCCAGTGCATCATGGTGATTTCAACCGTCGGCATTCCGATGGTATAGCCGTCGGGTTTGGCCGTGGCCATGGCCGTATGCCCCACAGCCCCGCTGCCGCCGGTGCGGTTGACGACGTTGACCGGCACACCCAGGTCTTTTTTGAGAAGGGTGGCAATGATTCGCGATACCGCATCCGTACCACCGCCGGCACCCCAGGGACAGATCAAGGTTATCGGCCGCTTGGGGTAGTCCGCAGCCGTTGCCGTCGTCAGCCCGATGGTAAAAACAATTGCAAGGATCGCAGCCAGACAGATTAGACTTCTACTTTTCATAATGCCCTCCTTTAAATTTGGTGTTTATTGGTTACCGGTGGATTGTTAAACGGTGGATATTATCCTGTCTTAGATATTCGCACCCATAATGGTTGTCAAGAATTATTCAGGTTATTTTCGCCGGCAGGGCGTGCGTCGAACCTGTGGTTATGCCGCCGTCGATCAGCAGGGTCTGGCCGGTCAAATATTCAGCGGCGTCAGAGGCCAGAAAAACCAGGGCGCCATCCAGATCATGCGGCGTGCCGGGCCTTTTCAAAGGGATGCGATCAACCAGGTAATCTACCCAGTCTTTATCCTCGTAAAGAACGCGGGTCTGCTCGGTTTTAAACCAGCCCGGGGCGAGGCAGTTAACGGTGATGCCGAATCTTCCCCAATCATCGGCCAGCGACATGGTCAGCTGTTTCACACCCCCCCGGCTGGCGCAATAAGGTGCCAGGCCGGCATACCCGAACACAGCGGTTACCGAACCAATATTGATGATGCGGCCGTATTGCCGAGGTATCATCTTTTTCGCCACGGCCTGGGCCACAAAAAATGTTCCACGCAAATTGGTATTCAGCACATGGTTCCAGTCATCCCAGGTTACTTCAACGGCGGGTTTGCGAACATTGCAGCCGGCATTATTCACCAGAATGTCGATACGGCCGTAATGCCGGTAGGCATTTTCGACCATCTGCTGAATGCTGTCATAGTCCCGCACATCCAGCGCCAGCGGCAGCGCCTTCCGCCCCAGAGATTCAATCTCCTCCTGGAATCGGGCGAGGGATTCTTTCTGGCGGCTGGTGAGCACCAGATCAGCCCCGGCGCCGGCCAGCGCCCGGCCGAAGTATTGGCCGAGTCCGCGGCTGGTGCCGGTGACGATGGCCACTTTGCCGGTAAGGTCAAACAGTTGTTTGCTCATTTAATCCTCATTTTTAAGGTCTTTGTCCTTATTTTATCAAGCATCCAGTATCAAGTATCCAGCATCATATTTATGGTGGCACAGGTGTTGGCTTTCGAAGATATTGCATTAGGCGCATTCTTATCTAGATTATGGATTCAGCATGACTTTAATCAGGCCGGGCTCTTTTTGGTAAAGCCGCTGAAACCAATGCGCGCCCTCTGAGAGCGGAGCGGTGGCGCTGATTAAAGGATCCACCCGGACAGCCCCACGCGCAATCATGTCCAGGCAGGCAGGGTAATCACCGCGGGAGGCACAGGAACCGCGCACGCTGATTTCCCCGGTGACCACGGTTTGCAGGGCCAGCCCGACTTCAGCAGCCAAATTTCCGATTAATGTCAAGGCGCCGCCCTTGCGCAGACTGTTTAAAGCCGTCTTAAAAGACGCATTGATGCCGACGGCGTCAAAGGCCGCATCTGCGCCGCGCTTGCCGGTCATTTTTTTTATCACAGCGACCGCATCGTCGTCGGTGGGATTTAAACCTTTATCCGCCCCCAACTGCTGGGCCAAAGCCAATCTTTCCGGCGCGAGATCAACCGCTATGATTTGCCCGCAGCCGGATGCTCGCAGCGCCTGGATCAAAAGCAAACCGATGATGCCGGCGCCGACGACAACGGCCGTATCATTCAGAGATAATGGCGTGATGGCCGCCGCGTGAAATGCCACCGAGCAGGGCTCCACCATGGCGCTTTGCTCGAAGCTGATGTTTTCGGGCAGCGGGTATAGGATGTGCCGGGGCACGGCCACATATTCGGCGAAGGTACCTTGTTGACGATAGTCCCCGCAGGAAACCCCCAGTACACGACGATGATCGCACAGGTTGATTTCACCCCGGCGGCAGAAAAAGCAGGCTCCGCAGTAGACCGTCGAATCAAACGTGACCCGCGCGCCCGGATGGAAATTGTCGACGTTGGAACCGACCTGGGTGACGACGCCGGCAGCTTCGTGGCCCATGATCAGCGGCGGGATGCGTCGGCCGGTGCTGCCGTCCATGCCGTGCACGTCGCTGCCGCAAATTCCGCTGGCTTTAACCCGCACCAGGACATCATCCGGTCCCACCTGAGGATCGGGAACGTCCATGTAGGTCAGCTGGTTGTATTCTTCAAGTACCAAGGCCTTCATTCAATTTACCTCCCCGGTATAAATTAATGGTTATCCGTTATCCCCCGAGCCTTAATCCTGTGTCCGTTTTTGTCATTTAAACATTTGTATCTGGAATTTGTTTCGGATTTCGTGCTTCGGATTTCGAATTTAAAGCGCCCCTCGAACCTCTGAACCCCGTACATCGATGCAGCGCCGCCAAGCGCTTATCGGTGAACTCCCGGCCTGGGTCCTTCCAGCAGTCCCTCAACTTCTTCCCGCGTGCACCAGTTAAAATCCCCCGGAAAGCTGTGCTTCAGGGCTGCAAACGCCACCCCGTAATCCAGCCCCAGCTGCAGATCGTTTGCGCTGATCACACCGTATAAAAACCCGGCTGCAAACGAATCTCCCCGTCCGACCTGGTCGACGATTTCAATGTCATAGGTCCGGGTGGTGTACGTATTTTCCCGGGTGGCGGCTAGGGCGCTGAACAGGCACTTCCAAACGGTGTCGCCTTCCCGAAAACTGACTGCCACCATCTCAAGGGGGTATTTGTCCAGCAGCATTTTCGCCAGGGCTTCATCATTTTCAGCCTCGATATCCAGGATGGTGCGGGTATCACCCTTGGTGGTAATCAGGATATCCACATACTCCATCATGGGAACCAGGGTTTCATGCGCTTTGGCAGGACTCCAGAGCTTGGCGCGGTAGTTTAAATCCAGACTTACCTTGCAGCCGGCGGCTTTGGCTTTTTGCAGCGCCTCCAATGTCGCTGCCGCCGCCGACTTGCTGACGGCCGGCGTAATGCCGGTCAGATGCAGACATTTGGCTGACTTAAAAATCGCTTCCCAGCCTACCTCCCCCGGCTGGATGTTGCTGAAGGAGGAATTGGCGCGATCGTAGACCACCGAAGAGGCGCGCGGCGAGGCGCCGAATTCCAGAAAATAAAGCCCGGCCCGGCCGCCTTTATCCCAGATGACCGGCGAGACGTCAACCCCGAGTTCACGGGCCTTGTTGGCCATCATGCGTCCTAAAGGGTTGTCCGGCAGCCTGGATACCCAGGCGCTTTTCATGCCCAGGCGGGCAACCCCCACCGCCACGTTGAGTTCGGCACCCCCGATGTTCAAGTCCAGCGTCGTGGTCTGTTCCAGCCGCTTGAAATCCGGCGGTGAAAAGCGAATCATGGCTTCACCGAATGCAACTAAATCGTACATACAAATTCCTCCCATTTCATCCGCCCTGAAAGACAGCCTTTTGAGGATTGAAAACTGTTCTTTGAAAATTGCAGAAAGTCGTCAGCTCAAAGCTCAGGCGGATTAATCACGTTATGCTGCCTATTTTTTAGTTCTAAAATTCGTTCACTTGCAAGTTGTTTTATGCTATAAAGCCTTTAAAGAATCCTCGGCTTCCGCTTTTATTTTTGGAAGTATACGGTTATAATAATTTTGTCGTCAAGCGGAAACCTTACGGTTCATCAGTTTATATCAAAAAGGAGAAGCGCTCAGATGAAATTTCCGAAGATGGTCCGAATCAGACAGCATTTTAAAACCAACCCCATTGCAGATATACCGGCCGCAGTCCGATCTGAACTGGCAAGGATCAATCCTCAAAAAATTATTGGCCCGGGACAAACCGTGGCCATCACCGCCGGCAGTCGCGGCATTGCCAACCTGGCAGCGGTGTTGAAAACAGTCGTGGCGGAATTGAAAAAAATCGGCGCCAAACCGTTCATAATCCCGGCCATGGGAAGCCACGGCGGCGCCACGGCCGAGGGTCAGAAACAAATTTTAGCCCATTACGGGGTTACCCAGGAAGCCATGGGTGTGCCCGTAAAAGCGACCATGCAGGTCATTCAGGTGGGCACCACCCCGGACGGAATTCCCGTCTACCTGGACCAGCACGCCTCAAAGGCCGATCATATCGTGGTGCTCAACCGGGTCAAACCGCACACGGATTTTAAGGGCAAAATCGAAAGCGGCTTGATGAAGATCATGGCCATCGGGCTGGGCAAACAAAAAGGGGCGGATCTGTATCACAACGCCATTGTCAGACAGGGCCATTACCCGGTTTTGACATCGGTGGCCCGGGTGATTTTGAGCAAGTGTCCGATTGCATTCGGTGTGGCTCTGGTGGAAAACCAGCGCGACGAGACCGAAATCATCCGCGCCATACCGGCCGCGGACATCGAGACCATCGAACCGCAGCTGCAACGCAAAGCCAAACGAATGTTGCCGCAGATACCGTTCAACCCGATTGATTTGTTGATTGTGGACTGGATGGGCAAGGAAATCAGCGGAACGGGCATGGACCAGAATGTGATCGGCCGAACCGTCATCTCCTACCACCGGCCGGACACGAAAATCGACATCCTGCGCATTTTCATTCGGGACCTGACCGCGGATTCCCAAGGCAACGCAACCGCCATCGGCAACGCCGACTTTACCACCCAGCGGCTGGTGGACAAGATTGATCGCCACGCAACTTACATGAATGCCGTCACATCTTCCTGCCCGGAAGCCGTGCGGATACCGGCCTATTTCGACCGCGATCGCGACGTCATCGAAACCGCGCTGGGGACCATCGGCCTGGTTGAACCGCCCAACGCCCGCATCGTCCATATCCGCGACACCCTCCATCTGGAGGAGATGTATATCTCGGAGGCGATGCTGGCCGAGGCCAAAGCCTCAAAATCGATCAGCATTATCGGATCAGCGCGGCCGCTAAAATTCGGCAAAGACGGCAATCTAGTATCGGATTTATAATACACAGCGCCTTGATAAATTGTCTCTGTGCCTTGTTTGGGGTTGATCCGCAAAACCACATCAGACGGCTAATCAACCAGGCCGCTGTGTATGTATAGGGTCAATGGCTACAATTCCAAGTCCCAGGTCTCCGCTATCAGGTCATGGCCGAAGCTTTGATGCGGTTGTTCATGAACGAGTCGAAAGCCGGCCTTTTGATAGATGTGACGTGCCGCCGTCAAAATGCTGTTTGTCCAAAGGGTGATCTTGCTGTAGCCCGCCTGCTGCGCAAACTTTATGCATTCACTCACTAGTCGACTGCCGATACCCAGTCCACGGGCATTGGGCTCAACGAGCAGCAAGCGCAGCTTCGCGGTTGAATCGGATTGTCTGACCAGAAAGATCGAACCGACGTTGTCCCCGTCCCTTTCGGCGATCCAGCAGCGCTCCCTTTTAGGATCGTAATTTCGTATAAAGTTGGTCACAATTTCCGCGGTAAGCGCTTCAAAATGCTCATCCCAGGCATATTCCTCAGCATACAGGATGCCGTGACGGTGAACGACCCAGCCCATGTCCCCCGGCTGGTGGGTTCGAAGGATGTAGGAAACCCTGTGTTCAGGCCTGGCGCCAAGCAGCGCTTCAGTCGTTTGCATGGCCAGAACCAAGCGCGCTTGATCCGCCGGCGACAGTTTTTTCAACGTGGCTTCGATTTCTCTGCGGGAACGGGAATTTATCCTGGCAAAGGCCGCCTGTCCATTTTCAGATAAGCGCAAAAATTTTTTCCGCCCGTCCGCCTCGGAGCGCCCTTTATCTATCAGACCCCGTTTATTGAAATCACGCAAGATGCGGCTTAGATAGCCCGCGTCCAAACCAAGCTCGCTGGAAAGTTCCGTGGCGGTTGTCTGCTGATGGTGGGCAAGTTCATAGATCACCCTGGCTTCAGCCAGTGAAAAAGGGCTTCTCAAAATTCTCTCCTGGAGCAGTCCGATTTGCTTTGTATAAAAACGACTAAACCTGCGCACGGCTTCCACGTTTTGACCGATATGATTAGATGGCATGATTTGATCCTTGATGGGGTTTGTTTAGCGTGTTTGCTATTATCAACAAAAATATTTGACAATGTCAAGTATTATCTTATCAATAACATTTTGCTCGGTCCTTGTGGGATAGATGTCGGTGGGCATCTCATGAGGGGGGGACGGCCTTTTTTGATTGAATTCCAGGATCCGTCATCCGGGTCTTGATGATCCCGGGAGCATAACCGACAATTCTAATGATGAATCCATTCATTTTCTATAATTTGAACAACCGGTCATTCATCAGGATCTCGGCGCAGTTCTTCGATAAAAGCGCTTAACTTGGATGATACTCTAATTGAGCTAAAATTTTGACTCATTTAGGGTTATAGTTCACCGGTTTCAAAGGCTGCTCGTTCACATAGAGTTGAAATACATCGGGCCGGGCATAGTGTCCCACGACATCCAGATCCACTTGGGCCCTGACAATTTCATCCATGTCAAGGTCGGCGTACAATATGTCCTCCTTGTCATACAATGGCCCGGCCAGCACATCGCCCGTCGGAGAGACGACAACGCTGCCGCCGCGGCACATGATCTCCGGCTGATCTTTGAGTTCATCGATTGATTCCAATTCGGCGGGATACATGTCTTTGGTCACGAATTGATTGCAGCCCAGGACAAAACAGCGTCCTTCAAAGGCAATGTGCCGCAAGGCGGCCTGCCAGATATCCCGCTGGTCTGCCGTGGGGGCCAGGTAAATCTCGACCCCCTTGCCGTACATGGCCACCCTGGCCAGCGGCATATGGTTTTCCCAGCAAATCAGTCCCCCGATGCGCCCGATCTCGGTTTCAAAAACAGGCAGGGTGCTGCCGTCGCCTTCGCCCCATATCAATCGTTCTGAACCGGTGGGTTTCAGTTTGCGGTGTTTGCCCATCAATTCTCCCTGAGGGCTGAAATACAGCAGCGTACAGTAAAGCGTCCCGCGACTGTAATCGGTGTCCCGCTCGATCACCCCGATGGCCAGATAGACGCCCGCTTCCCGGGCTGCCGCCCCCAAGGCCTCGGTGGCTTTGCCCGGCACATCCACGGCGTTTTCCCAATACCGTTTCC
>CAYTBC010000199.1:0-7315 GCA_964435765.1 uncultured Desulfosarcina sp.
TTAAAATTGCCGGCCATCGGACCTCCTTTTTCGAACCTTGTCAAAGCAGGATAACCTCCAGGCTTTAAGGAGGTTCACTAAAAATTAGTGCGTTTATTTTATAAAGTAACCTCCTGGCTTCAGGCGGTAAATAATGTCAATCCTGTATTTTTAATTAAAATCTTAAAGATATGAACGCCATTGCATTGCCCGGACCCTGCTGCTCAGCAATGACCTGCGCCATCGACAACTGCTGGAAACGGTTGCGGGGCTGGCTTCTCCAAACGGCCAGTGGCCGCAGCCAATTCAGCCTCAAACCGGCGGCGGTTGTATGGGAGCTGTTGTCCAAAAAAGCCAGAGCCGCGGTAGGTGCCCTGCCTGCGAACCCACGTATTTCCCGACACAGTGTGGACCCCAACTTTTAAGGGGTTCAGTAATTAAGTATTTGATGTCGGCGTCGCCGATCGCCAAGACGTGGATGAAGTCATCCAGGTCGTCCGGGAAGCCGGCATTGATTCTGAAAGCCTATAGAGGCCCTGCCGGCGCGGATCACAGACCTAAAACCCGCTCCTTTTTTTCCGCCACGGTCTTACATTCGATGCAATAGCGGGCAACTGGGCGGACTTTCAATCTTTTAACGCCGATCGGGCTGCCGCAAGTCTCACAGTACCCGTATACCCCCTCCTTGATATCCAGCAGGGATTGTTTGATTTTCCCGATAAGCAAATCCTCTCTGTTGTGAATTCGAAGGGCAAAATTGCGTTCGTATTCGAGGGTGGCCTGATCCAGCGGGTCCGCTGTACGCTCGTCGTATTGCCTGAAATAGCTGACAGTGTTGCCGGCCTGCTGCTCCAGCGACTCCAGCCATTGCTGAAGGCGTCTTTTAAAGTAATTTGAATCTCTTTGGTTCATTAACTGCTATTAATCTTAATCTTTTTTGATTTGGGTGTTTCAGACTTGGGAAGCTTGATGTCCAGCACACCGTCTTTAAAGCTGGCTTCCACTTTATCGCTCTGGACCTCAGCCGGCAGCCTGATGGACCGCTGGAATGAACCGTAGTAGCTTTCTCGGGTATAATAGTTCTCTTCCTTTATCTCCCCTTTTCCTTTTTTCTCACCGCGGATGGACAGAATGTCGCCGGAAATATCCAGGTCGATGTCCTTGGCTTCGAGTCCCGGAAGCTCGGCTCGGACAGTGATGCTGCCGTCGGTTTCCGCGACGTCTATTGAAGGAAGCCATTCCCTTTCGGAACCGACGAATGGTAGGTCTCTTCCGAAGCGATCCCATAAGCTGTCTATATCCCGATTGAATCGGGTGACATCAAGTCTGGATGGCCTCCATGTCCATGGCGTCAATTGCATCATAGAAATCACCTCCTTAATATAGTTTAACGATTTAACGCCTAAAATTCCTTCCCTGGGATGCGAACCTGTCCACGGATCATTCTCGTTATGACAGGCTAAAAGATAGAAAATTTGATTCCCTCATGAAATGGGTTCGATCCTGTAAATCGACAATAAAAAGAATGTAGCCAAACCCGGCGTGTCACATTTAAACGTCTCGGAAGTTCTTAGTTTATTGATATTTTACTCTCGCAATAATGCAATTGCCCTTTACACCGCGAGGCGGGGGTATTCGGATCAATCCTCGATCGAATATTCCGGCAAGCCCTCAACAAAATCCTTGCTTATGGACAATCGAACCCTGTCCATCAGCACATTCTCCACCCACATGCTGGGTATCAGTCTGCGCACTTTTGAAATCACCCCTTGGGAAATCAGCAGATGCGTCACCCGCTGTTCCTCTTCTCCAACGTAAACCCGCTCGACGTTGCCGACATCTTCGTCGTCACTGCTGACGACCTTGGCCCCTTCTTCCAGCGGAACCGTGTCCTCGGGAATATTCAATTCGGTCCTGCGGGCGTAGGGTGGGTCCGGATATCCCGGATAGCCGCCCATTCGCCTGCGCCACCAGGCCCCTCCCGGCAGCGGGTAATACCAGGCCAGGGGCCTTACGCCGCCGAATCCGCGTTTGGCATATGGCTCAATCTGATCGATCGGAATATAGTGGGTTTCTTCAAAATCCGGAAAACCATCCGAGTCCGTCGGACCCGCTTTCAACACAACCTCATTTCCATTTGCGGCTTCAACCTGATCAAGCGGAACGACCTTGTCCCTGGTAAACAAAATACCCTTCTTTACCACCAGGTGCGTCACTTCGTTTGACTTCGGGTCAATGACCACCCGATCGATCCGTCCGACCTTGTCGCCGGTTGATGTCAGTACCTCGGCATTTTCTTTAAATTGCATCATCTCAGCCTCCTTATTGGTTATGAGTTATATATGGTGAGTTTCACATGAGATTCAGCGCCGAACCCGCAAGGCCCCGGGAATTTCATTTTAAGGATATAAATATAGAACAGGCTGCAACCAGGATCGATAGGACCAATCCTGTATTTGACGGGAAGTGTTTCAGTATTCTCCGCTTCCGATCGGCGGAGGGAAGATTTATTTCAACCAACAATGATCCGCCTGACAACCAAAAATGCAGCCACACCAAGAAAAAAGAGAAGATAACGAAAGAATATCTCTTCAATTGTCCGTTAAAGGGTATTTTCGCTACCCCGCGAACCCGGACGGGGATTCCAAGCTGCACTGCGACCGGCTCAATAGGCGTAGAGTCTTAATTGTAAATTCTTTGCGTTTTATGCAATCCGCCTTGGGAGGATCATCACGAAAACACGAAATTTTGAAAGCACGAAATTTATCTTATCTTCTTTTCGTGTTTTCGTCCTTTCGAGCTTTCGTGATTAATTTGTCCTTTTTAGTTCAGGCTTGTCCGGGTTAGGGTTAGAAGATGCCAAAATACAGTCTTGACCCCATACAATATTTTCAACACCTAAGTTATTTTACGGCAAACATGGCAGTTCAATTTCATGCCAAACACGACCGTGTTCAATTACAAATGAGGAAGGAGGTAAGATCATGCTTAGGAAAAAAAGTTGGATAGCAGGTGTTGCCATGACAGTCGTTTTGACGTTTCTGGCAACGGCGCCCACAATCGTTTTGGCTAAAACATACAATATGACGGGTAAAATTACCGCCATTGACCTGGCGTATAATACAGTCGTTATCCAGGTCCCGATGGCTTCGAAAGTTTTCACCGTCGGCGGACCGCTGGCGACGGACGCCAAACTGCGCAAAGACAATAAAATGGCAACCTTGAACGATTTCAAAGTCGGCGAACGCGTGACCGTGAAGTGGCACAGCACGCCGCAAGGCCATGTTATCGACCGTCTGGTTGCAAAATAATGATTCCGAAACGAGCCTCAGACTCATATCCTCTGAGGCTCGCTAAGGTGGAATTTACCGTGTCGACTATAAACGGACAACGATTTGTACGCTACCTGTCGTCCAAGAAGAGCGTGGATGATCGTGCGTTGAATAAATATGTCCGGGAGACGCTGGCCGCAGCTTTGCCCCAAAGCAGCCCGGCAAGCCGGTTGAGCGTTTTGGAATTGGGAGCCGGAATCGGCACGATGATCGAGCGGCTGGTTGATTGGAAGCTTCTAACCTTCGCAGAATACACGGCCGTCGACTCGGATGCGGTCAGTGTCGGTGAATCCCGCCGGCAACTGGCGCGCTGGGCTGCTGCCGGAGGCTTCGGCTTCAGTCCCCGTTCGAAAAAAACCACCCTTATTCGAACTCAAGAAGGTGAAATATGGGTTAAATTTATGCAGGCCGATGTGTACCGTTTTTTGTCAAGTGAAAATAGCGGGCGGCAGTGGGATTTGGGCATTGCCCATGCATTTATGGATTTGATCGATATCGACGTGGTGCTGCGTCAATTTTGCAATTTCATACGACCGGGCGGATTATTATATCTGACGCTGAACTATGACGGCGAAACCATTTTCCTGCCGGAATTAAATCCTGCCCTTGATAGGCTGATCCTGCAATTGTACAACCAAAGCATGGATGAGCGCACAACCGACGGCCGCAAAACCGGCGGCCGTCACACAGGCCGCAACCTATTCGGCGTCCTCCAGGCTGTGGATGCCGCCGTGCTGGCGGCCGGCGGCTCTGATTGGATCGTTTTGCCCGAGTCAGGAGGATATCCCGCCGATGAACCCTATTTCCTGCATTTTATCCTCGATACGATCCACTCCGAACTAAAAGCCCACCCGGTCCTGGATCAAAATGCATTCGAATCATGGATTCAAACGCGTCATGATCAGGTGGAAAGCGCCGGATTGATTTTTATCGCCAAGAATCTGGATTTATTGGTACAGGTATCGGAACTCCTCTAAAAGCTGATTCGTCGTGGTATTCGGCCGCACGCCGCTATTCTTTTAGCTCATTCATGTGCATCTTCTGACAGCCGGCGCCCGGCTTTTCAATATGCTTCAAACCGGGGGGCTGGCGGAGGCCTTCATTGCCGCAGCGGCGGTTTTACTGGTGCTTTATCCGCTCTGCCGCTGGTATGGTCGTGTTAAAAAATCCCATCCGGGCAGTCTCCTGCGCTTCTTGTAATTTTGCGGAGCTATGAATAATATTAAGGTAATTGAAGCTTATCAGAAGGTCTTGAAAGTGTCGATCTTGTAATGGAGTGGTGGAGTATTGGAGTATTGAAAAAGAAGATATCAAACCTTCAGTTATTACTCCAATACTCCGAAGTAAATGAAAATTAAAATCCTCTCACAAATATTACTTTTTTTTAAGTTCATATAGCCGTAATTCTTCAATACTGTCGAGGACTGAGGGAAATACTGGATTGACCCTATTTATTCAGCAGATGGAATGTATAAATAATGTGATGAAAATTAAAGATTGATGAATTCGTAAAATTGATCCGCCGCAGGCGAACCATAAATATTCAATCTTCAATCTAAAATATTCAATAATGATGGGGGATCTGATTCGTGAATTGCCCGGAGGAGCCAAAATTCGTGCTGATCAGCCGTCGTTTCGACGCCGTCATTTTTGACCTGGACGGGGTCGTCACCGACACCGCCTCTCTGCATGCGTCTGCCTGGAAGGAAATGTTCGATGAGGCGCTGGAGGAAATCACCAATCCAGCCGGTAACAGACAGCCGCCGTTTGACAAAAAAGAAGACTATCTGCGCTATGTGGACGGCAAGCCACGTTATGACGGCGTGGTGGATTTTCTGGCCTCGCGCAAAATTGAACTGACCGAAGGGCAACCCGATGATCCGCCGGAAAAATTGACCGTCTATGGACTTGGAAACCGCAAAAATATCCTGTTTCAGCAAAAGCTGAAATCAGACGGGGTAAACGTTTATGACTCCAGCATACGTCTCATCCATAATCTGCGGGCCGGCAAGGTCAAAACCGCGGTCGTATCCTCCAGCAAAAATTGCCGGCCCATCCTCGCCACGGCCGGCATTACCGGGCTGTTCGACGCCGTCGTCGACGGCCGGGACTCTGCCGAGCAGGACCTGAACGGCAAACCGGCGCCGGACATATTTCTGGCAGCCGCCCGGCAGCTGGGTGTACGGCCGGAGCGGTCCGCCGTGGTGGAAGATGCCCTGGCGGGCGTTCAGGCCGGCAAGCGCGGCCATTTTGCCTGCGTCATCGGTGTAAATCGCGACGATCAAGCCGCTGCGCTGGAAGAACACGGGGCCGATATGGTCGTGTCCGATCTGTGCGAAATCGGCATCGACAATCCGCCGAGTGTCGCAACCGCCGAAAATGGACTCCCCTCCGCGCTGCGGGGCGTCAACGATATCTACGGCCGTTTGGCCGGCCGCACGCCGGCGGTTTTCCTTGACTACGACGGCACGCTGACGCCGATCGTGCGGCGGCCCGAGGATGCCGAGCTTTCCAGGAATATGCGTCAGATCATCCGCCGGCTGGCTGCAATTTGCCCGGTGGCGATCGTCAGCGGACGCGATCTGCAGGACGTTCGTGAGCGGGTCGGCCTCGAGCAGCTGTATTACGCCGGCAGCCACGGCTTTGACATTGCCGGTCCCGACGGCCGGCACCGGGAGCATCCCGAGGGCAGCCGGCTGCTGCCGGAAATCGATCGCGCCGAAAAAGCCCTCCAAAAGCGCTTGTCTTCCATTAACGGCTGCCGGGTTGAGCGCAAGAAGTTTGCCGTCGCGGTTCACTATCGAGAAGTGGCGGAGGCGGATGTGCCGGCAGTCGAAGAGGAGGTCCAGGCGGTGCACGGGGAAGGATCCGGCTTGCGGCTGTCCGGCGGCAAGAAAATATTCGAACTGCAGCCGGACGTGGATTGGCACAAAGGCCGGGCGGTTCGGTGGCTCCTGGAAGATGCGCTTGATCTAGAGTGCAGCGCTGTAATGCCGGTTTATATCGGCGATGATGTCACGGATGAAGATGCGTTCCGGGAGATCCGCAACGACGGCATCGGCATTCGGGTCGACGACACGGCAGCCAACGACAGTGCCGCCCGCTATCGGCTGCGAGATCCACAGGAAGTCCGGCAATTTCTGCTCAAGCTGGCCGACAAACTGCAGCAGGCAGCCGATCTGAGCGCCTGGCGCCTGGTCTACACCGGCTTCAAACCTGAAGAAGAAAAATTGCGCGAAGCATTGTGCACGCTGGGAAACGGCTATTTTGCCACCCGCGGTGCGAGTCCGGAATCTGAAGACGATGGGGTTCACTACCCCGGCACCTATCTGGCAGGCGGCTATAATCGTCTTAAAACGGAAAAGGTGGGAAGAATCATTGAAAATGAGGATCTCGTCAATATGCCCAACTGGCTGCCCTTGAACTTTCGATTCGAACACGGCGACTGGTTCGATCTTTCCCAGGTCGAAGTACTGGATTATTGCCAGGAGCTGGATATTCGCAACGGTACGCTGTGGCGTACCATTCGCTTCAGCGACGACCAGCGGCGGGTGACCCGCCTGATCGAGCGCCGCTTTGTTCACATGAGCCGCGCCCATCTGGCGGGGCTGGAGACCAAGCTCATTGCGGAAAACTGGTCGGGACGGGTCGAGTTCCGCTCGGCCCTCGACGGCCGCATCGTCAATAGCGGCGTTGAACGCTACCAGGACCTGAATAACCAGCACCTCACACCGCTGGAGACCGGGAAACCGGCGGACGATACCATTTTTTTAAAAATGGAGACCAATCAATCCGAACTGCGGGTGGCCCTGGCTGCCAGAACGCAGGTTTTCAGCGAAGGCACGGCCGTGTCCGTGGACCGCCGCACCCTGCAGGAAACCGGCTATGTCACCCAGCTTTTTGAAGTCCCAATCGAGGTGAACGAGGCCGTTACGGTCGAAAAAATCGTCAGCTTCTACACGTCGCGGGATCCGGCCATTTCCGAGTGCGGTCTGGAGGCCCGC
>CAYTBC010000200.1:0-7296 GCA_964435765.1 uncultured Desulfosarcina sp.
TCCTTCGATATTCTGCGGTTCGATATTCGATATTCTGCGGTTCGCTGTTTCGAGTGGTGGAGTTTCATAAGAGGGCCCCTCCCTTAGAACACTCTCAATCTTTGTTACAACATTGGCGTTCGCATAAATCGGCGAAACCGCTGAACCATTGAGCCTTTAAACCCCAAACCTGTCACTCTTTTTCGATCACAAATATCAAATCGTCATCCTTCAGCGGGGTTTCATTTTCGACCGCTATTTCGACGACTTTGCCGTCCACCGGAGATTTTATTTTCTGAAAAACCTTCATGGTCTCCAGCAATGCGATCACCTGCTTCTTTTTGACCATGTCGCCGATCGTCACGTAGGGGGGATCATCGGGTCCGGGTCTGCGGAAAAATACGCCCGACATCGGTGCTCTGACTTCTACTCGTTTTACTTTTCCGGGTGCGTTCGCCATTTTGGTCACCTTCTTTTATTCTCTGTGGTTAAATTTATGCAATAAACATTTTTCGATCATGTCGGTGAGGTGCCGTGATTTTTAGCACGCTCGGGCAATGTCTCCCGCTTGTTTGCGGTCAGCCTCAGCGCTTCGATAATCTTTTTGCGTGTTTCACCGGGCAAAATGATTTCATCAACAATTTGGCTGGTCCAGCTATGGGCGGCACCAAAGGCATCAACACGCTCCCTTGAGCGGTTAAGATAGGATTCATACGCATCCTGCTCGATGCCCCGGCCGTAGATTTTGCGGTAATCCTGCTGCGAGGCTTCCACCGCAAAACGCGCGATGGGCCAGGCGTAGGTTAAATCGGCCCCCATGCTCTTGAGCCCCCCCATGATCATACTGCCGGCATCGGCATAAGCTTCCCGCAAAATGATGCTGATTTTGGGCACCGTCGCCGTGGCGTAGACGTCGACAATTTTGCCCATGTGCCGCATCAGCCCCCGGGTTTCTTCCGCTTCTCCCGGAACCAAGGGCGGGGTGTCCACCAGATTGACCAGGGGGATGTTATAAGCATCCAGGACCTGCAGAAACCGGTAGTACTTATCGCAGGCGTTAATTTCCAGGATGCTGCCCGGATAACAGGGGTTGCACGCCGCCAGGCCCACCACCTGACCGTCAAACCGGCCGAAACAGGTCATCAGGTTTTTCGCATATTCATCTTTTATTTCAAAATAGTCGCCCTTATCAACCAGTTTTTCGATCACCGCGTGCATATCGTAGGTCTGATCATATTCATCGGGCACGATGTCCCTGAGATCATCCACTGTGCGGAGAGGATCGTCGGCCGATTCCAGGGCGGGCGGTTTTTCCCTGTAGTTCTGCGGCAAATAACCGAGCAGCCGTCGGCATTTCCTGATGGTTTCTTCATCGTCATCGCCGACCACATCGCAGCTGCCGCTGAGCTGCATATGATAGTCGGCGCCTCCGACGCTGCGGTCTATTTTTTCGGATGTTGCCGCCTGGGTCTGTCGCGGTCCCCCCAGCCACATGTTGGCGGAATTCCGGCTCATAAATAAAAAATCGCACAGGGTCGGAAGATAGGCCCCGCCGGCGATGCAGGGGCCCATGAGGATGGTAATCTGGGGTATGACCCCGGAATACAGGGATTGGATGCGAAAATACCAATCAAAGCCCGCCATGGCAACGTCTTCGTACCCCAGCCGCCCCCCGGATGAATCCAGAAGATTGACCATCGGAATTCCCCAGCGGCCGGCCATTTCAAGGGGTTTGGCAAACTTGGCGATGTGCTGGGCGCCGATGGATCCGCCCAGGACCGTAAAATCGCTGGCATGGACCATGATCAGGCGGCCGTTTACCCGGCCCGTGCCGACAACGGCACCGTCGCAAGGCGCGTCCGGTATGCGGCCGTCGATGCGCCGGCTGGTGGTCCCCACAAACGAACCCAGCTCGCTGAAGCTGCCGGGGTCCACCAGAATCTCGATTCTTTCGCGGGCCGTCAGTTTGCCGCGGCCGTGCTGCCGTTCGATGTGTTTGTCCCCCCCGCCCAAAAGGTTTTTGGCCTGGACCGCTTTAAAGCGCTGGATGGCTTCGTCCATATGTTTACCCATTATAGGTTCCTTTGTCAGATCTGTTCAGTATTTTTAACTTTATCCTGAAAATCTGAGTTATCATTAATTTCTAACATTGGAGTGTTGGAGTTATGGAGTGCTGGAGTGTTGGTAAAAAAGGACTTAAAATTCCGATTTTTATTTTCCATTACTCCATTACTCCATTGCTCCACCACTCCAGCATTTATCCTTTTAAGCCGGTTTTATAAACCTTCTCTTCTCCGGCACCTTTTCAGATTTATTCATGCTGGCCCGCAGGGCCTTGACGACCTTGGAGCGGGTTTCGGCGGGATCTATGACTTCATGGACCGTGTAGTAGGTCGTAAACATTTTACCCATGTTCATGACACTGAAATGTTCTTTCAGGATGCTCAAAAAAAAGTTGTAGACCTCGTCGTATTTGCCTTCCTGCCGGGCCTTGTCCAGCTCCTTGTGGAACACGGCCTGAACAATGGATTCCGGCCCGGTGGGTGCAAATTCCGTGGTCGGCCAGCCGTAGATGAAGTCAGGCCCCATCTTGCTGCAGCCCATAACGATGTTCGAGCCGCCGTAGGAGCGCCTTAACACCAGGGTAATTTTGGGATTGGTCAGGTGTGAGTAGCCGTGCAGATTTTTGGCGCCGTGCCGGATGACGCCCATCCGCTCCCACTTGTCGCCGGGCGGGAAGGCCGGTGTGTCCGATATGGTCAGCAGCGGGATGTTGAAGGCGTCCAGAAACATGATAAAGCGGTCGTACTTGTCGGAGGAATCCGGTTCCATGATACCGCTGAGTTCATCCGGGTTGCTGGCGGCGATGCCGGCAACCATCCCGTCAAACCGGGCAAAACCGGTGATCATGTTGGGGGCGAAGTCCCCTTTGAGTTCGAAGAATTCACCGTTGTCGACGATCAATTCAATGATTTCGTGCATGTCGTAGGTAAACCGGCTGTCCTCGGGCATCACGTCGAGCAAAGCCTGCTCATTTCGCTGGGGATCATCCGTGGACTGAATGTCTGCCGGCTTTTCCCAGCAGTTGGCGGGGATGAAGGCCAACAGCTGCTTGACCTGATCGATGGCCTCCTCATCGCTGTCTGCGATCAGATCGCATTGGCCGCTTTTTTCCATGTGGAATTCGGCCGAACCGGCATCATCGGATGATATCTCGCCGCCCCACCATAAAAACCCCGTCTTCCGGTTGATGATCAGAAAGTTGGACAAGACCGGCACCTGGGCCAGGGGACCGGTGCAAGGCCCTAAAATCAGTGCGATTTGCGGAATGACCCCGGAGTAAATGCAATAGTTTTTTATAAGCCGGCCCAAGCCGTTCAACCCCACGTAGCCGTCTTTCAGGCTGATTCTGGAGCCGGCGGAGTCGAACATGCCGATAACCGGCATTTGCTCCTGCGCGGCCATTTGAACCAATTCGGCAATTTTCCAGACACCCTGGTCGCCGATGGATCCGGACATGACGGTGAAATCCAAACTGTAGGCCATCACCGGCCGCCCCTTCACCCGGGCCAGGCCCATAACCACCCCGTCTGAAGGGCTGGGCTTGGCCGCCCCCGCCAGGCCGAAGCGAAATTCCCTCACCAGGGATCCGATTTCTTCAAAAGTACCCGGATCAGCGAGGCGTTCTATTCTTTCCCTGGCAGTCAGTTTGCCCAGCTGATGCTGCCGTTCGATGCGATCCGCTCCTCCGCCCTCAAGGTTTTCCCTGCGATTGGCAGCCAGCTTTTCCAGGTAGCCGTCCATCCATTTTCCCATGCCGCAAACCTCCGGATCTTTTTATTGATAAAATGATCTAAAATTTGAAATGAACTATTCCGCTGATTTCGCGGTTGCCCCGCTAAAAAGCAGCGGGATGCTAGTAAAAACCGCTCCCACATTCCTTGTACTTGCTCTTTCTATATAACCAGACAATTTTTTTCTTTGAGCTATGAGCTTTCTCTCTTTATGCCTTTGAAAATAAACTCACACAGCTGTTCGGTGAGGTCATCGGGGTCGATTACGCGACCAAAGGTGATTCCGGAAAGGCATATCTGTTCGATACTGCCAAGAATTCCGTGGCGCATCAGTTTCGGTGAAATGTCGTTCCGGATTTCCTTGTTCCGGATGCCCTCTTCAAGGATGTTCAAAACGATGTCGCTGTATTCTCGCACCCGTTCATAAGTTTCACTCTTATAGTAATCCGGGTAGTTGCGAACTTCGATGAGCAGGATTTTGGCAAATACCCTGTTGGTTGCATAAACATTAATATGGGACCAGATGAGTTTGCGAAGCTTGTTAAATGCGCCTTTGATCCCTTTCAGGTCATAGGTAATCTGAGCCCGGTACTGCTCGAGATATTCACTGAGAATCTGGTGGAGTAGATCGCGTTTGTCTTTAAAGTACTTATAGATGAGCGCTTCGGTCACCCCGGCGGTTTTTGCAATCTCGGCGGTGGTGATGGCACCGAAGTCCTTTTCAGCCAGCAGGGTTTTCAGGGACGCGACAATTTTTAGGCGCCCGGGCGGCGAGGGCCTGGCTTTTAAAATTTTTGCTGTATTATTTGCCGCTGTCGGCATGGTATTTTCCTTCAAAATCTGTAAGACCTAATTCTTAATGCATAGAGCAAAGCGCATAGGGTAGAGGCACGAACAGCCAAGCTCATAGCTCATAGCTGAAAGCTTAATGAGAGGATACATCATTAGAGGAAGATGGTAATTGTTCAGCTCAATTTCCGCATTCCGCATTCCGAAATCCCCATTCAAATCAGTAGCCTTCCATTTTGGCAATCATGTCCCGCATCACCTCATCCGCACCGCCGCCGATGGACAAGCCGCGCGCATCCCGGTAATATCTTGAAATCAGCATTTCGCTCATAAATCCAAGACCGCCGTACATCTGTAGACAGCCGTCGGCCACCCTATTGAGCACCTGACTGGCAACCAGCTTGCCCATCGATATTTCGCGGGTGGCGTCCAGCCCGGCCTGCTTCATTCTGACGATATGATAGATCAACTGCTGCAGACACTCGATTTCCGTCAGCCAATCGGCCAAGCGGTGCCGCAGCACCTGTTTTGCAACTAAAGGCTTGCCGAAGACCACCCGTTGCCGGATGTGCTCCAAGGTCATCTCGATGATATCTCTGGCAGCCGTGCACGCAAACGGCAGCAGAGAGAAGCGTTCGTGCTGAAACTGCATCATCTGGTAGATGAAGCCTTCATTCTCTTTGCCGATCAGGTTGGCCGCAGGTACTTTGACATTGTCAAAAAACAGTTCGGCCGTGTCGCTGATTCGGATTCCGAGCTTGTCCAGTTTTCGGCTGACCGAAAACCCGGGCAAATCTGTGGGCACGACAAACAGGCTGAAAGAATGATAGCCGGGTTCATCGCCGGTTCGAGCCAACAGGGTTAAAAAATCCGCCTGGGTGCCGTTGGTGATATACATTTTGGAGCCGTTGATGACGTAATCACCGTTATGCTTTTTGGCCGTGGTCTGAAGGGCGGCCACATCCGACCCGGCGCCCGGTTCGGTGACGGCAATCGCACCGACCAGATCCCCGGCAATGGCGCCTCTCAAGTAGGTGTCCTTCAGGTAGTCGCTGCCGAATTCATTGATGGCGGGAGTTGCCATGTGCGTCTGGACGGTGATGGCCACCGACAAGCCCAGGGCTTTGATGTGGCCCAATTCTTCGAGAAAAACGGTGTCATACCAGTAGTCCAGTCCCTGCCCGCCGTACACGGGATCATAGCGGATTCCGAGAAATCCGAGGCCGCCCATTTTTTTGAATATATCTTTTAGCGGAGCGAATCCCTCTTCTTCCCATTGATCCACATGCGGGTTGATTTCTTTTTTTACAAAATCGCCGACTGCGCGACGCACCATGTCGTGGTCTTTGGTGAAGTAGATTTTGTTGCCGCCTTTGATTGTATTTGTCATTTCGAGTCGACCCTTGTTTTGATGGCTGAGATCACTGAGAGCGCTAGGATCGTTTCGATCTTTAAGATGCCTGGGACCGTCTTGATTTTTTAGAATCTTAAAAGATCTTTGTATTTTGTGATAAAAAATTTTCTCGCAAAGCCGAAAAGCCCGCAAAGGTAAATTATTATCGTAATCTTGGCCTCTTTGCGTCTTAGCGAGAGACCTTTTGGGTTCCGGTTTGTACTGTTTAAGAGTAACTTGCCGTTAGCTGATTTGAGTTAGCGCAATAAAAAAATGCGGAGCATAAAATAATTAATCCGCAGGAGCTTCACTCCAGTATGTATCTTAATCTTTCCAAGAACTATTGAAACCCTTGAATGTTTATATCTCAGGGCGGATTAATTATCCAAGCTCCATCTTCGCAATTATCTCCCTCATAATCTCATCCGCCCCGCCGCCGATGGCAATCAACCGGGCGTCGCGATAGCTGCGTGAAATCAGCATTTCGTTCATAAAACCTAACCCGCCGTACATCTGCAGGCAGCCGTCGGCGACTTTTTTTACCAGCTGCGAGGCATAGAGTTTGGCCATGGACACTTCGCGGGTCACATCCAGGCCGGCTTCTTTCATTCTGACAATATGGTAGGTCAGCTGTCGCAAACACTCGGTCTCGGTCTGCCAGTCGGCCAGCCGGTGGCGCAGCACCTGTCTGGCGACCAGGGGCTTGCCGAAAACAATCCGTTTGCGGATGTGTTCGACGGCCATAGCCATCATTTCCTCGGCCGACACATAGGACATGGGAATGGCTGAAAACCGTTCATGTTGAAACTGCTGCATCTGGTAGATAAAGCCTTCGCCTTCGTTGCCGATGAGGTTTTCAGCCGGGATCCGCAGGTCGTCGAAAAAAAGCTCCGCCGTGTCGCTGCTTCGCAGCCCCATTTTGTCCAGCTTGCGGCTTACCTGGAAACCCGGCAGGTTGGTGGGAACCACAAACAGGCTGAAGGAGTGATATCCCGGATCTTCACTGGTGCGGGCCAGCAGGGTCAAAAAGTCCGCCTGGGTGCCGTTGGTGATATACGTTTTAGAGCCGTTGATCACATAGGAGTCCCTCTCCTTCCTCGCAGTGGTCCGGATGGCGCTGACATCTGAACCGGCACCGGGCTCGGTGACGGCGATGGATGAGACCAGATCACCGGCAATGGCCGGCTTCAGGTAGGTCTCTTTTAAGTACTCGCTGCCGAATTCGTATATTGCCGGCGTGGCCATGTGCGTCTGCACTGCGATGGCAACCGGGATGCCGGATCCATGAATGCGGCCGAGTTCCTCCAGAAAAAGCGTGTCATACCAGTAATCCAGTCCTTC